>NZ_JBHWFG010000022.1:28374-145951 GCF_042733745.1 Streptomyces sp. NPDC059696
GCCTCGGCCCGGGCGGTCCGGGCCTCGGCCAGTTCGGCCTCCGACTCCTCGGCGAAGTCGCGGGCGTCGTGAGCCGTGCGGGCCAGTTCCGTCAGCCGGCCGGCGGGGCAGCCGGTGCGCCAGGAGGCGAGCCGGGCGGCCAGTTCGCGGTCCTTGCCGAGCCGGGCGGCGAGGGTGCGGATCTCCTCGTCCCGCTCGGTGGCCCGGGCGCGCAGTGCCTGCCGCTCCTCGTCGGCGGCGTGCTCGTCGTGCATGGCCGGGTTCGGCGGGACGAGGAACACGTCGCCGCTGTCGGTGTCCGGGGCCGGGGTCGGGGCGAGCAGGGCGGCGGCGGTGCCGACCGCCACGGCGGAGCGGGGCAGCAGCGCCGCGTCGCCCAGGGCCTCCCGGGCGCGCGCGTGGGAGTCCGGGTCGGTGATGATCACGCCGTCGACCAGCTCGGGCCGGGCGGCGAGCACGCGCGCGTGGTCGGCCGGGTCGACGGCCTGGGCGAGATAGCGCCAGCCGGGCAGCGCGGGAATGCCGTGCTCGCCGAGGAACTCGACCGTGGCCAGCACGTCCGGGCCGGGCGGCAGCAGTCCCCCGTCGCCGAGGGCGCCGAGGATCCGGGAGTCGTCGGCGGCGGCCGTGCGCAGATCGAACAGCTGCCGTTCGGCGGAGGAGACGGCGTCGTCGAGCAGGTCGCGCAGTTCGTCGGCGAAGCGGTCGAGTTCCTCGGCGGTGAGCCCCTGCTCGCCGGTGGCCGGCTGGGCGGTGGCCTCACGGTCCGTGTCGTGGCGGGGCTGCGGGATGCCCGGGCGGGTCTGCGGGGTCAGGCCGAGCAGTTCCGCCAGCCGCTCCTCCCCTGCCAGCGCCTCGGCGGTGCGGCGCTCGGCCTGGTACGACCGCTCCGCGGCCGTGGCCGCGTCGGCGGCGCGGGCCGCGGTCAGTTCCGCGCGGGACTCGGCGGAAGCGGCTTCCCTGGCCTGCTCCGTGGCGCGGCGGGACGCCTCGCGGGCCGCGTCCCAGGCGGCGACGGCGGACTTCTCGGCGTCGCTGGCGGCCAGGGCCGCGCGGGCCGGGTCGGCGTCGGGGGCGGAGTCGTCGAGCCAGCCGGCGCGGACCGCTTCTGCGGTCTCCTGCTCGACCTCGGCGAGGCGCTGCCGGAGGTGGCCGATCTCGCTGCGGGCTCGCTGGGCCTGCGTGGCGGCGGCGGTGGAGTCCCGGTAGGCGGCGTCGCTGACCTCCTGGAGGGCGGCGGAGCGCTCCTCCTCCTCGTTGGCGTGGCTCTCCGCCTTCTCCGCGGCCGCGTGCAGGGCCCGCACGAGGTCGACGGCGGCCCTGGAGCGGGCGGCCAGGGCGGGCGCGGCATCGCGCTCGGCCTCCTGGATGGCGGCGGAGACGCGGGTGACGCGGTCGGAGGCGGCGCGGTGGCGCAGTACGGCCTCGGCGGCCTGCCACGCCGAGTGCAGGGTGCGGGCGTCGGCGAGCTCGCGCTTCTGCGCGGCGGCGGACTTCTCGGCTCCGGCGAGCGCCAGTGAGGCGTGCCGGTAGGCGAGCTCGGCCGAGATGAGGGCGCTGCGCTCGCGGGCCGCCTCGGCGTGGGTGACGGCGTACGCGGCGGCGGTGACCCGCTGGGCGAGGTCGGCGGCCCGGACCCGCTCCCGCACGCCGCGCGCGGACAACCTGCGCGCGAGGTTCCGGGTACGGCGTTCGGCCGCGGCGTGGATGTCCCGCGCGCGTGAGCGGGTCTCGGCGGCCTCGACGATCCGACCGAGGAGGTCGACGGACCCGGCCGTGAAGTCGCGTTCGGCGATCAGCTCGGCGCGCCGGCCCAGCTTGTTGCCGAAGCCGCTGACCAGGTCGGCGAGCCCGTCGGTGTCCCGGGTGTCGGTGACGGCACGCAGCAGCAGGTCGGTGAAGTCGGAGTCCTTCTTGACGGCGAAGAGGCCGGCCGCCTCGCCCTCGTCGGCGTTCATCTCGCGCTGGTAGCGGAAGAGTTCGGGGTCGAGGCCGAGGTCGCCGAGGTGCTCGATCCAGCGGTCGTGGATGTCCTCCCAGTGCACCTCCAGGTGCGGGTAGGTCTTGCCCGCCTCCGTGAGGGCGTCGCGGAAGCCCTTCATGGTGCGGCGCCGCCCACGGGCACTGGACTGGCCCTCGGCCGGGGCCCGTACGGCGGTGGCCTCGGCCACGGGGAGGCTGTCGAGGCTCAGCCCGGGGCCGGGGCGGAAGGAGTACCAGGCCTCGGCGAACTTGCGCGGGTCGTTGGAGACCTGCCGTCCGCGCCACTCGCTGACCTTGCCGACGACGACGCACTCGCCGGTCAGCACGTGCTGCCACTCCAGGGCGACGTGTCCGCAGTCGTCGGCGAGCAGGAACTTGCGCAGCACGCCGGAGCTGGCGCCGCCGAGGGTGTTGCGGTGGCCCGGGAGCATCACGGAGAAGATCAGCTTGAGCAGCACCGACTTGCCGCCGCCGTTCTCCAGGAAGAGCACGCCCGCGGGTGCGGGCCGGCGCGGCGGGCCGACCGGCTCGTCCTCGAAGAACTCCGCCTGCGTGGGCGCGGGGTCGGGCACGACCTCGCCCACGCCCCGCAGGTCAAGCACGGTGTCGGCGTAGCGCGCACCGGCGGGACCGATCGAGTAGAGGCGGACCCGGGACAGCTCGTACATGGCGGACTCTCGTAAGTCTTCGTGAAGTGGGGGGGTCAGGAAGTGGGGGGGTCAGGAGGAGTGGAACGGCAGCCCGGCGTCGGCGACCAGTTCCAGGTCGTCGCTCTCCTCGGGGGGCAGCAGCGTCGGAGTGCCGTCGGTGACCGGGACGACGCCCAGCTCCAGCAGCTCGGCCAGGGCGGCGCTGCCGGCCATGTCGCGGACCTGGAGCTGGTAGCGCGCGGTCGTGCGGTACGTGCCGCCGTGGTCGTCACCGGTGCGCTGCAGGAAGCCGGACTCGGTGAGGAACGCGGCGGCCTTGGCGACGATGCCGGTGGTGGAACCGGCCAGGCGGCGGGCGTCCTTGGTGGCGCCGGTCGCGCTGCGCCGCACCCAGATCCGCCAGGCGGCCTCGAGACCGGGGGCGTCGGTGGCGGGGTCGGTGTTCTCGCCCTGCTCCTCGGCGCGTTCCTCCAGCCGGTGGCAGGCCTGGCGGACGAAGGCGTCGACGCCGTTGACCGTGACCCGGCCGATGTAGCCGTCGTCGGCGAGGTCCTCGGGGCGGGGGAACGCCATGGCGGCGACGGCGAGATGGGCGAGCCCGTGCAGGAACCGGTCGCCGCCGTCGGCGGACGTACGACGCGCGTAGTCGCCCATGCGGACGGCGAACACCGAGTCCTCGGCGGCGGTCACGGCCATGCCCGCGCGCGGGGAGACCTCCAGCACGATCAGGCCGAGCCCGGTCGCCACGGCGTCCGCGAGCCGCGCGAACGGCGGGTCCTCGCGGTACCGGCGGAGCAGGTCCGCGTACTCCTGGTCGCGGGCGGGCTGCAGTTTGGGCTGCAGCCCGAACGACACGAGCCGAGCCGCGTCGGCGGCGTCGGCGGGCGTGACGGCGGCGGTGGTGACCGCCGGGCCCGGGCTGTCCGCGTCGCCCCACTCGACGTGCTCGCTCACGGCGTGAACTCCTTGACCTCGTAGACGGGATTGCGGGCGCCCTCAGGGGCGCGGGGCACTGCGCGACCGGCCACGAGGGCGTCGCGGCCGGACAGCGGGGGAAACATCACGCGGCCTCCGTCCTGTCCGCCGCCATCCCCGCCGCGTCCAGCAGTGCCGTCCCGACGATGAGGTCGGCCCCGCCGAACTCCGGGTCGTCGAGCTCGGTCCCGTCGTCCACGGCGAACAGCAGCTTCTGCTCGCCCTGCCGGTAGGCCGTACCGACCGGCGGGCTGGCGGCGTGCACTGCCAGCAGGGCCACCAGGTACGGCAGCTCCGGGTCCTGCCGCCGGGCTTGTGCCAGCAGCCCCGACAGGCGGCGCGGCGCGTCCGCCGGCAGGTCGAGCAGCTCCTGCGCGGCCGCCAGCTGCTCCTCGCTGAACCGGCTGTCGTCCGGTGTGGCGATCAGGTCGGGCTCGGGCATCTCCGCACCCAGGTGCTCGCGCTCCACGGGCGGTGTCAGCAGTACGTCGACCAGGTCGCCGACCCGGACGGAGACCGGCGTGCGCAGCCCGGTGCCGCGGCCGAAGTAGGCGTCGGTGACCCGCACGGCCTGCTCCAGCGGCAGCGGGAGCACGGGCGAGACGAGGTGCCCGTAGAGGTCTATGCCCGAGGTCGTCATCGGGGTGGCGAAGGCCTGCCGGTCCTGCTCGGCGCGGAACAGCGGTCCGGCCTCCAGCAGCCGGGACTGCAACTGGGTGTGCCGGCGGATGCAGTCCTTGACGATGTCGACCAGCTCGGCGGTGCGGCGCTTGTGCTCGGGGTCCTCGGACTCGTCGCGCGCCTTGCGGATGTTGGTGAGGATCGCGTTCTCGTGGCGGTAGCGGTCGGCCACGTGCTCCAGGGCCTCGGCGATCATGTCGGGCACGGCCGAGAGCCAGTCCACCGCGCGTACGTTGCGCCGGGTCGCGTCCAGGGCGCGGCGCAGGGTTTCCGAGTACTGCACGGTGCGGTAGCGGGCCTGTTCGGCGGCGAGCTGGGCGTCGGCGAGCCGGCCGCGGATGATCAGCACCTCCAGCTTGACCTCGGCGGCGATCTGCGCGCTGGTGACGTCCGTGTCGAGGGCGCCGACGAGGACGTTGACCGCCTCGTCCGTCGTGCGGAGGTAGACCGTGCCGCCGGGGCCGGGGACCTCCTCGAGCAGTTTGAAGTCGTAGTCACGGCGCACATAGGTGCCGTCCGCGCCGAATGTGCCGTAGACCGCGCGGAAGCCGCGGTCGACGCTGCCGACGTTGATCAGGTTCTCCAGGACCCAGCGGGCCACGCGTTCGTGCTCGGCGGCGGGGCGCTGCGGTGCCTGGGCGGCGATGCGCGGGATGAGGCGGGCGACGATCTGGTCGTGGTCCGCGCCCGTGTCGAAGTCCATGTTCAGGGTGACCAGGTCGATGGCCGAGAGGGCCACCTCCGCCATGCCGTACACCGAGTACTCGCCGGCCAGATTGGCCTTGCGCGCGTCCAGGTCGTGCAGCGGCGCGGTGCAGGCGAGCGCGCGCAGGCGCCGCGCCAGGCCCTCGTCGGCGGCCGGCCCCGGGGCGGGGCGCGGCCCCGCGCTGAGCTGGGGCGGAACGCTGTCCGTGGATGCAGGCGAAGTCACGGTGCACAGACTAGGTCCTGGGTCTGACAACCGCCCAAACGACGCGGGTGCGCCCCGCTGAGCCGCGCCCCGCGGCGGGGCGCCCCTGGGCCCCGGCCCTCAGCCGTCCTCGCCGACCCGCCGCCGGTAGACCTCGACCACGCGCTCCAGCGAGTCGTCGAGATAGCCGGCGAGCAGGCGCTCGGCCTCCTCGCGGTCGCCACTTTGAAGCGCCTCCAGAATCGCGACATTTCGCGCGATGTACGGTTCGTGCAGTCGTTGCGGCTCGTCCACCACGTGGAAGGCGAGCCGCAGTTCGGCGAAGACGCTGCGCATCAGCTCGGCGGTGCGCTCGCTCGCGGCGAGGGCGACCAGTTCCCGGTGGAAGTGGATGTTCGCGGTACCCACCGCCTTCCAGTCACCTTCCCGGGCCGCACGGCGCCCCTCTTCGACCGCCCCGGCGAGCCCCTCCAGGCCGTACGGCGGCTCTCCGAGACCCCGGACGACGGCGCACTCGACGAGCCGCCGGGTGCGGTAGATGTCCTCGACGTCCTCCACGGTCAGGACCCGGACGAAGACGCCCCGGTTCAGTTCGTGGACGAGCAGGCGCTCGTGCGTGAGCAGCCGGAACGCCTCGCGCAGCGTGTTGCGCGAGACGCCGAGCGCGCCGCCGATGCTGTCCTCCGACAGGCGCGTGCCGGGCGGGAAGTAGCCCTCGGCGATCCGGCTCCTGAGGATGTCCGAGACCCGTTCCGCGGTGCTGGTGCGCCCGAGGAGAGCCCGGTCGTCGGCGAGGTCCTTCAGCTGCTCTGCCATGCCGGAATTCAATCGCAGATCACAAGAACGAACCAACATGGGTATTGAGGGATCGTTGAACAATCCTCTACGGTGCTACGCACAGCGTCGCGGCGGCGGGCCGTTCTCCTCCACGGTCCCGGCCGCCTCCGTACGGCACGGCTCACCCCGAAGCACCCTCCATCCTCCCTCTGCGAGGTGCCCATGAGCACGACCCCTCCACGTGAGGCCCTGACCGACGACACACGCCCCGCGACCTCCGAACACACCCCGGACGACGGGGCGTTCGGCTGGCTGCGCGCCCTGGGCCCGCGCGGCCGCCGCGCCTTCGCCGGTGCCTTCGGCGGCTATGCCCTGGACTCGTACGACTACTTCACGCTGCCGCTCAGCATGGTCGCGCTGTCCGCCTACTTCGGTCTGAACAGCGGCCAGACCGGTCTGTTCACCACGGTCACGCTGGTGGTCTCCGCGGTCGGCGGCGCTCTCGCGGGCGTGCTCGCGGACCGTGTCGGGCGGGTGCGGGCCCTGATGGTCACGGTGATCACCTACGCGGTGTTCACCGTCGCCTGCGGCTTCGCGCCCAACTACGAGACACTGCTGGTCTTCCGCGCGCTGCAGGGCCTCGGCTTCGGCGGCGAGTGGGCGGTCGGCGCGATCCTGGTCGCCGAGTACGCGAGTGCCAGGAACCGGGGGCGCACGCTCGGGGCGATCCAGAGCTCCTGGGCCGTCGGCTGGGGCCTGGCGGTCATCGTCTACACCCTGGTCTTCTCCGTGGCCGGCGACGACCTCGCCTGGCGCATCATGTTCTGGACCGGGGCGCTGCCCGCGCTGCTCGTCATCTGGCTGCGGCGCAGTGTGCACGATGCTCCCGAGGCGGCCGCGGCGCGTGAACAGAGCGCCGACAAGGGCTCGTTCACGGCGATCTTCAAGCCCGGACTGCTGCGGATCACCCTGTTCGCGGGACTGCTCTCGACCGGCGTCCAGGGCGGCTACTACACGCTGGCCACCTGGGTGCCGACGTATCTGAAGTCCGAGCGCGACCTGTCGGTCGTCGGCACCGGCGGCTATCTGACGTTCCTCATATCGGGCGCCTTCATCGGTTACCTGACCGGCGGCTACCTCACCGACAAGCTGGGCCGGCGGCGCAACATCTGGCTCTTCGCCCTGCTGTCGGCGCTGTGCATCCTGGCGTACGCGAACATCCCGAGCGGCGCCAACACCCTGCTGCTGGTGCTCGGGTTCCCGCTCGGGTTCTGCATGTCGGCCATCTTCAGCGGCTTCGGGTCCTACCTGAGCGAGCTGTACCCGACGGCGGTGCGCGGGACGGGGCAGGGCTTCACGTACAACACCGGCCGCGCGGTGGGTGCCGTGTTCCCGACGACGGTCGGGTTCCTGGCCGACAGCTGGGGCGTCGGCGGCGCACTGGTCTTCGGAGCGATCGGCTACGGCATCGCGGCGCTGGCACTGCTCGGGCTGCCGGAGACGCGCGGGAAGGAGCTCGCATGAACCCCACGAGCGCCGGGACGGAGGACCGTCCCGTCGTCCTGGTCGACGAGCGGGCACACGCGTGGAGCCCCGCCACGGCCCGGGCCCGCTTCCGGGACGGCCTGACGGGCCCCACGGCCGGGGTCGCGGCGGGCCACACCCAGGCCAACCTGATCTCGGTCCCCGCCGACTGGGCCTACGACATGCTGCTGTTCTGCCAGCGCAACCCCAAGCCCTGCCCGGTCCTCGACGTCACGGACGCGGGCTCCTGGAGCACCGTGCTGGCGGGCGGCGCGGACCTGCGCACCGACCTGCCGCGCTACCGGGTGTGGCGGGACGGCGAGCTGGTGGACGAGCCGACGGACGTGCGCGCGTACTGGCGGGACGACCTGGTGTCGTTCCTCATCGGGTGCAGCTTCACCTTCGAATGGGCCCTCGGCGAGGCGGGCGTGCCGATCCGCCACGTCGAGCAGGGCCGCAACGTCCCGATGTACGTGACGAGCCGCCAGTGCCGGCCGGCGGGGCGGCTGCACGGACCGCTGGTGGTGTCCATGCGGCCGGTGCCGCCCCGGCATCTGGCCGCGGCGATCCGGGAGAGCAGTCTGCTGCCGGCGGTGCACGGCAGCCCCGTGCACTGCGGGGATCCCGCGGGCCTCGGCATCGACGACCTCGGCCGCCCCGACTTCGGGGACCCGGTGGACGCCGAGCCGGACGACATCCCGGTCTTCTGGGCCTGCGGAGTGACCCCGCAGGCTGCCGTGACGGCCTCCCGTCCGCCGTTCGCCCTCACCCACGCCCCGGGGCAGATGTTCCTCACCGACGCCCGCGACGAGCAGTACCGCGTGGCCTGACCGGAGACACCACACATGACCTCGATCGACCTGAACGCCGACCTCGGCGAGGGCTTCGGCCGCTGGCGCCTCACCGACGACGAACAGCTGCTGTCCGTCGTCACCAGCGCCAACGTGGCGTGCGGCTTCCACGCCGGGGACGCCGCCACCATGCGCCGGGTGTGCGAGCTGGCGGCCGGGCGCGGGGTCCGGATCGGCGCCCAGGTCTCCTACCGGGACCTGGCCGGATTCGGGCGGCGCGCGATGGACGTGCCGCCCGCCGAGCTGGCGGCGGAAGTGGCCTACCAGATCGGCGCGTTGGAGGTCTTCGCGCGCGCCGCGGGCGCCCGCGTCGCCTACGTCAAACCGCACGGCGCGCTCTACAACCGGGTCGTGCGCGACGAGGAACAGGCCGCCGCGGTCGTCGACGGCGTGCTCCTGGCGGACGCCGCGCTTCCCGTCCTCGGACTGCCCGGCTCGCGCCTGCTGGAGCTGGCCGGGAAGGCCGGACTGCCGGTCGTCACCGAGGCGTTCGCGGACCGGGCGTACACCGACGAGGGCACCCTGGTGCCGCGCACCCTGGAGGGCGCGGTCGTCACCGACCCGGACGCCGTCGTGGAACGCTCCCTGGGCCTGGCCCGTTCCGGCGAGGTCGTCTCCCGCTCGGGAACCCGGGTCGAGGTCCGCGCGCGTTCGCTGTGCCTGCACGGCGACACCCCGGGCGCGGTGGAGCTCGCGCGCCGGGTGCGCGAGCGGCTGGAGGCCTCGGGGGTCCGGGTGGAGGCCTTCGCATGAGGGTGCTGCCCGTCGGCGAGGACGCCCTGCTCGTCGAGGTCTCCTCGGACGACGAGGCCCAGGCCCTGCACGCGGAGCTGCTGCGGCGCCGCGCGGAGGGAACTCTCGCGGCCCGTGAGATCGTCCCGGCGGCCCGCACGGTCCTCCTCGACGGCCTGGACGCCCCCGCCCGGCTGGCCGCCGAACTGGCCGCCGCCGAGCTGCCGCCCACTCCCCCGCGCGCGGGTGAGGTCGTGGAGATCCCGGTGCGCTACGACGGACCGGACCTGGCCGACGTCGCCGGCCACTGGGGCGTGCCGGAGCGGGAGGTCGCCCGCATCCACGGCGCGACCGAGTTCCGCGTCGCCTTCTGCGGCTTCGCCCCCGGCTTCGGCTACCTCACCGGGCTCCCCTCCCGCTACGACGTCCCGCGCCGGGCGACTCCCCGCACGGCCGTCCCCGCGGGGTCGGTCGCCCTGGCGGGTCCGTACACCGGCGTGTACCCGCGCTCGTCGCCGGGCGGCTGGCAGCTGATCGGCACGACGGACGTGGTGCTGTGGGACCACGCGCGCGTACCGGCCGCGCTGCTGTCGCCCGGCACGCGCGTGCGGTTCGTCCCCGGGGCGGGGTCATGACGGACCGTGCGCTCGCCGTCGTCCGGCCCGGGGCCCTCACGACCGTGCAGGACGCGGGCCGCCCCGGCCATGCCCACCTCGGCGTGCCCCGCTCCGGGGCGCTGGACCGGCCCGCCGCGGACCTCGCCAACCGGCTCGTCGGGAATCCGCCCGGGGCGGCCGTGCTGGAGACGACCCTCGACGGCTGTGCCGTGCGCCCCCGTTCGACCGTCACGGTGGCGGTGGCGGGCGCGCCCTGCCGGGTCACGGTGGACGGGCGCCCCGTCGCCTGGGGTGCGCCGGTGCGGGTGCCCGCGGGGGCGCTGCTGGACGTCGGACCCGCCGTGTCGGGCGTCCGCGCCTATCTGGGGGTCTCCGGAGGCGTCACGGTCGAGCCGGTGCTGGGCAGCAGGTCGACGGACCTGCTGTCGGGGCTCGGTCCGGCCCCTCTCGCGGTCGGCACGGTGCTGCCCCTGGGACGGCCGTCCGGCGTGCACGCGCGCGTGGACGTGGCCCCGCAGCCGGCGCCACCGGCCGAGCTGGTCCTGCGGGTGACGCCCGGTCCGCGCGACGGCTGGTTCACGCCGGAGGCCGTACACACCTTCCTCTCCCGTGCCTACCGTGTGTCCTCCGCGAGCAACCGCATCGGGCTGCGCACGGAGGGACCCGCCCTGGACCGGGCCCGGCCGGGCGAACTGCCCAGTGAGGGCATGGTGCTGGGCGCCGTACAGGTCCCGCCGGACGGCAGGCCGGTGGTGTTCCTCGCCGACCATCCGACGACCGGGGGCTACCCGGTGATCGCCGTGGTCCGCGCCGCCGACCTCGCGGCCGCCGCCCAGGCGGTCCCCGGCACGCCGGTGCGCTTCGTGGCGGTTCGCCGCCGGTAGGCACGCACCGGGACAGCCCCCGTCAGGCCGCGTCCACCTGCCCCGGCACCGACAGGGCGGCGAGCGCGGCGGACACCGCGGCCGAGGCCCTCAGGTCGAGCCGGGCGCTTGTGCCCCGGGCACGGTGCCGGAGTTCGTCGGCGGCCAGGGTCAGGAGCTGCGGCACCAGGTCGGTGCAGCGGCGCGCCACCCAGCCGGTGCCGGCCGTGGCCAGCCACCACAGGCTCGCGGAGGTCGTCGGGAGGGGGGACTCGGGCTCGGGCGAGGGGGCGGGACCCGTGGCGAGGCCGCGCGCGGCGAGCAGCGCGTGGAAGCGCAGGGCGAGTTGGCGGTGCCCGCGTTCGGCGGGGTGCAGCCGGTCCGCGCTCCACAAGGCACGGTCGGTGGTCCAGTCGCCCTCGCACGCGTGCAGGTGCAGCGCCTCGTACCGCTCGGACAGGGCGTGCACCACCGTGTTCACGGCCCGTTGCCGCCGGGCCAGCGGGTGGGCGAGGGCCCCCGGCAGGCCGAGCATCGTGCCCGGGTCGGGCAGGCAGGCGGTGAGCAGGACCGCTCCCTGCCCGGTGCAGGCCGCGTACACCCGGTCGAGCCGGGCGGCCACGGCCCGTATGTCGAAGGTGCAGCGCAGGGTGTCGTTGACGCCGACGACGACGGACACGAGGTCCGGCCGCAGCTCCAGCGCGGCGGGCAGCTGCCGCTCCAGCACGTCCCGGGTCTGTGAGCCGCTCACCGCGAGGTTGGTGAATGCGACGGGCTCCTCGGCCAGCCCGTCCGCGAGCAGCGCGGCCCAGCCGCGCCACGCCCCGTCGCCGACGGGATCCCCCACGCCCTCGGTGAGCGAGTCCCCGAGGGCCACGAACCGCAGCGGCGCCCCGCCCCGCGAAGGCGTGCCGCACCGCGCGGGCGTCTCACCCCGCGAAGGCGTCCCGCACCGCGAACGCGTCCCGCACCGCGAACGCGTCTCACCCCACGAAGGCGCCCCGCACAGCGAACGCCCCTCACACGACAGAGGTATTCCGCCCCGCGCAGGCCCCTGATCCCAGGCAGGTCCCTCACGCCCCGGAAGCTGATCCGACCGCCGGGGTCTCATGTCACACCCCCGGGCACGAACGGCCGCACCGGAGGCACCGGACGCACCGGGACGGCCGCGTCGTGCGCCGTGAGGAACGCGTCGACCGCCGCGTCCCAGCCGAAGCACTCCGCACGCGCGCGTGCCACCTCGCGCCGGTCCGCCTCCAAGTGCTCCAGCACCTGGTCGACGGCGTCCGCGAAGGCCGCCCCGTGGTCCGCGGCGACGGCTCCGGCGGAGCCGATCACCTCCGACAGCGCGGACGAGGCGCTCGCCACCACGGGCGTGCCGCAGGCCATCGCCTCCAGCGCGGCGAGCCCGAAGGTCTCGGCGGGCCCCGGCGCCAGGGCCAGGTCGGCGGAGGCCTGGAGTGCGCCGAGCAGCCCCCGGTCGGAGACGTGCCCGAGGAAGGTGACCGGCAGTCCGCTCTCGCGTGCCCGGTGTTCGAGCCGGGCGCGCAGCGGACCGTCCCCGGCCACCACCAGCACGGCCCGCCGCCCCCGCCGCCGCAACGCCTCCAGGGCGTCGAGCGCCGTGCCGGGCCGCTTCTCCACGGACAGCCGCGAGCACATCACGAGCAGCGTCTCGCCCGCACGCGCGTACCGGGCGCGCAGCTCCGGGTCGTGCAGCGCCGGGTGCCGCTGCGCCAGGTCGACGCCGAGCGGGGCCCGGACGACGTTGCGGGCGCCGATCCGCACGAACTCGCGCTCGGCGAACTCGGTGGTGCACACCACGCGCGAGTAGGTGTGGGCCGTGCGGACGTTGAGGGCGTCGGCGGCGCGCCGGGCGGCTCCCTCGGGCACACCCCAGGTGCGCAGCACCCCGTCGGCCGTCTCGTGGGAGACCATCACGGACGGGACCCGGGCGCGCCGCGCCCACCTGCCGGTCCACCTCAGGGTCGTGCGGTCGGACACCTCCAGCCGGTCCGGCGCGAGTTCCTCCAGGAGCCGGGCCACCCGCCGTTTGTCGGCGAGGACGCGGTAGCCGCCGGTGCCGGGCAGCAGCGGCCCGGGGAGTGTGATCACCCGGCCCTGCTCGGTCTCGTGGTCGCCGGCGCGCTCTCCGGGGATGACGAGGACGGGTTCGTGTCCGGCGGCCTTGAAGCCCTTGCCGAGTTCGCGCAGCGCGGTGCGCAGTCCGCCGGAGGAGGGGGCGACGAAGTTGGCGAGCCGGACGATCCGCAGCGCCTGGCGGCCGCTGCCGGGGCGGGAGCCGCTCATGCCGCCACCGCCGTCCGGCGCCCGGCGAGCACCTTGGTGTAGTGCCCGATGAGCCGGTCGCCGACGGCCGCCCAGGTGCGGCCCTCGACGGTGGCGCGTCCGGCGGTGCCGAAGGCGGCCCGCAGCCCGGGAGCGGCGGCCAGGGACCGCACCGCGTCCCGGACGGCGTTCGCGTCGCGCGGCGGTACCAGCAGCCCGGTGTGCCCGTGGGCGACCAGGTCCAGCGGTCCGCCCGCGGCGGGTGCCACCACCGGCAGGCCGCTGGCCATGGCCTCCTGGACCGTCTGGCAGAAGGTCTCGAAGGGGCCCGTGTGGGCGAAGACGTCGAACGAGGCGAAGACCCGGGCGAGGTCGTCACCGGTGCGCCGGCCGAGGAAGACGGCGCCGGGCAGGGCCCGTTCCAGGCCGGGCCGGCTGGGGCCGTCGCCGACGATCACGACCCGGACGCCCGCGAGGCCGCAGACACCGGCGAGGAGTTCGACCTGCTTCTCGGGGGCGAGCCGGCCGACGTAGCCGACGATCAGCTCGCCGTTCGGGGCGAGTTCGCGGCGCAGTGCCTCGTCGCGCCGGTCCGGCCGGAAACGGTCGGTGTCCACGCCGCGCGGCCACAGCTCGACCCGGGGCACCCCATGGGTCTCCAGGTCGTGCAGGGCCGCACTGGAGGGTGCGAGGGTGAGGTCGGCGGCGCCGTGGACGGAGCGGATGCGCCGCCAGGCGGCGGCCTCCCCGGCGCCCATGTAGGTGCGGGCGTAGCCCGCCAGGTCGGTCTGGTAGACGGCGACGGCGGGGATGCCGAGGCGGGCGGCGGCGGCCATGCCGCGCACGCCGAGGACGAAGGGGCTGGCGAGGTGGACCACGTCGGCACGGTGCTCGACGAGGGTGGCGGCCAGGCGGCGGCTGGGGAGGGCGACGCGGACCTGGGGGTAGCCGGGGAGCGGGAGGGACGGGACGTGGACGACGGGGCAGGGCGCACCGGTGTCGGGCTTGTGCCCGGGTGCGGGAGCCGGGGCGACGACGACGGGGGCGTGGCCGCGCGCGACGAGATGCCGGGCGGTCTGGAGCGCGCAGTGGGCCACGCCGTTCACGTCGGGGGGAAAGGATTCGGTCACGATAACGACGCGCATACCGGTGTTGTCGCCGTGCCGGACGTGGCCGCGTCAACGTGGATCTTTCCGGACGAGGAACGTCCCATGAGCGTCCGATGCGCACCCGTACAGGTCAGGGGGTGTCCATGCCCTCCTGACCCGCGGGTCACCCCCAGTTCACCCTTGGGGCCTGAATCCGCCCCGGCGTCCTTTCGGGCAGGGGGGTCACACAGCGGTCTCCCCGGGACCGATCCGGCTGCGTACGGCCGTCTGGACCTCGGCTTCCTCGGCCGGGTCGGAGGCGAGCCGGCGCAGTCGCTCGACGACGCGGGTGTCTCCGGTCTCGGCGTGCCGGGCGGCGATCTCCCGGGTGGTCTCCTCGCAGTCCCACAGACACTCGACGGCGAATCCGGTGGCGAAGGAGGGGTCGGTGGCGGCGAGGGCCCGGGCGGCCCGGCCGCGCAGATGGGAGGAGGCGGTCTCGCGGTAGATGTGGCGCAGCACCGGTGCGGCGCAGGCGATCCCGAGCCGGCCGGTGCCGTCCACGAGGGTCCACAGGGTCGGCGCGTCGGGGCCTTCGCCCCGGACGGCCTCCCGGAGCGCCGCGAGGACCGGGTCGCGGTCCTGGACTCCGCCCCGGCAGGCGAGCACGCGCCCGGCGGCTGCGCCCAGCGGATCCGGGCGGCGGACCCAGCCACGGGCCCGGTCCACAGCTGCCAGGGAGCGCATCCGCTCGAAGGCGTCGACGGCCGCGTCCACGACGAGGGTCGAGCCGTCGGTCACGGCGCCCTCGATCAGGTCGAGGGCCTCGGGGTCGTTGCCGTCGGCGAGGTACCGCAGCGCCGTGCACCGCGCTCCGTCGGTGCCGTCCTTCGCCGCCCGGACGATCTCGGCCCGGTCCTCCGGTCCTGCCACGGCGCTGAGGCAGCGGGCGGCCGGCACATGGAGGGCGGCTCCGCGCTCGATGCCCTGCTGTGCCCACGCGAAGACGGCTTGCACGCTCCAGCCGGGGCGGGGGCCGGAGGGCCGCATCTGCCGCTGCCAGCGGTCGAAACTGCCCGTCTCGTGGGCGGCACGCACGCGTGCGGCGACGGATGCGCGCGGATCGTCGGCCCACAGCCGCCAGGGCCGGGGCTCGAAGGCGTCCCGGACGGTGGCGGCCAGCTCGGCATCGCCCTCCGGGTCCGCGGGGAACCGGGCGAGGACGGGTGCGGCGAGGGCGCGCAGGCCGGCGTCGTCGTCCCTGAGGGCGAGTTCGTCGAGGGCCCAGGCCCAGTTGGAGCCGTGGGCGGCGTACCTGCGCAGCAGCTCGAGCGCGTCCCGCCTGCCGTAGGAGGCGAGGTGCCCGAGGACGGCGAGGGCCAGCCCGGTGCGTGACTCGTCGCCGTCGAGGACGTCCTCGGCGCAGAAGAGATGGGCCTCGATCTCGTCCAGCTCGCCGTTCAGGTCGAGGTAGAGGCGGGCGTAGTAGAGGGAGCGGTTCTCCACCTGCCAGTCGTGGCGGGGATCGCGCAGCACACAGTGGTTCAGCGCCGCCAGCGCCTCGGGGCGCGGGGCGGTGAGCGCGTGCAGCGTGCCGTCGCCGCGACCCCGCTGGAGCAGGCCGAGCAGCGTACCGCTGGGCGCTATGACCGGATCGAACATGGGAAACAGCCTCACATCAAGCGTCGACGCAACCGGGGACGTGTACTACCTGGCCGCGTGACAACACGTCGGGGCGCCCGCCGTTTCCTGCTTGCTGTAGACCATCTTCCTCTGCCTCTCGTCGGTGGCCCTTGCGGACCGCGTCACGGCCCGCGCGGTGCGGCAAAACCTGCCCAACCATCACGTCCGTGAACCACGTCGTCATGATGACTCGGCACTTCCGTCTGCCGCGACCGAAATTTCGGCGGCCCTTTACCGCCTCCCCCGTTTTCGTTGTCGTTCCAGGTCAGACCGGTCGGCTCAGTGCTCGCCGAACAGTTCGAGCAGTTCCGTGCGGCCGAACATCCGCGCGGTGTCGAGCGCCGAGGGCGTGCCCGCGCAAGGGTCGGCGCCGCCCTCCAGGAGGACCTTGATCACGTCGGTCTCGCCCTTGAAGACGGCCCCGGCGAGCGGGGTCTGGCCTCGGTCGTTCACCCGGTCGGCCTCGGCGCCGCGCTCCAGCAGCGCCCGCACCGCGTCGGAGTGGCCGTGGTAGGCGGCGAGCATCACAAGCGAGTCGCCGCGGTCGTTGGTGAGGTTGGCCGGAACGCCCGCGTCTACGTACGCCACGAGCGGCTCGGTCTGTCCCCGCCGGGCCAGATCGAAGATCTTGGTCGCCAGCTCCACGACCTCGGGGTCGGGGACTTCGGTCATCGGGCGGACCGCCTCTCCACTACGCATCGCCTCCGGTGCGTACGCCTGCGAGGGGCGCAGCCGTACGAGTGAATCGCCAGGGTACTGGCTCGCACGGCACATGACCCGATGTGCCCGAGGTAAAGATCAGCACAGACCCGGACCAGCGCGACAGGCCCGCCCGGCCGGGCCCGGGACCACTCCGCCACTCGGGGTAAATAGTCCGAATTTCACCCAGTTGCACCTTTTATCGTATGGATACATCCTGTGAGCCTGGAAGTACTCATGGTGACTGTCCCCGCGAACCAGGAGAACCCAAATGATCCTCTCCATCTCAGGTGTGGTCCTGCTCGGCATCGTCGTCTTCATCTTCTTCCGCAAGGACGGACTGAAGGCGTCGCATGCCGTGGTCGCCATGCTGTTCGGCTTCTACCTGGCCAGTACGGCCATCGCCCCGAGCATCAAGGCAGGCGGCGAGAGCCTGGCGAGCCTGCTCGGCGGAATCAAGTTCTGACGCCGCCCCCGTTCCCCGTACGCATCCCGCCCGTACGCACCCACTGGAGGCAGTAGTGGCCCGGCGCCCCCTCCCCCGCATTCTGAGCAACGGCAGCGCACAGCTCGCCCGGAGCCGGGAGCTGGCCCGGACGGCCGCCGACAGCGCCACCGACGTCCTCCACCCGCTGATCACGATCACACGGGGTCTGCGCCGGCTGGCAGCGGCCGGGCGGCGCAGATGGACCGAGACCCCCAAGGAGCGACGGGGGGCGCTGCTGTTCCTGGTGGCCTCCGTCGTCCTGGTCGTGGCGCTGGTGCCGTACGGACCGCTGCTCGCCGCCATCACCCTGATGGCGGCGGCGGCCTGGCAGGGCCGGGAGCGCTCCGCGGCGGCGCCGGACGGGCCCGACGAGTCGCAGACCCAGCGGCTGAAGTCGCTGTACGAGGCGCTCGTGCCGTACTTCTCCGCCGCCGATGACCCCGAGCCGCTGTACTCGCACGGCGGCGCGTGGGACAAGGCCTTCCCCACCTACGCCTTCGACGGCGGCGGCCGGATCGCGCAGCTGGTGGTGCGCTACCCGGCGTACTTCACCGACGGCGAGGCCGAGGCCCGCGCCCGGATCGAGCACCTCCTCGCGGCCAAGTCGGGCCGGGGCCGCGAATACCACTTCACGTGGGACGAGGAGGGCAACCAGTTGACGGTCGGTGTGCTCCTGCCGCTCCCCGTCGACATCGCCGCCCAGCGTTTCGTCACCACCCCCGGCGAGACGGTCCTGGGCTTCACCGACCCCACCCGGGTCCAGCGCACGCTCCCCGTCACCTACGGGGAGCAGCAGCGGGACGTGCCGCCGGTCGTCTGGCGCACGGGCCTGCGCTCCACCGAGCCGCACCTGCTCGCGCTCGGCCAGCCGGGCAGCGGCACCTCCACCCTGCTGCGGTCCATCGCCCTGCAGGCCCTGCAGCACGGCAACGTGGTGATCGTCGACGGCGGCGGCACCGGCGAGTACGCCTGCTTGACCGGACGGGACGGTGTCCTGGCGGTGGAGGCCGGGCTGGCCGGGGTCACGGCCTGCCTGGAGTGGGCCGCGACCGAGACCGAGCGCCGCCTGATCGCCGCCAACCGCGCCCACCAGGCGGGCGACCCGCCGCCCGCCGACACCAAGCGCCCGCTGTGGATCCTCCTCGACCGTCCGACGGCCTTCACCCACCTGGCCGCGGCGGACGGCCGCAAGGATCCGCAGTCCCTCCTCCAGGTGCCGCTGCGGCACGGCCGCCCCGCGAACGTGACGGTGGTCGTGGCCGACCAGCTGGACAGCGTGGACGCCCTCAGCGATCCGGTACGCCAGCACACCCGCGCCCGCGTGGTCCTGGGTCCGGCCACGGCCGAGCAGCTCGCCACGGTGCTGGGAGCGCCCCCGCCCACCACCTTGATCGACGAGCTCCCGCCGGGCCGCGGGTACGCCCGCCTGGGCACAGGCCCGGTCCACCGCCTCCAGGTCCCGGCCACGCCGAACCCCTACGACGACGCCACACCCGACGCTCTCTGCGAGGCGGTACTCGCCCTCCTCCCGCTCCGCACGGATCCGGCGGACGGGGAGACGATCCCCGAGCAGGAGCAGGACTGGCCGGAGAGCGAGCCGGACCCGGTACCGACGGAAGCGGAACCGGAGCCGGAGCCGAACCCGACGAAGCCGCCGGAATCGCAGACGCCCGAGGAACCGCTGCCGAAGCGGGTGCTGGTCCTGACCAAAGAGCCCGTGCCGGCCCGGGCGGCCGCCCGGGCCGAGGAGCCCGCGCCGGACCCGGTAGCCACCCCGGCCGAGGAACCCCTGCCGGAGCCGGGGGCCGCCCGGGCCAAGGAGCCTGTGCCCGACCAGGGGGTCTCCCCGGCCGGAGAACCCCTGCCGAAGCCGGTGGCCGCCCGGGGCAAAGACCCTGTGCCCGACCAGGGAGCCACCCCGGCCGAGGAACCCCTGCCGAAGCCGGTAGCCGCCCGGGGCAAAGACCCTGTGCCCGACCAGGGAGCCACCCCGGCGGAGGAACCCGTGTCGGACCAGGTGCCGGCCCTGGCCAAGGAGACGTAGCCGCGGCCGCCGTGCCGCCGGGGCGCACAGCCCCCGGCGGCGCAGCCCGGCCCCGCTCCCTACGCCCCCTCGCCCCGACGCCCCTACGCCCCTACGCCCCTACGCCCCTACGCCCCTACGCCCCTACGCCCCTACGCCACGAACGTACGCGGCGCCTCCACACTCCCCACCGCGCCGCTCTCCACGAGTTCCGCCGCCGCGGCCAGCCGCACAGCCGCCTCCTCGGCCACCGCCCCACCCACGGTGAAGGGCAGCCGCACGTACCCCTCGAAGGCCCCGTCGACCCCGAACCGCGGCCCGGACGGCACCCGAACGCCCACGCGTTCCCCGGCCTCGGCCAGCCGCGACCCGGACAGACCCCCGGTCCGCACCCACAGGGTCAGCCCGCCCCGGGGCACCTCGAACTCCCACGTGGGCAGCTCCCGCCGCACCGCGGCCACCAGCTCGTCCCGGTTCGCCCGCGCCTGCTCCCGGCGCACCTCCACGGCCTGTTCCCAGCCCCCGGTCCCGAACAGCCAGTGCACCGCCAGCTGCTCCAGCACCGGCGTACCGAGGTCGGCGTACGCGCGGGCGGCGACCAGGCTGCGGATGACGTCCGGGGCGGCCCGTACCCACCCGATCCGCATCCCGGCCCAGAAGGCCTTGCTCGCCGAGCCCACCGTGATCACCGTCGACCCGGCCGGGTCGAACGCGCACACCGGCCGCGGCATCCGCACCTCCGGGTCGAGCCACAGCTCGCTCATCGTCTCGTCGGCGATCAGCACCGTGCCCGCGGACCGCGCCGCGTCCACCAGCCGCCGGCGCTGGTCCTCGTCCGCGAGCGCCCCGGTCGGGTTGTGGAAGTCGGCGACGACGTACGCGATGCGCGGAGCGGCGTCCCGCAGGACCTGCCGCCAGCGGTCCATGTCCCACCCCGAGAGCCCCTCGGCCATGGCGACGGGCACCAGCCGCGCCCCGGCCTCCCGCATCAGCTGCAGGATGTTGGCGTAGGAGGGCGATTCGACGGCGATGCGCTCCCCGCGCCCGGCGAACAGGTGGCAGATGGCGTCGATGGCGCCCATCGCGCCGGTCGTCACCATGATCTGCTCGGGCATGGTCGGGATCCCGCGGGCGGTGTAGCGCTGGGCGATCATCGCCCGCAGCGCGGGCAGCCCGGCGGGATAGTCGCCGTGTGTGTGCGCGTAGGGCGGAAGCTCCTCCAGGGCGCCCTGGACGGCTCGGGTGAGCCAGGGTTCGGGAGCCGGGAGGGCGGCGCAGCCGAGGTCGATCAAGGAGCCGAGGGCCTCCGGCGGCAGGGGTTCCAGCCCGCGCGCGGGCAGTGGGTTGCCGGCCGGAACCGCGGTCCAGCTCCCCGCACCGCGCCGGGACTCCAGGAACCCCTCGCTGCGCAGCGCCTCGTAGGCGGCGGCGACGGTCGTACGGCTGACGGACAGGGAGAGGGCGAGTTCGCGCTCGGCGGGCAGCCGGGCTGCCACCGGGACGCGCCCCTCGAGCACCAGCAGGCGGATGCCGTCCGCGAGCGCGCGGTAGGCCGGCGGACGGCGGGTGCCGGGGCCCGCCGGGCGGTCCTGCTGGGAGCTGAGGAGCCGGGCGAGCTGTGCCGCACCCACGGCCGAGGTCCATTCCGCCATCGAAATCAGTCCACCTTCCCCGGATTGGCCATGGATGGCCTCTCCATCCAAGCCACATGGTGGCATGCATCAGTCCACTACCACCACAGGGGGCACATCATGTCCACGCGGGGGCATCTCGCCCGGCGGCTCGTCCAGCTCTACGCCGGTCTCGCGCTGTACGGCGCCAGTTCGGCGCTGCTCGTCCGGTCGGGCCTCGGGCTGGAGCCCTGGAACGTGCTCCACCAGGGTCTCGCCGAGCGGACCGGGCTGTCGATCGGTGTCGTACTGACCCTGGTGGGGGCCGTGGTGCTGCTGCTCTGGATCCCGCTGCGGCAGCGGCCGGGCCTGGGCACGGTCTCCAACGTGCTGGTCATCGGCATGGCGATGGACGCGACACTGGCCCTGGTCCCCGACGCGCACGGCCCGGCGCCGCGCGTCGCGCTGATGGTGGCGGGGGTCGTCCTGAACGGCGCAGCGACCGGTCTGTACATCGCGGCCCGCTTCGGACCGGGCCCGCGCGACGGCATCATGACGGGGCTGAACCGGCTCACGGGCGTCTCGATCCGCCTGGTCCGCACGGGCGTCGAACTCACGGTCGTGGCGACCGGCTTCGCCCTCGGCGGCACCGTCGGGATCGGCACTCTGCTGTACGCCCTGGCGATCGGCCCGCTCGCCCAGTTCTTCCTGCGCCTGTTCGCCGTCCCCGCGGCATCCGGCGGCAGCAGGGCCGTTGCCGCCGGTCAACCCCGAGGGGCGATACTGCGTCTGTGACCCCCCGGATACGCCATCCCTACCTCGACCATCCCGGCCCGATCGCCTTCGCCCACCGGGGCGGGGCCGCGGACGGCCTGGAGAACACGACCCGGCAGTTCCGGCGTGCCGTCGAGGCGGGTTACCGGTACATCGAGACCGACGTCCACACCACCCGGGACGGCAGGCTCGTCGCGTTCCACGACGCGACGCTGGACCGGGTGACGGACGGCGCGGGCCGGATCGCCGACCTGCCGTGGCACGAGGTACGGCAGGCCCGCGTGGCGGGCGAGGAGCCGCTCCCCCTCTTCGAGGAACTCCTGGAGACCTTCCCCGACGTGTGCTGGAACGTGGACGTCAAGGCGGAGGCGGCGCTGCTGCCCTTCCTGGACCTGGTCGGGCGGACGGACTCCTGGGACCGGATCTGCCTCGGGTCGTTCTCCGAGGCGCGGGTGGTGCGCGCCCAGCGGCTGGCGGGCCCGCGCCTGGCCACGTCGTACGGCACGCGGGGCGTGCTCCGTCTGCGGCTGCGCTCCTGGGGGCTGCCGGCGGCGGTGCGCCGCTCCGCGGTGGCCGCACAGGTCCCGGAGGTCCAGTCCGGGATCCAGGTGGTGGACCGGCGCTTCCTGCACGCCGCCCACGCGCGCGGGCTCCAGGTGCACGTGTGGACCGTCAACGAAGCCGAGACCATGCACCGGCTCCTCGACCTGGGCGTGGATGGCATCATGACCGATCACATCGACACACTGCGCAAGGTCATGGAGGACCGCGGCGTCTGGGTCTAGCCCCCGGGCACGTCGCCTCCGCGCGTTCACGGGGAAGCGAGGGCACGGGTGGGCAACGACACCGTGCGGACACCGCCGGCCGACGGGGCCGCGGAGCTGAGACGCGAACAGCGCGGCTGGTACTTCTACGACTGGGCCTGCTCCGTCTACTCGACGAGCGTACTCACCGTGTTCCTCGGTCCTTATCTGACCTCGGTCGCCAAGTCGGCCGCCGACCCGGACGGGTACGTCCACCCGCTGGGCGTCCCGGTGCGCGCCGGGTCCTTCTTCGCCTACTCGGTGTCCCTGTCGGTGATCGTGGCCGTGCTGGTGATGCCGCTGGTCGGTGCCGCCGCCGACCGCACCGGCCGCAAGAAGCCCCTCCTCGCGGCCGCCGCCTACACCGGCGCCGCGGCCACGGCGGCCATGTTCTTCCTGGACGGCGACCGCTATCTGCTGGGCGGGGCCCTGCTGGTCGTCGCCAACGCGGCGCAGTCCGTGGCGATGATGCTCTACAACTCCTATCTGCCGCAGATCGCGCCGCCCGAGCAGCGGGACGCGGTCTCCTCCCGCGGCTGGGCCTTCGGCTACGCGGCGGGCGCGCTGGTCCTCGTGGCGAACCTGGTCCTCTACACCGGGCACGCCCGCTTCGGCCTCTCCGAGAGCGCGGCGGTGCGCATCTGTCTCGCGTCGGCCGGCCTGTGGTGGGGCGCGTTCGCCCTCGTCCCGCTGAGTCGGCTGCGCGATCGCCGGACCGCCGGCCGGGAGGCGGCCCTGCCGGGTTTCCGGCAGCTGGCGGCGACCGTCCGCGACATGCGCCGCCATCCGCTGACGCTGGCCTTCCTGCTCGCGTACCTCGTCTACAACGACGGCATCCAGACGGTGATCTCCCAGGCCTCGGTCTACGGCTCCGAGGAGCTGGGGCTCGGCCAGTCCACCCTCATCGGCGCCGTCCTGCTGGTGCAGGTGCTGGCGGTGGCGGGCGCGCTGGCCATGGGCCGGCTGGCCCGGACGTACGGGGCCAAACGCACGATCCTTGGGTCACTCGTCGCGTGGACGGCGACCCTGGGGGCCGGGTACTTCCTGCCGGCCGGGGCACCGGTGTGGTTCTTCGTCCTGGCCGCCGGGATCGGCCTGGTCCTGGGCGGCAGCCAGGCACTGTCCAGGTCCCTCTTCTCCCATCTGGTCCCGCCGGGCAAGGAGGCCGAATACTTCTCGGCGTACGAGATGAGCGACCGCGGGATGAGCTGGCTGGGGCCGCTGCTGTTCGGGGTGACCTACCAGCTGACGGGGAGCTACCGGGACGCGATCGTCTCGCTGGTGGCGTTCTTCGTCGTGGGATTCGCCCTGCTCGCCCGGGTTCCGGTGCGGCGTGCGATCGGCGCGGCGGGGAATCCGGTTCCTGACAGGATTTAGCACTCGGAGCGAAAGGGCTGTAGTGTACGCGTTTGGCCTGCCAGGCGTACCGTTACTGCGCGTCAAAGATGCCGAAACGCTGGGTTAGATCTGTTATCAGATGTGACAAACCGGGCGCTGGTGGGTACAACAAGGGCGGCTACGACGGCGACGCATGACCCGGAACGGGACTCGGAACGGGAATCTTTACCGCCGACCGGACGTTGACCGGATGACGACGACAGCGACACCTGTCCTGTGGGCGACAAGCCCGGGAGGCACGATTCATGAGTGAGCGAGCTCTTCGCGGCACGCGCCTCGTGGTGACCAGCTACGAGACGGACCGCGGCATCGACCTGGCCCCGCGCCAGGCCGTGGAGTACGCATGCGAGAAGGGGCACCGGTTCGAGATGCCCTTCTCGGTCGAGGCGGAGATCCCGCCGGAGTGGGAGTGCAAGGTCTGTGGGGCCCAGGCACTCCTCGTGGACGGCGATGTCCCTGAAGAGAAGAAGGGCAAGCCCGCGCGTACGCATTGGGACATGCTGATGGAGCGGCGCACCCGTGAGGAGCTCGAAGAGGTCCTCGAGGAGCGCCTGGCGGTGCTGCGTTCCGGTGCGATGAACATCGCTGTTCATCCCCGTGACAGCCGCAAGTCGGCATAGTCCCCCCAGGGGCCTGGCCCGAACAACAGCGCATCACAGGACCGGGGGCGCCGTACGAGAAGTACGGCGCCCGCGGTCCTGTGTGTGTCCGGTCCGGAGCCCGGTTCCTGCACGGGCCCCGGACCGGCTCAGTGCGTCAGGGGCGGGCGCGGCGGCTGGGGGGTGTCGCCCGGCTCGTCCCTGATGACCTCGCCCTGGACGACCTTGCCGTCGGGCCGGTGGATGCGGGCCTGCTGGAAGGCGCCGCCGAAGGAGCCCGCGCCGGCCTCGCGGAGCTTGCGCTCGAACGTGCGCTCCGCCGAGCGGCTCACGATCTTCTGGACCGGCGGCAGCAGCAGGAGCAGGCCCACCGCGTCCGACACGAGACCGGGGATCATCAGCAGCAGGCCGCCCAGCATCATCAGGCCGTTGCCTTCGCTGTCGGTGCGAGCCGCCTCCGGCATCACTCCGCTCTGCTGCTGTTGCAGCGTCTCGGAGAGCTTGCGGAAGGCTCGCCGCCCGGCCCGCTTGATGACGACCGCGCCGAGGACGATGCCCGCCAGCAGCACGAGGAAGACCACCAGCCCGCTGGTCGCCCCCGCGACCAGCGTGAGCAGCCAGATCTCCAGCACGAGCCACGCGGCGACACCCAGCGGCAGGAACGTACGCAGCCGGGAGCGCTTGGGCCGGGCAGGGGGCAGCGGGGTCTGAGCGCCAGTCGTCATGCCCCCAGTGTGCCTGGCCCCGGCTCAGGGCGGGATAAGGCCGCCATCAGCTGTTTCTGTGACGGCCGCCCCCTTGAACGGCCGCCCCTGTGGACGACCGCCCCCTTGAACAGCCGCCCCCGTGGACGGCCGCCCCCGTGAGCGGCGGGCGCTCACGCCTTGGCGGACTTGCCCCCGCGTCCGGTGACCTTGCCGACCCGCTCCCCCACGCCCCACGCCGTGACGCGCCACAGCGCCTCGACGAGGATGTCGCGGCTCATCTTGGAGTCGCCGAGTTCGCGTTCGACGAAGGTGATGGGCACCTCGATCACGTGGTAGCCGGCCTTGACGGCGCGGCGGGCCAGGTCGACCTGGAAGCAGTACCCCTGGGAGGCGACCTCGTCGAGGCCGAGCCCCTCCAGGGTCTCGCGGCGGAAGGCACGGTAGCCGCCGGTGATGTCACGCAGCGGCAGATCGAGCGCCAGCCGGCTGTAGAGGCTGCCGCCCCGGGAGATCACCTCGCGGGACTTCGGCCAGTTCACCACTCGGCCGCCCGGCACCCAGCGCGAGCCCAGCACCAGGTCGGCGCTCTTGAGGGCGGTGAGCAGACGGGGCAGCTCCTCGGGCTGGTGGGAGCCGTCGGCGTCCATCTCGATCAGCACGCCGTAGTCGCGCTCCAGGCCCCAGCGGAAGCCCGCGAGGTAGGCGGCGCCCAGGCCTTCCTTGCCCTTGCGGTGCAGCACGTGGACCTGGTCGTCCTCGACGGCCAGCTCGTCGGCCAGCTTGCCCGTGCCGTCCGGGCTGTTGTCGTCGGCCACGAGCACGTGCGCCTCGGGGACGGCCTTGCGTACCCGGCCGACGATGCTCTTGATGTTCTCCGCCTCGTTGTAGGTCGGGATGATCACCAAGGCCGTGCCGAGCGGGCCGAACTTCCTCACCTGGGCTTCTCCCGCGAGGGTCCCGTCGCCGTCGTTCACTGCTGCCCCTTCATGTTCATACGCAGGGGTCCACCATAGTGGGCCCCGCCTGCGATGACGTGACAGGACGTTCGAATCGTGGTGTCGAATCCGAAAGACGGGGGCAGCAGGGCGCCCCGGGGTGCGGACGTGCGGCGGATGGGGGCCCGGCGCCCTTCGGGCCGACCTGGGATCCGCTGGCTGCGGATCGACCGAAAGCCGTTGTCTACTGAGCGCGCGGGCCCCACCCGGGTCACACCTCCCCGACCGGCCGGAACGTTCCCTCGGCGCTGCGCCGGCCTGAGCCTGGCTCCCAGTGACGGTGCCCCGGTGCGGCACACCGTCCCTGACCCGGCGGCGCCGCGGCGAGTGCTCGGACGTTCCCCGGTCGGGCGTCCGGTGGTGGACTCGGCCGAACCTACCGGCCCCCTGCGGCCGCCTGTCAACAGCCGTTCGACCTGCGCATCTCTCACCAAAGCCCTGGTCAGGGCCGAGGATGCGCAGGTCGCGCGACGGGGGCGCGGCGCACGACTTCATGCGCGCCACCCCCGTAGATCACTCGCCCGGCCCTACGAAGACCGTGCGTCCGCCCACCACGGTGCGCAGACAGACGGGCAGGTCGTGGCCCGGGGTGAGGTCGGGCAGGCCGGGGGTGCCGGAGCGGGGATCCGTCGACCAGCGGGCGACGCGGTCGTCCGGGGCCTGGACGACGAGTTCGCCGGTGCGCCAGACGGCGTAGTCGGCGGGGGCGCCGGGGACCAGAACACCCGCGTCGTCCCGGCCGACGGCCCGCCAGCCTCCGCGCGTGTGCGCCGTGAACGCGGCGCGCACGGAGACGCGATGCTCCGGTGTGCGGTGGAAGGCGGCGGCCCGGACCGTGCCCCAGGGGTCGAGCGGGGTCACGGGGCTGTCGGAGCCGAAAGCGAGCGGGACACCGGCGCGCAGCAGGGCCGCGAAGGGGTTCAGACCGCGAGCCCGCTCCGCTCCCAGGCGCTGTGCGTACATGCCCTCCTCGCCGCCCCACAGGGCGTCGAACGCGGGCTGCACCGAGGCCGTGAGGCCGAGCTCCGCGAAGGCGGCGACCGTTTCCGGGGTGAGCATCTCGGCGTGCTCGACGCGGTGCCGGGCGGCCCGGACCCTGGCGAGTCCGACCTTCTCGGCGGCGGCGCGCACGCCCTCCACCACGGCGTCCACGGCCGCGTCGCCGATGGCGTGGAATCCGGCTTGCAGACCCGACTCGGTACAGGCCACGACGTGCGCCGCGACCGCTTCGGCGTCCAGGTAGGCGATGCCGGTGTGACCGGCGTCGGCGTACGGCTGGTGCAGACAGGCCGTGTGCGAGCCGAGGGCGCCGTCGACGAACAGGTCTCCCGCGGCGCCGGCCGCTCCCAGTTCCCTCGCCTTGGCGACGTCCTGCTCGGCCCAGTAGCCGACGATCCGCGGCCCGGGTGCCTCCCCCGCGAGGCGCAGCAGGCCGGTGAAGTCGTCCTCGGAGGAGATCTCCGGCCCGGCGCACTCGTGGAGCGTGCCGATGCCGAGCGACGCGGCGTGCGCGAGCGCGACGCGCTGCGCCTCGGTGCGCTGCCGGGGCGTCACGGCCGCGAAGGCGGCGGCCCGCACGGCGTGGTGGGCGGCGGCGGTGAGCGGTCCGTCCGTCCGGGCGGCGTCGGGCACCAGATCGAGCAGGGCGGTACTCACGACCGCCGAGTGGACGTCGATCCGGCTGAGGTAGAGGGGCCGGTGTCCGGCGGCCTCGTCGAGCTCGGCCCGCGTCGGGGGCCGGCCTCCGGGCCAGCGGGCCGCGTCCCAGCCGTGCCCGAGCAGCACCCGGTCGTCCGGGCGGGCGGCGGCGAAATCCCGGACGAGGGCGAGGGCGGCTTCCAGGGTGGGGGCGCCGGAGAGGTCGAGCCCGGTCAGGGCGAGCCCCGTCGCGGTGGTGTGCACATGCGCATCGGTGAACGCCGGGGTGACCAGTGCCCCGTCCAGGTCGACCACCTCGTCGACCCCGTCCGCGAAGGCGTCGGCGGCGCCTTCGGACCCCACCCAGGCCACCTGCCCGCGCTCCACGACCATCGCCGTGGCGAAGGGGTCGGCAGGGCTGTGGACCTCTCCACGGCGGAGGAGAACGGTCTTGGGCGGGGCGGTGGACTCACTCATGGAGCACAGTCTCACAGGGGCGAGGGGCGACCCCCGCATCAGGGGCGCGGGGAACCGCGCGCACAACCCCGCACGACCCGCACCCCCAACCGGCGACCGGGCGGCGACCGGCGGTCAGATCCGCGGCGGTCGCGCCTCGTACGGCGTGGACAGCACCACCGTCGTCCGCGTCGACACCCCCGCCAGCGACCGCACCCGTGCCAGCAGCTCCTCCAGCTCGTGCGGCGTCGCCACCCGCACCTTCAGGATGTAGTTCTCGTCGCCGGCGACGCTGTGGCACGCCTCGATCTCCGGCACGCCGGCGAGCCGGTCCGCGATGTCGTCCGGTGCGCTGGGGTCGAACGGTTTCACCGAGATGAACGCCGTCATCGGCAGCCCGACGGCCTCCGGGTCGACGACAGCGGCGTAGCCCCGGATGACGCCCCGCTGCTCCAGTCGCCGCACCCGCTGATGCACGGCCGAGGTGGACAACCCCGTGGCCTTGCCCAGGTCGGTGTAGCTCATCCGCCCGTCCTTGACGAGCAGCTGCACGATCTGTCGGTCCAGCTCCTCCATGGCGCAAGAACCTACAGTGCGGTTGATCTCCTCGGATACCTGAGCGGCCCGGCCCAGGCCCGGTTTCGCGAGGGGGCCGGCGGACGACGGTCAGCCGTCCGGGGGACAAACACACCGCAGCGGACACCCAGACGGGACATGTGACGAACGCCACATGGCTCGAACAGGCTCCGTAATGTCTTCGTGATTACCACCCAGGGGGGACGGGAAGTGCTTGCTGTGGTCGAGGCCGCAGTGCCTGATACGGCCCAGCCCGAGGGGGAGAACCCAATGCAGAGTCTTAAGCGCCCTGGTCGCACCGCACCCAAGCGGCAGCTCGTCGTCGAGCCCGAGCCGGAGGGCGTCGAACGCGACGCCTACGACGACGAACTCGACGCCTACGACACGTTCGAGATGTTCCGGGTCGTCTGCCCGGACTGTGCGCAGCCCATCGCCCTGCTGGCGGACGAGGAGGTTCTGCCGGAGCACGCGCTGTGCGCCTCGCCGTGGAACCCCTTCGGACTGACGGTCTGCGCCGGAACCGGCCGCAGGGCCACGGACGCCCGTCCCGCGGACGAGTCCGTGGAACCCCAGGAGCAGGACACCGCACTCCTGTTGACGCTCCCTCAGGGGCTCGACTGGCGAACCCAGCCGTTCTCGCACGTCGGCGGTCCGGGCTCACGCCCCATCAGGGTCCCCGTCATGCGCCGCCAGGCGGCCTGAGCGCGGGCCCTCCTCGCCCGACCGCTCCACTTCCGCAGCCGAACCGCACCACGACCGGCAGGACGCCGTGGTGCGGTCCGACACGCCCGGAGCGGATGCCCGACGCCCGCCGGAAAGCCGGGAACGCGCACCGGACACACGCGGGCGCACGTTGAGCGGCACGGGAACGCGCACCGGACACGCGGGCGCACGCTGCGCGACACCGGTCGACGACACCGGGCACGCGACGCCGGGCGCACGCGGGCGCGCATCGCGACACACGCGGGCGCGCAACGCGCGTACAACCGGACGGCCGGCCCCGCGCACGGCAGTGAACGAACGCCCGATTCCACCTTCCGGTGACCTGTCCGGGCTTCGCCGCGTTGCCCGGGTATGACCCCCATCTCCTCAGCGACAGGGCGTCAGCGCCTCCTGTACGTCCCGCCGCCCGCAGAATCGGTTCGGCCGGCTCCGCCCCGCTACCAGGACCCGCCGATCTACCGCGACCTGATGCGCGCCTGGGCCGAAGGCGGCCGCACCCTCCCGGGCCGGCACGACCCGGAGTGGATGCGGCTCGCGGCCCCCTGGCGGGGCCTCGACCAGTTCAGCGTCCCTCTGGACCCACGAGATGGCGGGCGATGACCATCCGCTGGATCTGGTTGGTGCCCTCCACGATCTGCAGCACCTTGGCCTCGCGCATGTAGCGCTCGGCCGGGAAGTCGGCGGTGTAGCCGTAGCCGCCGAGGACCTGCACGGCGTCGGTGGTGACCCGCATCGCCGTGTCGGTGCAGTGCAGCTTGGCCATGGCGGCCTGCTTCGCGAACGGCCGGCCGGCGTCCTTCAGCCGCGCCGCCGCGAGGTAGAGCGCACGGCCCGCCTCGATCTGGGTGGCCATGTCGGCGAGCATGAAGCGCAGCCCCTGGAAGTCGGCGATCGGCTTGCCGAACTGGCGGCGCTCGGCCGCGTAGGTCACCGCCTCGTCGAGCGCGGCCTGCGCCACGCCGATCGCGCACGCCGAGATGCCGAGCCGCCCCGAGTCCAGCGAGGACAGGGCGATCGCGAAGCCCTGCCCCTCCTCACCGATGCGGCGGTCGTCGCCGACGCGGACGCCGTCGAAGTGGACCTGCGCGGTGGGTGAGCCCTTCATGCCCATCTTCTTCTCGGGCACCGCGGCGCTCACGCCCTCCGCGTCGCCCGGCACCAGGAAGGCCGTGATCCCGCGCGGCCCCTCCTCGCCGGTGCGGGCCATGACCGTGTAGAAGTCGGCGATCCCGCCGTGGGTGATCCAGGCCTTGGTGCCGGTGATCACCCAGTCGTCGCCGTCGCGCACGGCCTTGGTGCGCAGGGCCGCCGCGTCGGATCCGGAGTGCGGCTCGGAGAGGCAGTACGCGCCGAGCAGGCCGCCTCCGAGCATCGCGGGCAGGTGCTCGACCTGCTGCTCCTTGGTGCCGTGGGCGGCGAGGGCGTACGAGGCCAGGGAGTGCACGCTGACACCGAGCCCGACGGTGAGACGGGCCGCGGCGAGCTCCTCCAGGACCTGGAGGTAGACCTCGTAGGGCTGGTCGCCGCCCCCGTACTCGGAGTCGTAGGGCAGACCGAGCAGTCCGGAGCGGGAGAGGAGGGTGAACAGCTCGCGCGGGAAGCGGCCGGCGTCCTCCTCCTCGGCCGCCTTCGGGGTGATCTCCTGCTGTGCGATGTCGCGCACGAGTGAGATCAGGTCCCGGGCCTCCTCCGTGGGCAGTTGTCGGTCCACCGGCTGCGGGGCGCGGTCGGGCATGGCGACGCTCTCCTCCCTGTCGGGCACTGGCGGACGGGCCCATGGGTGGGGGCGACGCCGCCGGGTCGTTCTGGTGCCTGGCCGATGCTTGCAGTCCCGGGTCTCGGAAGCTGCTGACCAGCGGCTGTGCGCTGTGAGTATGCCCGATCGGAGGCATCCCGTCACCAGTTAACGACCGCTTACTTCAAGAAAGGGCCACATGCGTCCGGGGCGGTGAAATTGGTCCGCACCATTGACCCAACTGGTCTAGTCCTCCTACTGTTTCGCTCCACCGATTCACCGCGTTCATGCCAATCGGCGCGCGTTCCCCTCTCCCCACGAGGAGACACCGGATGCACACCCCCCACCGTTCCCGCTTCCGGACCATCCTGTCCGCGGCCTGTTGCGCCGCCCTCGGCGCCGGTCTGCTGGCCGGCGCGGGCACCTCCGCCACCGCGGCGACCTCGGCTCAGGAGGCCGCCGCAGCACAGCAGGCCGCTCCCCGGGCCGAGGCCGCCGGATCCAAGGTCATCGGGTACTTCACCGAATGGGGCACCTACGACCGCAAGTACTACGTCAAGAACATCGAGACGTCCGGCTCCGGCAGCAGGCTCAGCCACATCAACTACGCCTTCGGCAACGTCACGGGCGGCAAGTGCGCCATGGGCGACGGCTACGCCGCCACCGACCGGACCTACACCGCCGCCGAGTCCGTCGACGGCAAGGCCGATACCTGGGACCAGCCGTTGCGCGGCAATTTCAACCAGCTGCGCAAGCTCAAGCAGAAGCACCCGAACCTCAAGGTGCTGTGGTCCTTCGGCGGCTGGACCTGGTCGGGCGGCTTCGGCGAGGCCGCGAAGAACCCGGCCGCCTTCGCCCAGTCCTGCTACGACCTCGTCGAGAACTCCAAGTGGGCCGACGTCTTCGACGGCATCGACATCGACTGGGAGTACCCGAACGCCTGCGGCGCCACCTGCGACACCAGCGGCAAGGCGGCCTTCCGGAACCTGGTGCAGGCGCTGCGGGCGAAGTTCGGCTCGCGAAACCTCGTCACCGCGGCGATCACCGCCGACGCCACCCCGGGCGGCAAGATCGACGCGGCGGACTACGCGGGCGCCGCCCAGTACGTCGACTGGTACAACCCGATGACCTACGACTTCTTCGGCGCCTGGGACGCCGCCGGCCCCACGGCCCCGCACTCTCCGCTGACCTCGTACCCCGGCATCCCCAAGGCGGACAACCACAGCTCGGCGACCATCGCCAAGCTCAAGGGCCTCGGCATCCCCGCCTCGAAGCTGCTGCTCGGCATCGGCTTCTACGGCCGTGGCTGGACCGGTGTCACGCAGGCGGCACCGGGCGGCACCGCGACCGGCCCGGCGGCGGGCACGTACGAGCAGGGCATCGAGGACTACAAGGTGCTCAGGACCACGTGCCCGGCGACGGGGACGGTCGCCGGTACGGCGTACGCCAAGTGCGGTGCCAACTGGTGGAGTTACGACACCCCGGCGACCATCGGCACCAAGATGGACTACAAGAACCGCCAGGGCCTGGGCGGCACCTTCTTCTGGGAGCTGAGCGGCGACACCGCGAACGGTGAGCTGATCAAGGCGATCAGGTAGGGCACGACGACCGGGGCGGAGCGGCCGCGGCGGCCCTCCGCCCCTCGCTCACAGGCCCCGGCGCGCGGGCTGCGGCGCCGGGTGGGCGGGGTCGAGCTCCTCGATCGCGCGCAGGGCACCGCCGAGGGTCTTCACCAGCAGTTCGCACATGGTGTCCCGGGCCAGCTCGGGACGGTCGATCCATTCGAGCGTGGCGCCCTCGACGCCGCACACCCAGGACAGCAGGCCCATCCGCGCCAGCGGGGTGATGTCGGCACGGCCGTACGCGCCCTCGGCGATCGTGGCCACGACGGCCTCGCGCACGCCGTCACGGATGGCGTGCACCTCGGTGTCGAAGCCGACGCCGCCGCTCACGATCGTCCGGTAGGCGGCATGGTTGTGCTCGGCGTAGCGCAGATAGCTGTCGATGGTGCGCTGGACCCGGTCGACCGGGGGCAGTTGCAGACCGCTCGCCGCGAGGGTCAGCAGCTCGGCGACCGAGTCCTGGACGATGGCCAGGTAGTAGCCGCGCTTGGACTGGAAGTAGTAGTAGATCAGTCCCTTGGCGACGTGCGCCTGCCGGGCGATGTCGTCCATCGACAGGGCGTCGTAGGACGTGTCGGCGAACAACCTCCGCCCGATGGCGATGAGTTCGGCACGGCGCGCCATCGAGCGCTCGGTGCCGCGGGCTCTGGGGCGCGCGGCAGGCTGGGGGCTGATATTCAATTTCGACCCTGGTCTCAACGGGCGGGGTGGGACCTCCGCAGTATGGCAGGCCTCACTCCCGGGCCGTGGGTCAGGTCACAGCAGCCCGAGCCGGGTCACGAGCATCGCGACGACCACGACGAGGGTCCAGCCCAGGACGTGTTCGACGATCTTCGGGCCGTCGTCACGGGGGCCGCCGGTGCGGGCGCGGAGGACGGTGGCTGACAGTGCGGTCATGGCTTCTCACTGGGTCGCTGGTGCGGACGGACTCCCCCCGGGGTCCGTCCACCTTGCCAGCCGAGCCGGGCCCGCGGCCGTAAGGCCGGTCACACGCGGACGCCCACCGCCGCCAGTGCCCTGCGCTGGGCCGCGCTCGGGCGCGCCGGGAAGTACAGATAGCAGACCCCGCCGGTGCCCGAGACCACCTTGCCGGAGGCGTTGTACCTCTTGGTCCTGAGCCAGATGTTCTCCCATTCGCGCCGCCGGTAGACGCGCCGCACGGCCTCGTTGGTCGCCGAGAACGGGTCGTTGGCGATCACGTCGCCCTCGGCGGTGAAGCCGACGACGGTCATCAGGTGTCCCGCGGTGCCGTACCCGGCACCGGTCAGCTCCTCCTTCAGGAACGACTGGGAGGTGATGGCCGGGACGCCCGCGGCGATCAGCGTCTCCAGGTCGGTGAGGGAACCGAGCCGGGTGACGACGCCCTGCAGGTCCTTGAACGTGGCCGCGTAGGCGGCGTTGAACGGCCAGTTGCCGCAGCCCGCGTACTGGTAGTCGTAGGTGAAACGGGCCGCGTGGCACACCTGCGGGTCGGCGTACGCGGGATCGACCCAGTCCAGCTGCCCGTCGGTGAGGCGGCCGCCCCAGTACTCGATGATCATCTGGGAGGACGTCGGGCTGCACCAGGCCTCGCCGCCGTTGTCGTACTCGGGGTACTGGCCCTTGTGGATCTCCTGCGAGTACCGCGGGACGGCCAATTCCTTCGCCACGCCGGGCCTGGAGGCCGGGACGGTGAACCGGTCGGGTACGTCGGAGCCCATCGCGCCGAGCCGCCACACGGTGGGGGTGAGCGTGGTGCCGGGCTTGCGGTAGAGGGTCAGGCGCAGCCGGTAGGAGACGAGACGCAGGCCGGTCGACGGCTCGTCGATCGCCAGCGTGTCGGTCCAGACGCTGCTCCTGCCGTCGCTCTGGCCGTCGACCGAGGTGCGCCGGATGTCCCGGTCGCCGGCCGCCCAGCGGCCCATGACGTACCACGGTGTGCCGGAACCGTCGGTGTAGGTGCCCTTGATCTCGGCCTGGATCCAGGTGCCGGCCGGTGTGTGCGCGTTCCAGGAGACGATCGCCTCGGTCGCGGGGACGGCGAGCCGGTGGGCGGGGGACGTCCAGGTGCCGTACTCCCAGGCGGCGGTGGTGCCGGTGTGCGGGTCCGTGTACCGGAACGTCCCGGCGGCCTTCGCGATCACCACGCCCGGGCGGGCGCCCGCCACGGCCCGGGTGCCCTTCGCCGTGCCGCCGGACCAGTCGCCGTAGGAGAACCAGAACCGGTTGTCGACGGTGCGGGCGGGGACGGCACGGGCGGGGTCCACGGTGTCGGTCGTCATCGGAACCTCGGGGTCGGCTGCCGCCGGACCCGCGCCCGCGGCGACGGCGGCGGCCACCGCGGCGGCCAGGACGGTTCTGCGGGACGGCTGTTCGGCTCTGCGCATGGCGGGGCCCCCGGATGTCGGAGTCGGGCAGGTGCGGGGCAGGTCCGTGCACGGCGGTCGCATCCGTGCGTGCGCCACATATGAGCACAGCCCGCCCTGTCCTGCCAGCACTTCGACGCGTGCCGCGCCCACCAATATTGGCGTCGACCAGTGGCGTCCGGGGCGGACCCGCCGGCCTGCGGCATCCTCGGCGCGCACGCCCTCGTTAGAGTGCGCAGCGAGATGAATCCGTCCTTCCGCCCCGCGCCGGGCCCCGCCGTCCGCGATCTGGCCGCCCGGATCCGCCGCCTGGCGCCCTCCTGCGGCCCGGTCCGGCTCGTCGGGGTCGACGGGCACGCCGGATCCGGGAAGAGCACGTTCGCCGGAGAGCTGGCCGCGGCGCTGGGCGGTGTGCCGGTGCTGCGCCTCGACGACGTCGCCAGTCACGACGCGCTGTTCGACTGGACCGGCCGCCTGCTCGACCAGGTCGTCGAGCCGTTCACCCGGGGCCGCACCGCGCACTACGCCCCTTACGACTGGACGGCCCGCCGCTTCGGCCCCCCGCGCGCGCTGCCGCCCGCGCCGGTGGTCCTCGTCGAGGGCGTCGGCGCGGGACGCCGCGCGCTGCGCCCGTACCTGGCCCTGCTGCTCTGGATGGACCTGCCACCCGAGGAGGCCTGGGCGCGGGGCCGCTCACGCGACGGGGAGGAGCAGCGGGAGTTCTGGGACGGGTGGGTCCCGGCGGAACGCCGGCATTTCGCCGGCGACCCCTCGCGTCCGTTCGCCGACCTCCTGGTACGGCAGCGGGAACAGGGATACGAGGTGCTCAAGGGGCCTGCTGGGATGGTTGGACCGGACCAGCCCCTCACGGACGGTGACGGTCCGCCCGCTGTGTGCTGAACTTGTGAAAGGCCTTGCGGGGCAACTTGCCGGAGTGCTTCAACTCGGCTTGACCGCTGGGCCGTACAGGTCTTACGTTCTCAATGAGCGGCATCGGAGCCGCCCACAGACGCGAAGCCCCCGGTTGTTCCCCCGTGATCGGGGGCTTCGTTCTGTCCTCTTTCGGTTTTCCGGCCGCCGCCGGGCGCCGAGCGCTCACCCAGTGTCATCGCGCACGCGTCCGCCGCATCCGCTCCCACCTCGCCGAACGCCCCGTGAGGCACCCTACGGAGGCGGCGTCCCCGCGGGTACGATGCCCTCGTTGCGGCCTGCGGACGGTTGCTTCGGCACGGTGCAACTCCGGTCCGTGGCACAGCGGTTCGAGCAGGGCAGCCGACCGGGGGACGGCTCGTTGGCATACCGACGGGGGCACGGTTCGTGGGGGACGTGATGGACTTCGGCACGCAGGGCCCACAGGCCCCGGCCGACCTCGCCTGGCTGCGAGGCGTGGACGCCTACACCATGGGCGCGTATCCGCAGGCGGAGGAGGAGTTCCGGGCCGCCGTGCGGATGGACTCCGGGATGGCCGACGGCTGGCTGGGGCTGCACGCGCTGCGCGTCGACACCACGACCGCGCTGCTGCGGATGTTCCGCCACCGGGACCGTTTCGGTGAGCAGCGCACCCGCTACCGCCGGGCCCTCAACTCCTGGTACTGGCTGGGCTGGTGGGTGCAGCCGGTGCTGGAGAGCCCGCGCGATCTGCTGCTCGCGCACGCCTCCCACTGGCTGGACGGCCGTCACGTCCCCGAGCTGGACCGGGCCCTCGCCGGGCTGCCGCCCGTGGACACCGACCAGCAGGTCCGCTTCCTGCACTCCTGCCGCGCCTATCTGGTCAAGGACTGGGAGCAACTGGTCCGCCACACCGATCCCCTGCTCGACGACCCCGTGCTCGGCATCGAGGCGGGCTTGTTCGGCGGCATGGCCCGGGTCCGCCTGGAGATGTACGGCCAGGCCGAACCCCTGCTGTCCGCCGCGCTGATGCGCTGCCGCAGCGAGCAGCCGCAGCGCAAGGAGCTGCGCTACTGGCTGGCCCGGGCGCACGAGGGCACCGGCCGCAGTGCCGCCGCCCTGCCCCTGTACCGGGCGGTGCACCGCGTCGACCCCGCGTTCATGGACACCTCCGCCCGGCTCGCCGCGATCGCCGAGGGCGACGGGTACGACGACGCCACCGACCTGGCCGCGATCACGCTCACCGGCGCGGGTCAGGACGTCGTGGACGGCCCGGACGCGTTCGACCCGCTCTTCGGTCCGGAAGGGCGCGATCTGCGACTGCCCGATCCCGAGCCGCCGATCGTCCCCCTGCCTCCGGTCGTCGGCCCCCCGTTCCGCGAGAGGAGCGGCCCCGCTCCTACCCTGCCCGCCGGGCCCACCGACCCGGCGTTACTGGAGGAGGCGCTCGCCGAGCTGGAGCGCATGGTGGGGCTGGAACCGGTGAAGCGCCAGGTCAAGGCGTTGTCGGCGCAGCTGAACATGGCCCGGCTGCGCGCCGGGCAAGGCCTGCCGGTCCAGCCGCCGAAACGCCACTTCGTCTTCTCCGGGCCCTCCGGCACCGGCAAGACCACCGTCGCCCGCATCCTGGGCCGGGTCTTCTACGCCCTCGGACTGCTCGGTGGCGACCACCTCGTGGAGGCGCAGAGGGCCGACCTGGTCGGGGAGTACCTCGGGCAGACGGCCGTGAAGGCGAACGAGCTGATCGACTCGGCTCTCGGGGGCGTCCTCTTCGTCGACGAGGCCTACTCCCTGTCCAACTCGGGCTACGGCAAGGGGGACGCGTACGGCGACGAGGCCCTGCAGGTGCTGCTGAAGCGCGCGGAGGACAACCGGGACCACCTGGTGGTGATCCTGGCCGGCTACCCGGAGGGCATGGACCGCCTCCTCGCGGCGAACCCCGGGCTGTCGTCCCGTTTCACGACCCGCGTCGACTTCCCCTCCTACCGTCCGCTCGAACTCACCGAGATCGGCAAGGTGCTGGCGGCGGAGAACGGCGACCTGTGGGACGAGGAGGCCTTGGACGAGCTGCGCTCCATCGCCGGGCACGTGGTGGACCAGGGGTGGATCGACGAGCTGGGCAACGGGCGGTTCCTGCGGACGCTGTACGAGAAGAGCTGCGCGTACCGGGATCTGCGGCTGTCCGTGTACCCCGGGGCGCTGGGCCGGGACGATCTGGCGACCCTGCGGTTGCCGGACCTGATGCAGGCGTACGGAGAGGTCCTGTCGGGGCGGGGACCGCAGGACCCGTCGGCGATGTGAGTCCGTCGGCCGAGGGCCGACGGGGTCCGGTCGCGCAGGTCCCCCGCGCGACCGGGCAGGACACCCACCCGGGGGCGCGGGGAACTGCGCGAGCAGCCCCCGCGCGCCCGTGGCCGGACCCCTACGAAGCCAACGCCCCCGCGCGCCCGTAGCCGGACCCCTACGAAGCCAACGCCTCCTCGCTGCCCCGAGGCTCGGTGACCCGGACCTCCGGCACCTGCCGGTGCGCGGGATCCCGCACCTCCCCCACGAGCAGTTCCAGCACGTCCTCCAGGGCGACGAGACCCAGCACCTTCCCCGACCCGTCGGCGACCTGCGCCAGGTGCGTCGCCGCGCGCCGCATCACCGTCAGCGCGTCGTCCAACGGCAGCTCGGACCGCAGGGTCGTCATGGGGCGCCACAGGTGCTGCGGCACGGCCCGGTCCGAGTCCTCCAGGTCGAGGACGTCCTTGACGTGCAGGTAGCCCATGAACGCGCCGTTGTCCGCGGCGACCGGGAACCGGGAGTAGCCGGTGCGGGCCGTGAGCTCGACGATCCGCCCGGGGGTGACCGACGGGCTGACCGTCACCAGCGACTCCCGCTTCAGCAGGACGTCCGTCACCGGGCGGGAGCCCAGTTCCAGGGCGTCCTCCAGGCGTTCGGCCTCCTCCGGGTCAAGCAGACCGGCCTGGCCGGCGTCCTCCACCAGCCGGTTGAGCTGCTCGCTGGTGAAGACGGCCTCGACCTCGTCCTTGGGTTCGACGCGGAAGAGCCGCAGGATGCCCTGCGAGACCGCGCCGAGGGCGGCGGTGATCGGCTTGCAGAAGCGGGCGAACCAGACCAGGCCGGGGCTGAGCCACAGCGCGACCTTCTCGGGGGCCGCCATCGCCAGGTTCTTCGGGACCATCTCGCCGATGACGAGGTGGAAGAAGACCACGGCGGCGAGGGCGATGACGTAGGTCAGCGGGTGGATCATGCCGTGCGGCAGGTGGATCCACTCGAAGACCGGCTCCAGCAGGTGCGCGACCGTCGGTTCGGCGACCGCGCCCAGGGTCAGCGAGCAGATGGTGATGCCGAACTGGGCCGCCGCCATCATCTGCGGGAGCCGCTCCAGCCCGTGGAGGACCTGCCGGGAGCGGGCGGTGCCGAGCGGTTCGATCTGGCTGCGGCGTACGGAGACGAGCGCGAACTCGGCGCCGACGAAGAAGCCGTTGGCGAGCACGAGCAGCGCGGCGAAGAGAAGCTGGAGCACGCTCATCGGACGGCCTCCGCCATGGAGACCACCGGGGCGGTCCGGACCAGCCGGACCCGCTCCGCGCGGTAGTGGCCGATCTGGCGCACCGACAGCCGCCAGCCGGGCAGCTCCGCCTTGTCGCCGACGGCCGGGATGCGGCCGAGCAGGTCGGCGATCAGGCCGGCGACGGTCTCGTAGGGGCCCTCGGGCACGTCGAGGCCTATGCGCTGCAGGACGTCGACGCGGCAGCTGCCGTCGACGTCCCAGGCGGGCTTGCCGTCCTCCGGCGGCACGGCGGCCAGTTCGGGCAGGTCGTGGCCGTCGTGCTCGTCACGGACCTCGCCGACGATCTCCTCGACGATGTCCTCCAGTGTGACGACACCGGCGGTGCCGCCGTACTCGTCGACGACGACCGCGATGGGCTGCTCGCTGCGCAGCCGGGCGAGGAGCGGCCGCACCGGCAGCGTCTCGGGGACGAGCAGCGCGGGGCGGGCGATGTGGCCGACGGGGGTGCGCAGCCGGTCCCCGACGGGCACCGCGAGCGCGTCCTTGAGGTGGGCCATGCCGACGACCTCGTCGATCTTCTCCCGGTAGACGGGGAAGCGGGACAGGCCGGTGGCGCGGGTCAGGTTGACGACGTCCTCGGCGGTGGCGGAGGACTGCAGGGCGCTGACCTTCACACGCGGCGTCATCACGTGCTGCGCGGTGAGCTCGCCCAGCGACAGGGTCCGCACGAACAGGTCGGCCGTGTCCTGCTCCAGGGCGCCGGCCAGGGCGGAGTGGCGGGCCAGGGAGACCAGTTCGCCGGGGGTGCGGGCGGAGGCCAGCTCCTCGGCGGGCTCGATGCCCAGGGCACGCACGAGCCGGTTCGCCACGGCGTTGAGGCCGGCGATGACCGGGCGGAACAGCCGGGCGAAGACGTGCTGCGGGCCCGCGACGAAGCGGGCGACCTGCAGCGGCCGGGACACCGCCCAGTTCTTGGGCAGGAGCTCGCCGATCACCATCTGCACGGCGGAGGCCAGCAGCATGCCGACGACGACCGTGACACCGGAGACGGCTCCCTCGGGGATGCCGATCGCGGTGAACGGGCCGTGCAGCAGCTCGGCGAGCGCCGGTTCGGCGAGCATGCCGACGACGAGGGAGGTGATGGTGATGCCGAGCTGGGTGCCGGAGAGCTGGAAGGACAGTTCCTTGAGCGATTCCACGACACGGTGGGCGCGCCGGTCGCCTTCGGCTGCGGCCTTCTCGGCCTCGGGCCGTTCGACCGTCACGAGTCCGAATTCGGCCGCCACGAAGAATCCGTTGGCGAGGATCAGCAGGAACGCGGCTGCGAGGAGCAGCAGGGGGGTGGTCATGATGCCGCCGCCTCCACACGGTCGCGTACCTCGGCTCCGAGGTACGCGCTATGTCGGCAGGGGGCGGCGCAGGTACTGCAGGACGATCCGTCCATCGCCGGAGGGGGTCACTCCTCGGTGAGCAGGGGCCTCTGCCCACCGGTCGGGGTGACAGAGGCGGAGGCGCATCCGTCACGCCTCCGCCCAACAGATTAATCAAGACAGGGCCCGGTGCGGCAGTGGCGGCCACCCGGAGGATGCCCCGAGTCAGCCCCGGTGCCCCTCGGGGTCCGCCGGGGAACGGGCCTCGACGAGGGCCCGCAGGGCCCGCGCGTCGGCGATCGCGCGCTGCTTGGCCAGGCCCGGCTGGATACCCAGAGCAGGCAGGCTGGTGCCGTCGCTGAGGTTGAGGAACACCCAGGGGTCGCCGGGCCGGAGGGTCACCTGGAGGATCTCCGCCCACTCCAGCCGGCGCTTGTTCGTGAGATTGACGACAGTCACGCCGTCCTCGTCGACGACGACCTTGGGCCGCGCCAGGAGCAGCAGCACGGCGTCCAGCAGCAGCGCCGTGGCGATGAAACTGACCCGCTCGCCGGGGCTGAGCTGCTTCAGCAGCATCGCGACGGCGGTGATCACGACGAAGATCGCGACGGCCGCGCTGAGCAGCACCACACGGGTGCTGCCCGGCCGGAACGTGACGGGCAGGGTGGGCAGATCGGACATCTCGGGTACGCCCCTCAGAGACGGCAGGCGTGGATGGCCGTGGTCAGGATCGCCCGGGCACCGATGTCGTACAGGTCGTCCATGATCCGCTGGGCTTCCTTCGCCGGGACCATCGCGCGGACGGCGACCCAGCCCTCGTTGTGCAGCGGGGAGACGGTCGGCGACTCCAGACCGGGCGTGAGGGCGACGGCCTTCTCCAGCTGCTCGACGCGGCAGTCGTAGTCCATCATCACGTACGTCCGGGCGACCAGGACGCCCTGGAGGCGGCGCAGGAACTGCTGCACCTTGGGGTCGTCGGCGTCGGCGCCGGTGCGGCGGATCACCACGGCCTCGGACTGCATGATCGGCTCGCCGGCGACCTCCAGGCCCGCGTTGCGCAGCGAGGTGCCGGTCTCGACGACGTCGGCGATGACCTGGGCGACGCCGAGCTGGATGGCGGTCTCGACGGCGCCGTCGAGGTGGACGACGGAGGCGTCGATGCCGTGCTCGGCGAGGTGGGCCGCGACGATGCCCTCGTAGGAGGTGGCGATCGTCTTGCCGGTCAGGTCCGCGAGGCCGCTGATCGTGCCGGGCTTGGTGGCGTAGCGGAAGGTGGAGCGGGCGAAGCCGAGGGCGAGGATCTCCTCGGCCTCGGCGCCGGAGTCGATGAGCAGGTCCCGGCCGGTGAGGCCGATGTCGAGCTGCCCGGAGGCGACGTAGATCGCGATGTCGCGGGGGCGGAGATAGAAGAACTCGACCTCGTTCACCGGGTCGACGATCCGCAGTTCCTTGGACTCGCGGCGCTGCTGGTAGCCGGCCTCATGCAGCATCTCCGCCGCAGGGCCGGACAGGGAACCCTTGTTGGGGACGGCGATGCGCAGCATGAGGTCGGCTTCCTTCGCGTGGTGTCTGTGCTGGGGGGAACAGGGCGTGGCTTACAGATGGGCGTAGACGTCGTCGAGGGAGATGCCGCGGGCGACCATCATCACCTGGACGTGGTACAGCAGCTGCGAGATCTCCTCGGCGGCGGCTTCCTTGCCCTCGTACTCGGCGGCCATCCACACCTCGGCGGCCTCTTCGACGACCTTCTTGCCGATGGCGTGGACGCCCTTCCCGACCAGTTCTGCGGTGCGGGAAGTGGCGGGGTCGCCCTGGGCGGCCTTGTGCTGGAGCTCGGTGAAGAGCTCCTCGAACGTCTTCTTGGACATGGTGACGCTCAGCCTATGCCACACCCGGCTTCCGTCAGTGCCAGGGTTCGGATACTGAGCGGAGGGTGGCCGCGGTCGCCACCGCCGCCGTCACCGCCTCGTGTCCCTTGTCCTCGTTGGAGCCTTCGATTCCGGCGCGGTCCAGGGCCTGCTCCTCGGTGTCGCAGGTCAGCACGCCGAAGCCGACGGGGACGCCGGTGTCGACGGAGACCTGGGTGAGGCCCTGGGTCACGCCCTGGCACACGTACTCGAAGTGGGGGGTTCCGCCGCGGATGACGACGCCGAGGGCGACGATCGCGTCGTAGCCGCGGCCGGCGAGGACCTTGGCGACGACCGGGAGCTCCCAGCTGCCGGGGACCCTGAGCAGGGTCGGCTCGTCGATGCCCAGGTCGTGCAGGGCGCGCAGGGCGCCGTCGACCAGGCCGTTCATCACCTTCTCGTGCCACTGTGCCGCGATGACGGCGACCCGGAGGTCACCCACATTGCGTACGGACAGCTCCGGTGCACCCTTGCCGCTCACGTTGCTCCCTCTGTGCTCTCTTACTGGTTGCCGCAGGCGGGCACGGTGGTCGTGTCCAGCCAGGGCAGGTCGTGGCCCATCCGGTCCCGCTTGGTGCGCAGGTAGCGGAGGTTGTGCTCGCCGGCGTTCACGGGCATCGGCACACGGGCCTTGACCGTGATGCCGTGGCGGACGAGCGCGTCGGTCTTGTCGGGGTTGTTGGTCAGCAGACGGACGCCGCGCACGCCGAGGTCGGCGAGGATCTGCGCGCCGGCCGCGTAGTCGCGGGCGTCGGCGGGCAGGCCGAGTTCGAGGTTGGCGTCGAGGGTGTCGCGGCCGCGTTCCTGGAGTTCGTAGGCGCGCAGTTTGGACATGAGGCCGATGCCGCGTCCCTCGTGTCCGCGCAGGTAGACCACGACGCCCCGGCCCTCCTCCTGGATGCGGGCGAGGGAGGCGTCGAGCTGGGGGCCGCAGTCGCAGCGGGCCGAGCCGAAGACGTCGCCGGTGAGGCATTCGGAGTGGACGCGGACGAGGACGTCCTGGCCGTCGCCGATCTCGCCGTGCACCAGGGCGACGTGCTCGACGCCGTCGACGATGGAGCGGTAGCCGTGGGCCGTGAAGGTGCCGTGGGCGGTGGGCAGTTGGGTCTTTGCCTCACGGCGGACGGTGGGTTCGCTGCTGCGGCGGTAGGCGATCAGGTCCTCGATGGAGATGATCGTCAGGCCGTGCTTGCGGGCGAAGGGGATCAGCTCGGGCAGGCGCAGCATGGTGCCGTCCTCGCCGGCGATCTCCACGATGGCGCCGGCCGGGCGCAGGCCCGCGAGGCGGGCGAGGTCGACGGCGGCCTCGGTGTGCCCGTTGCGGGTGAGGACGCCGCCGGGCCGGGCGCGCAGCGGGAAGATGTGGCCGGGGCGGACGAAGTCGTGGGGCTCGGAGACTCCGTCGGCGAGCAGCCGGAGGGTGGTGGCGCGGTCGGAGGCGGAGATGCCGGTGCTCACGCCGTGCGCGGCGGAGGCGTCGACGGAGACCGTGAACGCGGTCTTCATGGACTCGGTGTTGTCGTCGACCATCTGCGGCAGTTTCAGCCGGTCCAGTTCGTCGCCCTCCATGGGGGCGCAGATCAGGCCGCGGCACTCGCTCATCATGAAGGCGACGATCTCGGGGGTGGCCTTCTCGGCGGCGATGACGAGGTCGCCCTCGTTCTCCCGGTCCTCGTCGTCGACGACCACGACGGGGCGGCCGGCCGCGATGTCGGCGATGGCCTGTGCCACGGGGTCGAGCGTGACGTTCTCGACGTCGTCGCTGCTGTACAGGGTGGTTGCGGCGCTCATGCCGGCGCTCCTTCCAGGGTGGGCCGCGCGGCCTGCCGCGAGCGCAGCCACCAGTCGCGCATGCCCCACAGGACGAGCGCGCCGTAGATGACGTAGACGAAGCCGGAGAAGGCGTAGCCGTTGGCGAAGTTGAGGGGGACGCCGACGAGGTCGACGAGGAGCCAGGCGAACCAGAACTCGACCATGCCGCGGGCCTGGGCGTACATGGCGACGATCGTCCCGACGAAGATGTACGCGTCCGGCCAGGGGTCCCAGGACAGGGTCGGGTACGCCGTGAACAGCAGGGCCACCGCGATCGTGCCGACGGCGGCCGCCGCGGCCATGGCCGCGCGCTCGCGCCAGGTGGCGAACCGGACGGCGATGTGGCCGTCCTCGCCCTGGCCCTTGCCGCGCTGCCACTGCCACCAGCCGTAGAGGGCGACGATCATGACGACCGCCTGCTTGCCCGCGCTGCCGGTGAGGTGGCCGAAGAAGGCGCCGAAGAGGATGAGGCCGGCCAGGAACTGCACGGGCCAGGTCCAGATGGAGCGCCGCCAGCCGAGGGCGAGGGCGGCCAGGCCGAAGAGGTTGCCGACCATGTCGGACCAGAGGATGTGCTGGCCGAAGAGGGTGAAGGCCTCGGAGTTCAACGTGTTCACCGGCCGGCCCCCTGCACGCGGTCGCCCAGCATCCGCTCGACGTACTTGGCGATGACGTCCACTTCGAGGTTGACCGGGTCGCCGGGCTGCTTGTGGCCGAGCGTGGTCAGGTCGAGGGTGGTGGGGATGAGGCTGACGGTGAAGTGGTCGGGGCCGGCGTCGACGACGGTGAGGCTGATGCCGTCGACGGTGATGGAGCCCTTCTCGACCACGTACCGGGTGAGGTCCGCGGGGAGGGAGATCTTGACGATCTCCCAGTGCTCGGAGGGCTTGCGCTCCAGGATCTCGCCGGTGCCGTCCACATGGCCCTGCACGATGTGCCCGCCGAGGCGGTCGCCGACGGCCATGGGGCGTTCGAGGTTGACGCGGGAGCCGGCCTTCAGGGCGCCGAGGCTGGAGCGGTTCAGGGTCTCGGCCATGACGTCGGCCGTGAACTCGTCGCCCTCGTGGTCGACGACCGTGAGGCACACTCCGTTCACGGCGATCGAGTCGCCGTGCTTGGCGCCTTGGGTGACGACCGGGCCTCGCAGGCGGAAGCGACAGGCGTCGTCGAGGGTCTCGACGGCGGTGACCTCGCCCAGCTCTTCGACGATTCCGGTGAACACTTCCCGGGTCCTCCTGCCTCTTCGGGCACGGACTCCGGGGCTGTCGATGACGACAGATGGTACGAGCGGGGACACCGGGGACGACGCCGGACGGAGCCCGCCCTGAGGACGGACTTCTGGGCGGCGCGCACGAATGCCCGCTCGCCGCGCACTGCCTCCCATCCGGACTTTAACCGTCGGTCCAGGAATTTCACCTGGTCAACCGGCCGCTGGAGGCGACCGGGTCGCGGACTGTAACCGCCGGTTCGGACTTTCACCGACCCCGGAGTGCGCTGCTACTGGTACAGGGCCAGTGTGCCACGCCTGATCGACGTTCAAAGAGGCGAAGTGTGTGGGCTGCCTCACAGAACGTGTCACCGCCCTTCCCGAGCGCGACCGGCGCCCCAACTGCCGCGGGAGCCCGCCCTCTTACGGCCCCGGCATTGGTACACACCTATTGACGATGTGGTCTAGTCCTTTCTAGGGTCATGGTCAGGGTCGGCTTCACCCCACGGACCGGCCCGGCGGCGGTGACGACGGCCCTTGCCCGCCGTCGGGCCTTCCCACTCCGGGCCATCTGCCGGGGCTCCCGACACCGGGCGGTCCGCCCTCTGGCAGGGTGAGTCGTATGACCACGACCCCCGCCGAGGAGTTCGAAGTCCACCGGCCCAGGCTGTTCTCGCTCGCCTACCGGCTGCTGGGCTCCGCAGAGGAGGCCGAGGACGCGGTCCAGGACGCCTGTCTGCGCTACATCGGCGCCGACCGGGCGGGGATCGAGCACCCGGCGGCCTGGCTGGCCAAGGTCGTCACCAACCTCTGCCTGAACCGGCTCACCTCCGCGCGGGCCCGGCGCGAGCGGTACGTCGGGACCTGGCTGCCCGAGCCCGTGGTCACCTCGGACGGCACACTCGGCCCGCTGGAGTCCGCGGAGCAGCGGGACGCCGTGTCGATGGCGATGCTGGTGCTGCTGGAGCGGCTGACGCCGACCTGGGGGCACCTCCCACGCCCTCAAGGCAGTGGGGGAGGGCCGTTTACGTGCTGCGGGAGGCGTTCGGCTACGGGCACCGGGAGATCGCCGGGGTGCTGGACCTGAGCGAGGCCAACTGCCGTCAGCTGTACCGGCGTGCCGTGCGGCGGGTGGGCGAGCCGCAGGCCCGGTTCGAGCCCGCCTCCGAGCGGCAGGAAGAGCTGGTCACATCGTTCATCACGGCGGCCCGTGACGGGGACCTGGCCGGGCTGGAGAAGCTGCTCGCGGCCGATGCGACCTGGTGGAGCGACGGTGGCGGCAAGGTCACCGCGGCGCGGTGGCCCATCGAGGGCGGGCTTCAGATCGCCCGCTTCCTGGCGGGCGGCGGGCCGAAGTTCGCGCGAGGCCTGGACTTCGTGCCGACCGAGGTCAACGGGGCACCGGGGCTGGCCAGCTGGGCGGGCGACACGCTCGTCGGACTGTCGGTGGTCGAGATACGCGACGGGCTGGTCACGGGTGTGCGGGCCGTGGTCAACCCGGAGAAGCTGGCGTTCGCACGGCGTCAGCTCACCCGGCCGTAGGACCGCAGATCGCGCCTGTCACATTCGGCGGGGCTGTTCGGTCTCAGTGGGTGAGGGGCGCTCCACCAGGGAGCGCCCGGCGTCCGAAGGGGCTGAACAGCATGACCACGATCTTGGTGACCGGCGGCACCGGAACGCTGGGGCGGCTCGTCGTCGAGCGGTTGCGCGCAGGCGGGCACGAGGTGCGGGTGCTCAGCCGGCACAGTGAGCCGTACGCGGTGGATCTGCGGGCGGGCGGAGCCGCGCTGGACGCGGCCGTCGCCGGTGCGGACACGATCGTGCACTGCGCGACGGCACAGAAGGGGGACGAGCAGGCGGCTCAGAACCTGATCAGGGCGGCGCGCGGTGCGGGCGTGCGTCATCTGGTCTACGTCTCGATCGTCGGTGTCGACGAGGTGCCGTTCCCCTACTACCGGAGCAAGCTCGCGGTGGAGAGGCTGGTCGAGGAGTCGGGGATCGGCTGGACCGTGCTGCGGGCGACGCAGTTCCACGATCTGCTGATCATGATGTTCCAGGGGCTGTCGAAGCTGCCGGTGATGTTCCTCCCGGCGGGCGTGCGGGACCAGCCGGTGGAGGCGGCCGAGGTGGCGGACCGGTTGGCCGAGCTGGCGACGGCCGGGCCGGCGGGGCGGGTCGAGGACATGGGCGGGCCGCAGGCACGGCCGCTGGAGTCGTTCGCCCGTGCGTATCTGAAGGCGTCGGGCCGTCGGCGAGCGGTGGTGAACGTACCGCTGTGGGGGGCGGCGTACCGGGGCTTCCGGAGCGGGGGCCATCTGACGCCGCGACGGGCGGTGGGCAAGGGGTCGTTCGAAGAGCACCTGGAGAGGCGGTTCGGGGGCGGCCGGGTCCAGGCGGGGAGCGGGCGGTCCGGGGTCTGAGGGAGGAGGACGGAAGGGGACGGTTTTCGGCCTGACGGCCTACCAGCCCGGGGAGGGCCGGGGTGGGGGCTCTCCGGGCGTGAACAGTTCCTCCTGGGCGCGGTCCCGGGCCGTCAGCAGTGCGCCGCGCAGGACCGCGCCGCCGCCCAGGGTCGTCGCCCGTACCTCCGTGGGCAGGGGCGTCATCCGGGCGATGCGGTCCCGCACCCGTGATGCGAGCTCCTCGCCACCGGCCTGACCGACCTCACCGCCGAGCACCACGCACCCGGGGTCCAGGATCGCCACGACGGAGGCGACCCCGACGGCGAGACGATCGGCGAGGGCGTCCAGAAAGCGGGAGGCGGGGGGTAGGGGTGTCTCGGCTCCGAGGATGCGGGACTCGGCACGGCGCTCAGGCGCGTCCCCTCCTGGCGTCAGCATGGAATTCCCGGTTCCGCTCGCCCGCCCCGCTCCCTCCCCGTCCATCGCGGTCGGCTCCTGCCCCGGCCCCCCGCCCGCCGTCGCCCGCACCACGGCGACGGCTGTTCGTACCACCGCAACCGCGGACGTCTCTCCCCCCGCAGTCGCCGGAACTCCGCACTCGGCCGCGAGGGACACGACCGCCGCCGCGGCCGCCAGGGAATGGAAGCCGCCCTCGCAGTCGGTCGACGTCGGCAGTGCGGTGGTGCCCGGGACCGGCAGGAAGCCGATCTCGCCGGTGCCGCCGGAGGCGCCTCGGCGCAGGGTGCCGTCGAGGACCACGGCCGCTCCCGTGCCGTGGCCCAGCCACAGCAGGACGAACGTGTCCCGGTCCCGGGCCGCCCCGTCGCGCTGCTCGGCCAGCGCCGCGAGGTTGGTCTCGTTCTCGACGCTGACCCGCGCCTCGGGCAGCCGCTCCTGGAGGGTGGCGACGAGCCGGCGGTGCCACTCCGGGAGCCCCGTGGAGTGGCGCAGTTCGCCGCTGGCCGGGTCGATCAGGCCCGGCGCCCCGATCCCGACGGTGTGCAGGCGGTCGGCACCGGCCTCCTTCGCCACCCGCTCGACCAGCGTGACCGCCTGCTCCACGGCGGGACCCGTGCCCGTGTCGCCCCCGATCGGCACCGACGCCTCGGCCAGCACCCGCCCGACCAGATCCGCGACGACCACGGCGACGCCCTCGGTGCGCACGTCGAGGGCGGCCAGGTGGGCCCGGTCGGCGACGATGCCGTACACCTTCGCGTTGGGGCCGCGCCGCTGCTCGCCCGCCTCACCGACCACCGCGATCAGTCCGGCGGTGGTGAGGCGTTCGACGAGGTCGGCGACGGTCGGCCGGGACAGGCCGGTCAGCTGCTTCAACTGCCCCGCCGTCAACGGGCCTTCCTGCTGGAGCAGCCGCAGGGCGAGCCGGTCGTTGATGGCCCGGGCGGTGCTCGGTGATGCGGGCATGCGCGGATCCTCCCAGATCGGCGGAGCCGTCGACGTGACCGACGGAAAGCCCTCTTATTATCAGGCAGGGTTCCTGATAGTTTACGCCCGCACCACTCAGGAACGCCGCGGACACCAGGAGGGGGACCGCAGAATGGGGAACGTGGTCGACGAACAGCGCGAGGTGAAGCGGTCCCGGTACGCCGTCGCCGCGGTCTTCGCGGTGCATGGCGCCGTCACCGGCTCGTTCGCGACCCGTGTGCCGTGGCTCCAGGATCACGCGGGGGTGAGCGCCGGCCAGTTGGGGATCGCGCTCGCCTTTCCCGCGCTCGGGGCGTCCGTGGCGATGCCCCTCGCCGGCAGCATCACCCACCGCTTCGGCGCCCGCAACGCACTGCGCGGTCTGATCGCCCTGTGGACGATGTCGCTGGTCCTGCCCTCCCTCTCCCCCGATCTGCTGACGCTCTGTCTGGCCCTGTTCACGTACGGGGCGACGGCCGGCATGGCCGACGTGGCGATGAACGCGCTCGGTGTCGAGGTCGAGAACCGCCTCGGGCGGTCGATCATGTCCGGCCTGCACGGCATGTGGAGTGCCGGCGCCCTGGTCGGTTCGGCGGCCGGCACCCTCGCCGCACACCTCGGCTCGGACGCCCGGCTGCACCACGTCCTGGCCGCCGCGGTGCTGACGGTGGTCGGTGTGGCGTCCTGCCAGTGGGTGCTCGACCTGCAGCCCGCCGAGGACGAGGAGCCGCCGCCGCGCTTCGCGCTGCCGCCGCGCTCGGCGCTGCTGATCGGCGCGATCGGATTCTGCGCCGTGTTCGCGGAGGGCGCGAGCCTGGACTGGTCGGCGGTGTACCTGCGCGAGCAGCTGGAGACCTCGGCCGGTCTGGCGGCGGCGTGCACCACGGGCTTCACGCTCACCATGGCCGTCGCCCGGCTCGCCGGTGACCGGGTCGTGGACCGCTTCGGTGCCGTGCGGACGGTGCGGGCGAGCGGGGTGTTCGCCGTCCTCGGCGGGCTGCTGATCGTTGTCGCGGACCATCCCGCGGTGGCCATGAGCGGGTTCGCGCTGATGGGTCTCGGCATCGCCGTCGTCGTACCGCTGTGCTTCGCCGCGGCGGGCCGCAGCGGCTCCAACCCGAGCCTGGCCATCGCGGGCGTCGCGACCATCACCTACACCTCGGGGCTGGTCGCGCCGAGCGCGATCGGCATGCTGGCACAGGCCACCAGCCTGATGGTGTCGTTCTGCCTGGTGACGGCCCTGTCGTGCGGCCTGGTGGCGTTCGCGGGCGTCCTGCGCCCCGGCGAGCGCACGAGGATCGGCCGGACGGACGCGGTGGTTCCCGACCGGCACCTATAGCAGTATGGGAAACCAGTGGGACTTCATCGGTCCGCTGGGAATGTGGCTCCACCCCGAGGGCCACCCATCGTCGTCGGCTCGCAGATCCGGCATGTGCAGGGCGTTGACCGTATATCCCTGAGACTCCAGGAAGCGTTTCATGACCCCGCTGGGGTCCGTCTTCAACTTCTCCCGTGATGCGTCATCGAGGTCGAGGGAGATCTCGTAGACCTCGACTGTTTCCTCTCCCACTTTGCTGACGGTGCCGCGAATCTCGGCTTCCTCCGGCATGACAGGCTCCGTTCTGCGCCGCTTTGTGTTCCCGGTGAGACTGCGCCGTTGGCAATCCTCAGAAGAAATCGTGGGAAGCGAAATGATGACCGCAGGTGGAGCGGGTGCAAAGGAGCCCGGAGTGCGGTTCCTCGTACGAAGGGCAGGGAGGGTCGAAGCATCTCAGGCAACGAGTTCCCCCATCCTCGTCTCCCCACAGCTGACGACCCTTTCGGTGGACTTCTCGGAGTCGGTCCTCAGCGTCGTCCAGCTCCGCGAGCAGCTTGTCGCGAGCCTGTCCCTGATCGTCAGTCAGCTTGAAGTCCTCAGTCACGGTGTCACGCCCTTTCCAGCATGTCGTTGTTGGCGACGGTGGCGCAGGCGATCAGCGCGCCGGACGACCGGACGTCGCGATGTCATGAACCGTTCCCTCTGCGACGTCCCACCTTTCCACCATTGCACCGCCGGACCGCTGACGCACCTCATGGATACGGCTGCGGATTCAACAACTGGCTTTCCAGGCCTGTCGATTGACACGGGACCGCCGGCGCGCCCAGTGGGGCAGATCTGATGTCGGAACGCGATGCCGTCGCCACCCCGTGCGTCGACATGTGCGGAGCACCTGCGGCCATCCCTGACAATGGTCCGGACATAAACAGCCCCACGACGAAAGCGACACTCGATGGATCTCGGCGTCCGCTGGAAACTGCACGGCGACGGGCGCACCCCGGCGCCCGGCGCGGTGGTCCGTCCCGATGAGCGGCTCTCCTGGCCCCGCACGGCCGGGCTCGGCGCCCAGCATGTGGTGGCGATGTTCGGGGCGTCGTTCGTCGCTCCGGTCCTGATGGGCCTGGACCCGAATCTCGCGATCATGATGTCGGGTGTCGCGACGATCGTGTTCCTGCTGGCCACCCGCGGCAGCGTGCCCAGCTACCTGGGCTGCTCGCTCTCCTTCGTCGGCGTGGCGGCGGTCATCCGGGCGCAGGGCGGCAGCAGCGCGACCGTCACGGGTGCGGTGTTCGTCGTCGGGGGCGCGCTGTTCCTGGTGGGGCTCGCCGTGCGGCGGTTCGGGGCGCGGATCATCCATGCCGCGATGCCGCCGATCGTGACCGGCGCCGTGGTGATGCTGATCGGCTTCAACCTGGCGCCCGTGACGGCCTCGACGTACTGGCCGCAGGACCAGTGGACGGCCCTGCTGGTGATGCTGTTCACCGGGCTGGCGGTCGTGTGCCTGCGGGGCTTCTGGTCGCGCATCGCGATCTTCCTGGGGCTGGTCTTCGGGTACGGCATCTCCTGGGTCTTCGACCTGGTCTTCGGCAAGATCCACTCGGTGGACGCGAGCGGCAGGCTGACCGACCACTGGCGGCTCGACCTGTCCGGCGTGGGCAAGGCCGACTGGATCGGGCTGCCCACCCTGCACGCCCCGTCGTTCGAGTGGTCGGCGATCCTGGTCGCCCTGCCGGTCGTCATCGCCCTGGTCGCGGAGAACGCCGGGCACGTGAAGGCGGTCGGCGAGATGACCGGCGACTCGCTGGACGACAAGCTCGGCACGGCGATCGCGGCCGACGGCGTCGGCTCCATGCTGTCCACCGCGGTCGGCGGTCCGCCCAACACCACGTACTCCGAGAACATCGGCGTGATGGCCGCGACCCGCGTGTACTCGACCGCCGCGTACTGGGCCGCCGCCGGCTTCGCCCTGCTGTTCGGTCTGTGCCCGAAGTTCGGCGCCGTCGTGGCGGCGATCCCGGGCGGGGTGCTCGGCGGCATCACCGTCATCCTGTACGGCATGATCGGCCTGCTCGGCGCGCAGATCTGGATCAACGCCGAGGTGGATCTGCGCAATCCGCTGAACCTGGTCCCCGCGGCGGCGGGCATCATCATCGGCGTCGGCAACGTGTCGCTGAAGTTCACGGACACGTTCTCGCTGAGCGGTATCGCGCTGGGCACGGTGGTCGTCATCACCGGCTACCACGCCCTGCGGGCCTTCGCCCCGGCCCACCTGAAGACGCAGGCGCCGCTGCTGGACGAGGGCACCTCCTCCTACGACGACGCCAAGTCGTAGGCGTACGACGCCGTGAACGTCCCCGGCCTGCCCTTGCAGCCGTCCGACTCCCCCGGCAGCTTCACCCACAGGTAGGCGTCGATGCGGGACTCGCCGGTGCTCAGGGTCGGGGTCCGGCCGAGCCCGCGACCCGCCGGGTCGCACCACTCGCCGTCGGCCGGGGCCCCGTTGCCGTTGCGGCTGGTGTCGATGACGGCACCGAGACCCGCCGGGCCGCCGAGCGCGTCGAGGACGTGCCGGTCGTAGACGATCTCGTCGGCGGTGGTGTGGAAGTTGGAGACGTTGCTGAAGATGCCGTCGGACGACTCGGGCGAGGCGGCACCGGCCTGTCGCAGCCAGGACGCCTGCCGGGCGGGCGGGTTCCAGCCCGAGTGGCCCGCGTCGAAGTACACCCGGGTCCGCGGGCCGGCGGCCTTCAGCACGCGGCCGGCCCGGGCCAGCGAGGCGAAGCGGTCGGCGCGTTCCGCCGCGGACAGGCACTCGGTCTGGGCGATCGAGTCCGGCTCCAGGACCACGATGACCTCGCCCGAGCCGAGCCCCGCGGCGAACCGGTCGATCCAGGCGTCGTAGGCGTCCAGGTCGGGTGCCCCGCCCTGGGAGTGGCCGCCGCAGTCCCGGCCGGGGATCGCGTACGGCACGACGACGGGCACCCGGCCGAGCGCGGCCCCGCCCGAGGTCACGGCGGCGACCCGGGCGGTGATGGTCTGCGGGGAGTGGTCGGCGAACCAGACGGCCGCCGGCTGCTCGGCGATACGGGACGCGATGACCGCGTGCCGCGGGTCGCCGGAGTGGGAGCGGACCCACGCGAGCACCTGGGAGTCCGGGTGGCGGTAGAGCCGTCCGGGTGCGGCGGTGGTGCGCTTCGCTCCGGTCCGCGACGGCGCGGGGCTGTGTGTCCGGCGTGCGGTCGGAGACGGCGAGGGCGAGGGCGAGGCGGACCCGGCGGTGGCCGGCGCGGACGACGACGGCACGGCCGGCGGGGGCGCCAGGCGGGGCGACGCCGAGACCTCGGCAGGCGCGGCCTCGTCCGAGGCCCTCCTGTCGTCGAAGGCGGCGAGGACGCCCGCGACCGCTCCGGCCGCCACGACGAGCGAGGCCGCCGCGACCAGCGCGCCGCGCCGGGCGGCGCGCCTGCGATCGGCCCTGCGGGCGGCCAGGCGCCGGGCACGCGAGCCTGACACGGTGGTACTCCCCCTCCCCCTGCGGCAGGCGGAGTTCCCCCGTTTCGGGGAAGCGCCGGGCCTGCCGTCACTCCCGCCAGCCTAGAGCTGCGACTCTGCCCGCATGCCGCGATGCGAACAACTCCCCCCGGCCGTGGACACTCCGGTGGACGGGGTCATCTCCCGGATGCGCGCCCTCGACGCGGCCCTGCACCCACGCGACGGGGTGGCGGTCTTCAACCGTGTCTACCTCGCCGTGACGGAGGCGGTGGACCGGCACGTCGACGCCGGCCGGTTCGCGGACACCCACGCCGCGATCACGCTGGACGTACGGTTCGCGCAGCGGTACCTCACGGCCGTCGGCGCGGCGGCGGACGAGGGGCGTCCGCCCGCCTGCTGGCGCCCGCTGTTCCAGTTCCGCCGCCATCCCGGCGTACGGCCCCTGCAGTTCGCGCTGGCGGGCATCAACGCGCACATCGGGCACGATCTGCCACTGGCCGTCGTGGACACCTGCCGTACGCTCGGCTGCGCACCCGTCGATCTGGAGGACGAGTTCGACATGGTGGGCGATCTCCTCGTCTCGCTGGAGGAGCGCATCCGCGACGATCTGATGCCGGGGCCGGACCTGTTGCGGATCGCCGACCCGCTGACCCACCTGCTCGGCTCCTGGAGCCTCGACCGCGCCCGGGACGCCGCGTGGACGGCGGCCCGGGCACTGTGGGTCCTTCGCGAACTCCCCGATGTCGCGGCGGAGTTCACGCAGCGCCTGGACACGGCGGTGGGCTTCGCGGGGCGCATGCTGCTCACGCCCCTGACCGAGCCCGCATTCCGCTAGTGCGCTGGTCCGCTAGTCCGCTGGTCCGCTAGTCCTCCGGCAGCTCGACGGGCGCGATCTCGTCGTACACGTCGCCGGGGCCCGGGTTGGTCGGGTCGGTCGTGCCGCCCAGGTGGTGCATGACGCCCCAGACCGCGTTGAGGGCGGTCTGGATGGCGCCCTCGGCCCAGCCGGCGGTCCAGGAGATGTCGTCGCCGGCGAGGAAGATGCCGCGCTTGTCCTCGGGCAGCCGGTCCTGCATGAAGTGCGTGAACAGGCGCCGCTGGTAGCGGTAGTGGCCGGGCAGGTTGGCCTTGAACGCGCCCATGAAGTAGGGCTCGTTCTCCCAGGACACCGTCACCGGGTTGCCGATGATGTGCTTCCGGATGTCGACCTTGGGGTAGATCTCGCCGAGCGACTTCAGCATGACCTTCATCCGCTCGTTCGCGGACAGCGGCAGCCACTTCAGGCTGTCGTCGCACCAGGTGTAGGAGAGGCAGATGACGGCGGGCTTGTCCGGGCCGTCGTCGAGCAGGTAGGTACCGCGCGTCATACGGTCGGTGAGCGTCATCGACATGACGTCCCGGCCGGTCTCCTCGTCCTTGTCCAGCCAGAAGGGGCGGTCCACCGGCACGAAGAGCTTGGAGGACTCCATGTAGTGGGTGCGCTCGATGGCGGTCCAGTGGTCGATCGGGAAGAGCGAGTCGTCGCAGGCGATCTTCGACAGCAGCATCCAGGACTGGGCGGTGAAGATCGCCGCCTGGTAGGTGCGGATGTCGCCGCGCGCGTCGGTCACCGTGATGCGGTTGCCGGCGGTGCGGTGCAGCCGGGTCACGGCCGGGCGGGGCTCGCCGCCCTCGTGCAGGGTCGCGAGCGAGGTCCCCTGGGCCCAGTGGACGATCTTCTGCGGCTCGCGCTCCCACAGGCGCAGCGGCAGCTGCTGGGAGCCGCCGACGATGCCGCGGTGGTGGTCGTCGGCCTCGGTGTAGACGACGCGCAGGATCTCCAGGATGGAGTTCGGGAAGTCGGTGTCCCAGCCGCCGGTGCCGAAGCCGACCTGGCCGAAGATCTCGCGGTGGCGGAACGACTTGAACGCCTCGGAGTCGCAGAGGAAGCCGTAGAAGGTCTGGTTGTCGAGCTTCTCGACGAGCTTGGACCAGATCTCGCGGATGCGCGGCACGTCCCGCTCGCGCAGGGCGCGGTTCATGTCGGAGAAGTCGGCGCCCTCCTCCAGGCAGCGGCCCCAGGCCTCGGCGACGTCCCGGTAGACCTGCGGCAGGTCCTCGATCGTCTCGGCGTAGTGCGACTCGCCCTTGAGGTCGACGACGGTCGACGGGGTGGCCTCGGCGAGGGGGTTGGGGAACGGCCGCGTCTCCAGGCCGACCAGGTCGATGTAGTGCTGCAGGGCCGTGGAGGACGGCGGGAAGCGCATCGCGCCCATCTCGGCGGTGAGGGAGTCGTCGCACCCGTCGAAGCCCACCGTGCGCAGCCGGCCACCGATCTGGTCGGCCTCGTACACGACCGGCTTGAGGCCCATCTTCATCAGCTCGTACGCGGCGACGATGCCGGACAGGCCGCCGCCGATGACCGCGACCTCCGTGCCGTGCCCGGTCGCGGGTATCTGCCCGAGGCCCGCCGGGTGGGCGAGGAAGTCGTCGTACGCGTACGGGAAGTCCGGGCCGAACATGGTGATCGGCGGCTGCTGCGCGTCAGCGTGCTCGACGGCGTTGGGCACGGTGGACGTCATGGGGTACGGACTCCTTGCACAGAGACGTTCGGGCGGTTCAGGGGGTGTCAGACGAGCGAGCCGTACAGGCCGGGCCGTCGGTCCCGCAGATACGGGTTGTTCTCGCGCGACGCGGCGAGGAAGGCCGGGTCGACGTCGGCGAGCACGAGTTCCTCACCGCGTCCGGCGCGGGTCCGGGCGACCCCGTCGGGCCCGGCCAGGGTGGAGAGGCCGACGAACTCGAACTCCCCTTCCGGGCCGACCCGGTTGACGTACGCGACGTACATCTGGTTCTCGAAGGCCCGGACCGGGATCACCGACTCGGCGACGAACTGGAACGGGTGCATCTGCGCGGTCGGGACGACGAGCAGGTCGGTGCCGGCCAGGGCGTGGGCGCGGACGTTCTCCGGGAACTCCACGTCGTAGCAGATCAGGAGACCGATACGCAGGCCGTCGATCTCGGCCTGGACGACCGGCAGGTCCCCGGGGGTGAAGTGGTCGTGCTCGAAGCAGCCGAAGAGGTGCGTCTTGCGGTGGTTGGCGAGCCGGGTGCCGTCGGCGGAGATCAGCTGGACGGAGTTGAAGACGGTCTCGCCGGCCCGCTCGGGGTAGCCGTAGGCGATCGCCAGGCCGTGGCGGGTCGCGATCTCGGCGACGGCGTCGGCGCAGTCGCCGTCGGCGGGCTCGGCGAGCCGGCCGATCTCGTCGCCGATGGCGTACCCCGTCAGGAACAGCTCGGAGGTGACCAGCAGCCCGGCGCCCTGGGCGGCGGCCCGGCCGGCGGCCTCGTCGAGGACCTTGAGGTTCTCGACGGTGGAGCCGGGGCGGCCGGAGCTCTGGAGCAGGGCGGTGCGCATGCGTGATCCTCACCGGGCGACGGGTGGTCTGAGGGCCCACGGGGTCATTGGAGGGGCCACGTAGACGGTACGGGCGGCTGACCAGGGCGGACAAGAAGGAGCCGTTGCGCGCCGGTGAACGGTTCATTGCGTCCGCAGGGGGGCCGGCGGCGATTCGTTGCGCGCCCCGGGTCGCACTCCCGCTCCTCCTGGGAGCGCAGCTCCGCAGGACCTCCCCCGCCGCGCGGCGGAGACGGGGTCCCGCCCTGGGCGCGATGTCCCCGCCGCGCCGGGCCGGAAGAGTAAGGGCCGTCCACACGACCTGCGGAAGGACCCGGAATGAAGCGCCGTACGAAGATCGTCGTGCTCGGCTCCGCGCTGCTGCTCACGGCCGGGGCGGCCTCGGCAGCCACCGCGTCGGACACGCCCCGGCAGCGGGCAACCGCCTCGGACGCGCCCCGGCAGCGGGAGGCCGCGGCCCTCACCTCGCACACGCCGAACGCACCGCACCAGCGGGAGGCCGCCGCCCTCAGCGGTACCGCCAAGCTGTACCGCTCCGCCGGGGACGACATCACGTTCTCGTTCGACGCCCACCTGGCCGCCAAGGACAAGGCCGACCCGTCGAAGGCCACCGGCACCTTCGAGTTCAGCCACTATCTGAACGGCGCGGGCGCCCGGGCCGAGGTGAAGGTCGACTGCCTGCTCACCGGAGGCAAGGTCGCCGTGGTCTCCGGTGTCATCACCGACTCCGACCTGCCGGGCGCCGAGGGCAAGCGGGTCGGCGTCACCGTCCACGACCTCGGCCGCCATGACCGGCTCGGCTACAGCTGGGCCTCCACGGGCAGCCCCGTCGACACGAAGGAGCTGCCCAAGTGCGTGAGCTCCGCCCCCTTCGAGAAGGTCGCGAAGGGGACGGGCGACTTCACGGTCGTGCCGTGGCAGCCCGCGCTCTAGCCAGCGCCAGGGCCGTCACCAGATAGGGGATCGCCAGTACCGCGAAGACGGTGCTGTGCGCCATGTCGGTCCCGAGCAGCGCGTACACGCCGAACGTCGCGACCGTCGCCAGCTCGGTGCCCAGGCTCGCCACCGAGGTGAGGGTCGCCCGGCGGGATTCGTCGATGCGGTGCTGGAGACGGACGTCGGCGAGCACCTCGGCCAGCTGGAACGCCGCGAAGGCGAGGCTCACCAGGGCGATGCCGGCGAGGGACCGGGTCGCCGCGCCCCCGGCGAGGGCGAGGGCGCCGCCCGCGAGCAGCGCCGCGAGCCCCCGCGTGCCGAGGCGTTCGGCCGGCCCGGCCAGGAGGCTCCCGGCGGTGACACCCGCCCAGATCAGCATCACCAGGTAGGGCACGGTCGTCTCGGCGACGCCGATCTCCCGGACCAGCAGAGGGGCGTACTCGTCGAGCGCGCCCCACACCGCGGCCACGGCCGGGACCAGCAGCAGGGCGCCGCGCACCGAACGGTCCCCGCGGACCTCGGCCAGTCCGGTCCGCAGGGTCGTCGCCCAGCTGTCCCCGGTGGTCTCCGGCCGCGTCCGGTGCTCGGGGAGCCGGGTCGCGGTGACCGCGGTCAGCACACAGGCAAGGAGGCTGGCGGCGCCGACGGCCGGGTAGCCGCCTCGCGCGAGGACGGGCCCGGCGAGGCCGGTGGCGGCCACCGTGCCCAGCAGCCGTGCGGCCCGGGCCCGGCCCATGACCCGTGCGTAGCGGTCGGCGGCGCCGAGCCGGTCGAGCTCGTCGTAGACCAGCGCCTCCAGGGCGCCCGAGCCGAGCGCGCCGCCCGCGCCCCACAGCACGAAGCCGACCGCGAAGGCCCCGTACGACGGGACGGCCACCCACAGGGCGAAGCCGACGGCGGTCAGCAGTGGGCCGATCCACAGCAGCCTGCGCCGCGACATGGCGTCGGCCCACGCGCCGGAGGGCACTTCGAGCACCACACCGGTGACCGACCACAGGGCGAACAGGGAGGAGATCTGCCAGAGCGACAGGCCGGTGTCGGCGAACAGCAGCGCGTACACCGGGTAGAGCAGGACGAGGTCGTCGAGGAACGCGTAGCCGTACAGCGTGCGCGTCAGGCGGCGGACGCCGGTGGCGGGCACGCGCGCGGGTGTGAGTGTCATGAGGCCTTCCCGGAAGGGCGGATCGGACGCCGGAGGTACGGCGGCCGAGGCGGCCCTCGGGAGGCACGGCTGGTGGATCAATGTCGCCGGGTCATGACACCCAGGCTAGAGGTGTCGCGTGGAGCGGGCCACGCAGTTACGTGGGCGACCCCGACGAGAAGCGCCGCAGCAGCGGCGAGAGCACGAGCACGGATTTGGTCCGCTCGACGAACGGCTCACCGGCGATCCGTTCCAGGACCCGTTCGAAGTGGCGCATGTCGGAGGCGAAGACCTGGGCGATCGCGTCCGCGTCCCCGGTGACGGTGGACGCGGCCACGACCTCCTGGTACCGCTCCAGACCCCGCTGGATGGTCTCCGGGGACGTGTTGCCCCGGCAGTAGATCTCGACGAACCCCTCGGTCTCCCAGCCGAGGGCGCCCGGGTCCACGCGGACGGTGAAGCCGGTGATGGCTCCGGTGGCCCGCAGCCGGTCCACGCGTCGCTTCACGGCGGGCGCGGACAGGCCGACGAGTTGGCCGATGTCGGCGTAGGAGCGGCGGGCGTCCTCGGCGAGGGCGTGCACGATGCGTTCGTCGAGATCGTTCAGCACAGTGGGTCGATCACTTCTCGGATGATGGTGCGAGTCGGGAACGGCGGTAGCCGTACCCGAAGTAGAACACGAGACCGGCGGCCATCCAGACACCGAAGACCACCCAGGTCACGGTCGACAGGCTGCCCATCATCCAGACGCAGAAGGCGAAGCCCAGCGCGGGCAGGACCGGCGAGAGCGGCACCCGGAAGGTGCGCGGCATGTCCGGCTTGGTCCGGCGCAGCACGACGACGGCCACGTTGACCAGCGCGAAGGCGAACAGGGTGCCGATGCTGGTGGCGTCGGCGAGCTGCCCGAGCGGGATCGCGGCGGCCAGGACACCGCAGAACAGCGACACGATCAGGGTGTTGGCGCGGGGGGCGCCGGTCTTCGGGTGGACCCGGGCGAACACCTTCGGCACCAGACCGTCGCGGGACATGGCGAAGAGGATGCGGGTCTGGCCGTACAGCACGGTCAGCACCACGCTCGCGATGGCGATGACGGCGCAGAACGCCAGCAGCGTGCCCCAGAAGGTCTGGCCGGTGACTTCGCGCATGATCTGGGCGAGGGCGGCCTCGGAGTCGGTGAAGCCCTTCCAGGGCTTGGCGCCGACCGCGACGGCGGCGACGAGGACGTACAGCGCGGTGACGATGACCAGCGACAGCATGATCGCGCGGGGCAGGTCGCGCTGGGCGTTCTTGGCCTCCTCACCGGCGGTGGAGGCGGCGTCGAAGCCGATGTAGGAGAAGAACAGCGTGGCACCTGCGGCGCTGACGCCGGCCATGCCGAGGGGCATGAAGTTCTCGTAGTTGCCGGAGCGGAAGCCCTGGACGCCGATGGCGCAGAACATCACCAGCGCGGCGATCTTCACGACGACCATGACGGTGTTGGCGCGGGCGGACTCGCGGGCGCCGCCCAGCAGGAACGCCATCGCGAGCAGGACGACGATCAGCGCGGGCAGGTTGAACACGCCGCCGTCGCCGGGCGGGGCGGACAGGGCGGCCGGGATGGTGACGCCGATGGTCCCGTCGAGCAGTTCGTTCAGGTACTCGCCCCAGCCGACGGCGACGGCGGCGACCGACACGCCGTACTCCAGGATCAGGCACCAGCCGCATATCCAGGCGATCAGCTCGCCCATCGTTGCGTACGCATACGAGTACGAGGAGCCGGAGACCGGGATGGTCCCGGCCAGCTCGGCGTAGGACAGGGCCGAGAAGAGGGCCGTGAGACCGGCGATCACGAAGGAGAGGGTGACGGCGGGCCCCGCCTTGGGGACGGCCTCGCCGAGGACCACGAAGATGCCGGTGCCGAGCGTGGCACCGATGCTGATCATGGTCAGCTGCCACAGCCCGAGAGTGCGGCGCAGTGACCCACCCTCGCCCTGGCCACCCTCCGCGACCAGGCGTTCCACCGGCTTGCGGCGCATGAGGCGGGCGCCGAGTCCGGGAGGTGCGGAGGCCGCCGTGGGGCCTGGGTTCTGCGGGGGTGCGCCTTGGTCGAGCACGCGCTGGCTCCTTTTCGCTGCCGGTCAGGGCGGCAGGGACCGCGGGCGCCCTTGAGCAGGGACCCACCGAGCGGAGTCCCCGCCACGCCACGTACGAGGCGACAGCCTATGAGGATCGGCGTTGCTGGTGAAATGCAGCAACCTTGCGCATACATGCAAGATCATTGCGTAACCGGGGGATGTGCGGGTGTTCGTTGCGGGGCGGCTGTCGAGTGTTGCATCAGGACCCGTCAGAGGGCCTGTGGAGGCACACGCGGCCTCGGTCCCGCACGCGGCATTTCCGCGCGCCGACGGTCGGGCCCCGGGTACGCGAACGGCCCCCGTCGTCCCGCAGGGGCACGTCGGCGGGGGCCGTCGGCAGGGGCGTCGGGCCGTCAGCTCCAGCTGGCGTGCAGGGGCTTGCCCTCGGCGTAGCCGGCGGCGCTCTGGATGCCGACGATGGCCTTCTCGGCGAACTCCTCCAGGGAGCCGGCACCCGCGTAGGTGCAGGAGGAGCGGACGCCCGCGATGATCGAGTCGATCAGGTCCTCCACACCCGGGCGGGCCGGGTCGAGGAACATGCGCGAGGTGGAGATGCCCTCCTCGAACAGCGCCTTGCGGGCCCGGTCGTACGCCGACTCCTCGGAGGTGCGGTTGCGCACGGCCCGGGCGGAGGCCATGCCGAAGGACTCCTTGTAGGCGCGGCCCTGGGCGTCGTGCTGCAGGTCGCCCGGGGACTCGTAGGTGCCGGCGAACCAGGAGCCGACCATCACGTTGGACGCCCCGGCCGCGAGGGCCATGGCCACGTCGCGCGGGTGGCGGACGCCGCCGTCGGCCCACACGTGCTTGCCGTACTTCCTCGCCTCGGCGGCGCACTCCAGGACGGCGGAGAACTGCGGCCGACCGACGCCGGTCATCATGCGGGTGGTGCACATGGCACCGGGACCGACCCCGACCTTGACGATGTCCGCGCCGGCCTCGATCAGGTCGCGCACACCCGCGGCGGCGACCACGTTGCCCGCGACGATCGGCACCCGCGGGTCGAGGTCGCGCACCAGCTTCAGGGCGCTGATCATCGACTCCTGGTGGCCGTGCGCGGTGTCGATGACGAGCGCGTCGACCCCGGCGTCCAGCAGCGCTTGCGCCTTGCCCGCGACGTCGCCGTTGATGCCGACGGCGGCGGCGATGCGCAGCCGCCCCCGGGCGTCGGTGGCCGGCGTGTAGAGCGTGGCGCGCAGGGCGCCCTTGCGGGTCAGGATGCCGGCGAGGGTGCCGTCCTGGTGGACCGCGGGGGCGTAGCGGCGGTTGGCCTGGTCGAGGGTGCCGAAGGCCTCGCCCGGGTCCATGTCCGCGTCGATGAGCAGCAGGTCCCGGGACATGACCTCGGCGAGCTGGGTGAAGCGGTCCACGCCGGACAGGTCGGCGTCGGTGACCACACCGACCGGCTTGTGGTCGCCGTCGACCACGACACCGGCGTTGTGCGCCCGCTTGGGCAGCAGGGCCAGCGCGTCGGCGACCGTCTGGTGCGGGGAGAGGATGATCGGGGTGTCCAGCACCAGGTGCCGGTTCTTCACCCAGGTCACGACGTCGGTGACCACGTCGAGGGGGATGTCCTGCGGTATCACCACGAGGCCGCCGCGGCGCGCCACGGTCTCGGCCATGCGGCGCCCGGCGATGGCGGTCATGTTGGCGACGACGAGCGGGATGGTGGTGCCCGTGCCGTCCGGGGAGCTGAGGTCGACGGCCTGCCGCGAGCCCACCGAGGAGCGGCTCGGCACCATGAAGACGTCGTCGTACGTCAGGTCGTACCCGGGCTGGATGTCATTGAGGAAACGCACGTGCTGCACATCCCAGTCGATCAGAGGTGACCCCCGGACCGGCCGGCCAGGGGGAAAGAGCACGTACTTCATTCTCCCATGCCGGTGCCCCGATCCACCCCCAGCAGATCATCCAGGCTGGTCAGGAGGCCTCTCGGAGGATCATCCAAGGCCGAGGGTGACGAACAGCCCGGGCCCCCGGTCGGTCGCCTCCGCGAAGATCTCCTCGGCGACCTGCCACTCGTCGGGCCGCGCCTCGGCGTACGCCCGCCAGCCCTGGACGACGACCAGCAGACCCCGGTCCCCCGCCCCCTCGGGCCAGAGGGCGGGGTCGGACAGGCAGTCGGCGAGGGCGTCCCAGTTGCGGCCGAACCAGTCGGGCAGGGCCAGGTCACGGGCGCAGCGGTCCATGAGGCCCGCCTTGTCCGTGACCCCGTCCAGGTCCAGTACGACGACGATCCGGCCCGCCGGGTCGTCCGGCACCCCGGGCTTCGTGCCGGCCACGCGTCAGACTCCGTCCGGGTCGGCCCGGTTGAGCGCGGCCTTGGGCGTCGGTCCGGCCGTCATGAGGTAGTCGGCGGCCGAGGTGTCCGTCACCAGGCTGGTGACGAGCCCGGAGCGCAGCACCGCGTCGATCGCCGGCCCCTTGCGCTGTCCGCCCGCGATCGCGACGACCTCGGGGATCCGGCGCAGCTGGTCGGCCTTCACCGTGATGCACCGCTCGCCGAGGTCCCGGCCGACCCGGCGACCGTCGGCGTCGAAGAGGTGCGCGGACATCTCGGCGGCGACGCCGAGGGAGGCGTAGTGCGCGCGTTCCTCGTCGCTGAGCATGTCGTGCACGGTGGAGATGCCGGGCTCCCAGGAGCCGATGGAGACACAGGCGACGGTGACCTTGTCGAAGTGCTCGAAGGCCCGGGCGATCCCCGTCTGGTTGCGCAGCGCCGTGGCCGTGGCCGCGTCGGGCAGCAGCATCGGGGCGTAGATGGGGTGGGCGTCGCCGCCGGACACCTGGGCGGCGCGGCGTACGGCCTCGACGGAGCCGCGTTCGGCCGTCCCGGCGTCGTAGACACCCGTCAGCTGCACCACCGTGCACGGGGGCAGCCGGTCCAGCGCGGCCGCCATGTGGATGGTGGAGCGGCCCCAGGCCAGGCCCAGCACATCCCCTTCGTCGACCAGTTCGCCGAGCAGGTCGGCGGCCACTTCTCCCAGGTTCTCGGGGTCGGGCGTCTCCTCGGCTTCGGCCGGGGACTCGACCACGACGGCGTGCCTGAGGCCGTAGCGGGCGCGGAGCGCGTCCGAGCGCTCGGCGTCCAGCTCGGCGGGCACGCGGATCTCGATCCGTACGAGATCCCGTTCGAGGGCGGTCTCCAGGACCCGGGCCACCTTGAAGCGGCTGACGCCGAACTCCTCCGCGATCTGGATCTTGGACTTGCCCTCGAGGTAGAAGCGGCGGGCCATGGCCGCCGCCTGCACCAGCTCAGCGGGTCCCATCCGCATGGCTGACCGGCCCGCCGACATACCCGACACGGCGTTCTCCTCACTGCTGTTCACACTCTGGATTCGCCGTTCATCCTTGCAGATGTGGCGCGGTTGATCAGCCCTGATGAGAGCCGTTCACTTTGCTGTGGCTCAGTGGTCGCAGGCCCAGGTGGCCTTCGCCGTCGCCGACTCGGCCTGGGTGCGTAGTGCACGTACCGCTTCTGCCGGGTCGTTTGCCCCGTAGACCGCCGATCCGGCCACGAAGACGTCGGCTCCTGCGTCCGCGCACCGCTCGATGGTGGACGCGGAAACTCCGCCGTCCACCTGGAGCCAGAGCTCCAGTCCGTGCTTGCTGATCAACTCGCGGGTGCGGCGAATCTTCGGAAGCATGATGTCGAGGAAGGCCTGTCCCCCGAAGCCCGGTTCGACCGTCATGATCAGCAGCATGTCGAGCTCGGGGAGCAGGTCCTCGTACGGCTCGATGGGGGTCGCGGGCTTCAGCGCCATGGAGGCGCGGGCGCCCTTGGCACGGATCTCCCGGGCGAGCCGGACCGGTGCGGCGGCGGCCTCGACGTGGAAGGTGACGGAACCGGCCCCCGCCTCGACGTACTGGGGCGCCCACCGATCGGGGGCCTCGATCATCAGATGGCAGTCCAGCGGGGTGTCCGTCGCACGGGCCAGCGACTCTACGACCGGCACGCCGAGCGTGAGGTTCGGGACGAAATGGTTGTCCATCACGTCGACGTGGAGCCAGTCGGCTCCCTCCACGGCCTTCGCCTCGTCCGCGAGGCGGGCGAAGTCTGCGGACAGGATGCTGGGGTTGATCTGCGCGGCCATGTCCTAAGACTGCCATGCCCTTCGGGGCTTGTGAGCATCGGACCCAGCTGGTCTGTCGGCTGCGGGACTCACGTGGCGTGCCGCGCCCACGCGGCGGAGCCGCACATGTCACAGCCCCGCGCCCTTCACCGGGCGTCCTCGCGGAAGGGAACGGCATGAAAGAGGGCGTCGCGCACCTCGTCTGCGGGCGGCGGGCCAAGTGGGTCGTGCTGGTGTTCTGGGTGGTCGTGGTGGTCGTCGCCGCGCCGCTCGCCATGAAGCTCACCGACGCCCAGGACAACGACGCCGCGTCCTGGCTGCCCGGGTCGGCCGAGTCGACCCAGGTGCTGCAGATCTCCGAGGACTTCCGTCCGGAGCAGATCCCGGCGGTGGTGATCTACGCGCGTGAGAGCGGCCTGACGGCCCAGGACCGGGCGGTGATCGCCGGGGACGTGCGGCAGCTGAAGCAGCTGAGCGACCACGGCATCATCGGGGAGCAGACCCGGGGGCCGGTGTTCGACCGGCAGGTCGATCCGCGGGCGGCGCAGGTGCTCGTACCGATCATGATGGACGAGAAGGGCTGGGAGCGGATCTCGCCCGCAGTGGACTCGATCCGGGACGACGTCGGCACCGGCAGCGACGGGATGACGGTGCACATCACCGGCCCGGGCGGCACCTCCGCCGACTTCGCGAAGGCCTTCGAGGGCATCGACTCGACGCTGCTGTTCGCGGCGATGGCCGTCGTCATCGTCATGCTGCTCATCACGTACCGCAGCCCGACCCTGCTGTTGGTCCCGCTGATCGCGGTGGTGTGCGCGCTGTTCACCGCACAGGCGCTGGTCTACCTGCTGGCGGCGCACGCGGGCCTGACGGTCAACGGGCAGAGCGCGGGCATCCTCACGGTGCTCGTCTTCGGCGCCGGGACCGACTACGCCCTGCTGCTGGTCGCCCGCTACCGGGAAGAGCTGCGCCGGCACGAGGACCGGCACGAGGCGATGGCCCTGGCGCTGCACCGCGCCGGCCCCGCGGTCCTCGCCTCCGGTGCGACCGTGGTGCTGAGCATGCTGGTGCTGCTGGTCGCCGAGATGAACTCCACGAGCAGCCTGGGACCGGTCGCCGCGATCGGCGTGGCGGTCGCCCTGCTGGCGATGATGAGTCTGTTCCCCGCCCTGCTGGTGATCTTCGGCCGGTGGATCTTCTGGCCGGTGATCCCGCACCTGGGCACCCCCGATCCGACCGAGCGCGGCGTCTGGGCGCGCATGGGCCGCCGCATCGCACACCGGCCCCGGATGACGTGGGGGGTGACGGCGGTGGCCCTGGCGATCTGCTCGCTGGGCCTGGTCCAGCTGCGCGCGGAGGGCATCGGCAACGCGGACGCCTTCACCGGGAAACCCGACTCGATCACCGGTCAGGAGGTGTCGGCGCGCTACTTCCCGGCGGGCAGCGGAGATCCCCTGGTCATCGTGAGCAACCGTGCGCAGGCCGAGCAGGTGGGCCGCACGGTCGCCGGGACGCAGGGTGTGGTTCCGACGTCCCTGGGGCTGCCACCCGGCACGAAACCGTTCCACGAGGGCAAGGTCCTCTTCGAGGCCACCATGACCGCCCCGGCGGACAGCGAGGCCGCCAAGCGGACGGTGGAGCGCGTCCGGGACGCCGTGCACGCGGTGCCGGACGCCGACGCCCAGGTGGGCGGCGGTACGGCGGCCCTGCTGGACATGGACGAGGCGACCACCCATGACAACGTGCTGATCATCCCGCTGGTGCTGCTCGTCGTCCTGCTGATCCTGTGCGTGCTGCTGCGCGCCCTGATCGGCCCCCTGTTGCTGGTCGGTACGGTGATCCTGTCGTTCACGGCGGCGCTCGGCATCAGCGCCCTGGCCTTCCGGTACGTGTTCGACTACGCGGGGGAGGCGACCGACTTCCCGCTGTTCGTCTTCGTCTTCCTGGTCGCCCTGGGCATCGACTACAACATCTTCCTGACCACCCGCATCCGCGAGGAGGCGACCCGCCAGGGCACCAGACCGGGCGTGGTCACCGGGCTCGCCACCACCGGCGCGGTCATCACCTCCGCCGGCCTGGTCCTGGCCGGCACCTTCGCCGCCCTCGGCACCCTCCCGCTGGTGGGCTTCGCCGAGATCGGCTTCGCGGTCGCGCTGGGCGTCCTCATCGACACGTTCGTCGTGCGCTCGGTCCTGGTGACGGCGCTGTTCCTGGACGTCGGCCCGAAGGTGTGGTGGCCGCACCGGCTGGCCAGGGAGGACGGTGGCGCGGCGGCCCGGGAGGGCGTGGGAGCGGGGGTCAGCCGGTCCGGCGAATGAGCGCCAGGTACATCGCGTCGGTCCCGTGCACATGCGGCCACAGCTGTACGTCGGGCCCCTCGCCCAGATCCGGTACGCCCGGCAGCAGCGGCCGGGCGTCGACGAGGTCGGTGTCCGGGTACTGCTTGAGTACGTCGGCGACCACGGCCCGGGTCTCGGCGAGGTGCGGCGAGCAGGTCGCGTAGCCCACGACGCCGCCCACGCGCACCGACTCCAGGGCCGTGCGCAGCAGCCCGCGCTGCAGCGGCGCGAAGCCCTCCAGGTCCTCGGGGCGGCGCCGCCAGCGCGCCTCGGGACGGCGACGCAACGCGCCGAGGCCGGTGCAGGGCACGTCGACCAGCACCCGGTCGAAGCTGCCCGGCCGCCAGGCCGGACGCGTCCCGTCGGCGGCGATCACCTGGTACGGCCCGGGGTTGCCGTCCAGCGCCCTCGCGACGAGGCCGGCGCGGTGGGTCTGCTTCTCCGAGGCGACGAGCAGGGCGCCCCGCTCGGCGGCCAGCGCGCCGAGCAGCGCCGCCTTGCCGCCCGGCCCCGCGCACCCGTCCAGCCAGCGCCGGTCGGGCCCGTCCAGGGGCGCGTTGGCGAGAGCGATCGCCACGAGCTGGCTGCCCTCGTCCTGCACGCCCGCACGCCCGTCCCGCACGGCCGGGACGGCACCCGGCTCACCGCCCTCGGTCAGCCGCACGGCGTAGGGCGACCAGCGGCCCGCCACGGCGGCGTCCTCCTGGAGCAGCTCCTCGGCGGTGGCCCGGCCGGGCCGTGCCACGAGGGTCACCTCGGGCCGCTCGTTGTCGGCGCGCAGCAGCTCCTCGACGCCGTCGCGCCCGCCGCCCAGGGAGTCCCACAGCGCGGAGACGACCCACCGGGGATGCGAGTGGACGACGGCGAGATGGTCCTCGGGGTCCTCGTCGTACGGGGGCGCGACCCGCTCCAGCCAGCCGTCCAGGTCGTCCTGCGCGACCTTGCGCAGCACCGCGTTGACGAACTTGGCACGCCCGTCGCCGAGCACGACCCGGGCGAGCTCGACGGTGGCGGACACGGCCGCGTGCGTCGGGATGCGGGTGCCGAGCAGCTGGTGCGCGCCGAGGCTCAGCACGTCCAGCACGGGCGGGTCGACCTCGCCGAGCGGCCGGTCCACACACGACGCCAGAATCGCGTCGTACGTCCCCTGCCGCCGGAGCGTGCCGTACACCAGCTCGGTGGCGAGCGCGGCGTCCCGGGCGTCGAAGTCGTCGTTCTCCCGCGCCTTGCGCAGCAGCGGGGGCAGGACGAGGTTGGCGTAGGCGTCCCGCTCGTCCACGGCCCTCAGCGCCTCGAAGGCGAGGATGCGGACGGGGTCCTTCTTTGGCCGGCGGTAGGGCTTGCCTGACGTGCGGGCTCGACGGGGCTGTTCGCTCACGAAAAAGGTGCTCCGGTGGTGAGAGGAAGTGCGCCGTCCAGCCTACGCCGCAGGGAGGTGAGGGGAACGGCAGCGGGGTACGTCGCGGAGCGGCCGCCCGGAGTGCCCGGGCAGCCTGCGCGAGGGGTGGGGCATCTCCGGCTGCGGCTGCGGCTGCGGGGCTGGGCGGGGCCACGGTCGGGGGCTGCCTGGCTGGGCTGCCGGGCCGGGCGGGGGCTGCCCGGCTGCGGCTGCCCGGCTGCGGCTGCCGGGCGGGCGGGGGGCCACGGGCGGGGCCTGCCCGGCTGGGCTGCCGGGCCGGGCGGGGGCTGCCCGGCTGCGGCTGCCGGGCCGGGGCGGGGGCTGCCCGGCTGCGGCTGCGGGGCCGTGCCGACTCACGTGCGGGGCTCTGCCGAGCATCAGCTCCCGAGCTGCTCGCCCTCGCCGATCCGTACGCCGCGGGCCCAGTCCGCCGCCCGCATCGGCTTCTTGCCCTGGGCCTGCACCCACAGCAGCTCGACGCCGTACGAGCCGGTGCCGGCGTACACGTTGTTCTTCCCGGCGGCGATCTGCCCCGGGGCGAGGTCCGTCCGGTCGGGCACGGGGGCGACCTGGATGAGCTTGAGCCGCTCACCACGGAACGTGGTCCAGGCGCCGGGGGCCGGGGTGCAGCCCCGCACCATCCGGTCGACCCGCAGCGCGGGGGCGTTCCAGTCCAGGTGCGCGTCCTCGACGTTGACCTTCGGGGCGAGGCTGATCCCGTCGGCCGGCTGCGGTACGGCCTTCAGAGTGCCGTCCTCGATGCCGTCCATGGTCGCCGCGAGCAGCCCGGCCCCGGCGAAGGCGAGCCGCGTCAGCAGGTCCCCGCTGGTGTCGGTGGCCCGGATCTCCTCGGTCACCGTCCCGTACACCGGGCCGGAGTCGAGCCCCTCCTCGATCAGGAACGTGGACGCCCCGGTGATCTCGTCGCCGGCCATGATGGCGTGCTGCACGGGGGCGGCACCGCGCCAGGCCGGCAGCAGGGAGAAGTGCAGGTTGACCCAGCCGTGCGCGGGGATGTCGAGGGCCACCCGGGGCAGCAGCGCGCCGTAGGCGACGACGGGGCAGCAGTCCGGCCCGATCTCCCGCAGCCGCTCCAGGAACTCGGGGTCCTTCGGCTTCGCGGGCTTCAGCACCTCGATGCCGGCCTCCTCCGCCCGCTCGGCGACGGGCGACGCGACGAGCCGGCGTCCGCGCCCGGCCGGGGCGTCGGGCCGCGTGACGACGGCGGCCACCTCGTGCCGCCCGGAGGCGAGCAGAGCGTCCAGGGCGGGAACGGCGACCTCGGGTGTACCGGCGAAGACGAGCTTCATGGGGTGGTGGGGGCCTCTCGGGCGGGGACGGTGACGGGCAACGCCCAAGTCTATGAGCCCGGGTGGGGAGAGCCACCGAAGGCCGTTGGCCGAGGCGCGCACCCCGCGCAAACGGGCGCACGCATATGCCCCCGCGCCCCCACACCGTGACCCGGGGGGCGAATCCGCGTTGTCAAGACAGAGTTGACCACAAAGGGCCGCGATCGCGGCCCATTCCTTTCAACGCCGGTTCGAGAGGCTTGTTCATGGCCGACCACGCAACCCACGACGCCCAGGCTCGGGCCAGCCTGCACTTGCTGGTGCGGGACATCGAGCGGGTCCGCCGGCAGGTGGACGCACTGCGCACCCTCACCGCCCAGTTGGGTAACGTCTACCGCCCGCGCCGCTCCGGTCCCTCCACGGGCTTCGTCGTCTACGGACGCGCTCCCGCCCCGACGGTACGTCTCGCCCAGGAGCTGCGGGACAGTGTCGAGACGCTGGTCACGGCGGCCGTGGACTTCGACCGTTCACTCGGCTTCTCGTGGGACGCGGTGGGCTCCGCGCTCGGAGTCACCAAGCAGGCGGTCCACCGCCGTTACGGCGCCCGCCGCACCGCGGCCCAGACGGCCGCCCCCGAGCCGGAGCGCACGCCGGAGCCGACGGGCGGCCGCTCGGTCAACGTGACCACCGGCCTGCCCACCGTGCCGACGGTCCCCGCGGCGCGCTCCATGCCCACGCAGCCGACGGCCGGCAGCCCGTCCCTCCGCGACGAGGTCAGGCCGACGGCCTTCCCGGGCCCGCGCAACGGCTGACGAGCCCTCTGCTCCGCCCTCTCGGAACACCTCCGGGAGGGCGGCCGCGTATCCCGGCCGGGACGGCTTCTCTTCAGGAGGGCAGCCGCGTATCCGGCCAGGGCGGCTTCCCTTTCGAGAGGTGGCCGCGTACCCGCCCAGGACGGCTTCCCCTTCGGGAGGGCAGCCACGTACCCGGCCAAGACGGCTTCCCCTCCGAGAGGGCAGCCGCGTATCCGGCCAGGAGGGCGTTCCCGTCGGACGCTCACCCGATGTCGGCCGGGTCGATCCGCACCCAGACCCCGGCACCGGCCCCGGCTCCGGCTCCGGCTCCGGCTCCCGCGCCGCTCCCCCGGGCCGTCCGCGCTCCCCCTCCGTTTCCCCGGGCCATCCGCGCGGCCTGCGCGGCCTTGAGCGCGGCTGCCAGCGCCGCGCCCCTGCCCGGCGGCACCCGAAGCAGCGCCCGCTCCCACTGCTCCCCGGGCGGTGGCGCTCCCGCCCGCCGCGGTCGCCCGGCGGCGGACACGGGCAACGGCACCGGCCCCAGCACCTCTGCCTCGGGCGGCAGTTCGGCCGCACGCAGGAAGTCGGCCACCGACTCCGGCGGGCCCGAGACGGCCGCCATCCGCGACACCGGAGGAAAGCCCAGCTCGGCCCGCTCGGCGAGCTCCCGCACCGCGTGACCGACGGGATCCCAGCGGACCAGCGCCTGCACGGGCCGCAGCGTCGGCTCGGCCACGACCACCACCGTGCCGCCGGCCGCCTGGGGCCGGACGAGGGACGCGGCCCCGATCCACCGCCGCAGCGCGTCCTCCCCGGCCCGCAGGTCGGGCCGCCCGAGCATGGCCCACCCGTCGAGCAGCAGCGCCGCCGCGTACCCGCCCTCGGCGACCGGCTCGGCCCCCGGTGTGCTCACCACCAGCGCGGGCGCCCCCGGCACCGTGTCCAGCACGTGCTCGCGCCCCGAGGTGCGCACGGGGACGGCGGGGAAGGCACGGCCCAGCTCCTCGGCGGTCCGCCGGGCCCCGACGACCGAGGCGCGCAGCCGGAAGGATCCGCAGTCCGGGCAGTGCCAGCGGCTCTCCTCGCGCCCGCACCACCCGCAGTTCAGAGCACCGCCGTCCGGCGCCTCCAGCGGCCCGGAGCAGTGCCGGCAGCGCGCGGGCGCCCGGCAGCCGGCACAGGCCATGCGCGGCACGTACCCCCTGCGGGGCACCTGCACCAGCACCGGGCCGTTCCGCAGCCCGTCCCTGACGGCCTGCCAGGCGAGAGTCGGCAGCCGGGCGGCCCGGGCGGCCTCGTCCCGGGCGAGATCCTGGTCCCCGACGGTCCGTACGAGCGGGGCCGCCTGGCGTACCTGCTCCCGCCCGGCGACGAGCGGCCGCGCCCAGCCGCTCTCGACGAGCTGCGCGGCCTCCACCGTGCAGCCCCAGCTCCCCAGCAGGAAGCCGCACTTGTCCTGGGCGGCGCGCAGCAGGAGCACCTCGCGGGCGTGCGGCTGCGGGGCGTGCTGTTCGCTGTGGCTGTCGTCGCCGTCGTCCCAGAGGGCGACCAGACCGAGGTCCTGGACCGGTGCGAACATGGCGGCCCTGGTCCCGATCACGGCCCGCACGGATCCGCGCCGCACCGCGAGCCACTGCGCGTACCGCTTCTCGGGGCCGGCGTCGGCGGTGAGCACCGCGTGCCGCCCCTCCCCCAGCAGGGCGGTGAGGGCGGCGTCGACCCGGGCGACCGCCCGCCCGTCGGGCAGGACGGCGAGCGCCCCGCGCCCGGAGGCCAGTGTCGCGGCGACGGCGCGGGCCAGTTCCTCACTCCACCGCGGCCCGGGCAAGGCGTTCCACACGGCCCGGGGCGCCCCGCCGGCGGCCAGGGACTCCAGGAAGGCCGTACCCCGCTCGTACCGCTGCCAGGAGCCCGCCCCGGGCGCCGGGGGCGGGGGCAGCGGGTCGGGAGAGGACCGCTGCTCGGCGCGGGCGTTGCGCGGCGGGACGGCGAGCTGCAGGACGTCGGCGAGGCTGCCGGCGTACCGGTCGGCGACCGCCCGGGCCAGCCCGAGGAGCTCCTCGCTCAGCACCCGCTCGGGCGACACGACCTGGGCGAGGGCGGCCAGCGGCCCGGAGTAGTCGGACTCCGGCAGCCGCTCGATGAGGTAGCCGTCGATCAGCCCGCCGCCCTCGCGCCGCCCTTCGCGCACGCGATGCCGCCCGGCTCCGAACCGGACCCGCACCCGCACGCCCGGCTGGGCGTCCGCGTCGAGCTCCTCGGGCACGGCGTAGTCGAAGTACCGGTCGAGGTGGAGCACGCCCTTGTCGACGAGGACCCGCGCGACGGGCAGCTCCTTGGCGAGCGCGGCCCCCCGCCAGGTCCGCGGCTTGGCCCGGGGCGTGCCGGCCTTGCGCACACTGTCCCGGATGAGCGCGAGCTGCTCGGGCGGCGCACCCTCCGCACCCCGCCCCGCCTGTTCGTTCTCGCTGCTCACGCTTGCATTCTTACCAAACACCACTGACAACCGGCAGCGCCCGAGTTCCCCGGCGACGACGGCGTTCACCGCGCCTTGGACCACTCGGCCACGCCACCGGGCACGGCCCGGCCGACGGCGGGATCCGAACCCGCGAGGCTCCTGTGAGCCAGAAGTATCCGTAGCCTTCGTACCGGGCGTACCGGGCGCACCGGAGGCACCGGACTCACCGGGCGCCGGGCGCGCCTCCAGCGCAGGGACCGCCCGTCGCGGCCCGCGAACCGTTCCGCCCGCAGGAGAACCCGCGGGAGAACCCGCAGGAGAAGACGACGGGCGCGAAGGAGACGGAGCCCCTGGGCGCACGACGAGGCCCGGCCTCCCAAGGAAGCCGGGCCTCGTGCGGATGACCTGGGCGCGGGACTTACAGCCCCGCCGCCTTGCGCAGCGCGTCCACGCGGTCCGTGCGCTCCCACGTGAAGTCGGGGAGCTCGCGGCCGAAGTGGCCGTACGCCGCCGTCTGGGAGTAGATCGGGCGGAGCAGGTCGAGGTCGCGGATGATGGCGGCCGGGCGGAGGTCGAAGACCTCGTCGATCGCCTTCTCGATCCGGTCCGTGTCGACCTTGGCGGTGCCGAAGGTCTCGACGAACAGGCCCACCGGCTCGGCCTTGCCGATCGCGTACGCGACCTGGACCTCGCAGCGGGTGGCGAGACCCGCGGCGACCACGTTCTTCGCGACCCAGCGCATCGCGTACGCCGCGGAGCGGTCGACCTTGGACGGGTCCTTGCCGGAGAACGCACCGCCGCCGTGGCGGGCCATGCCGCCGTAGGTGTCGATGATGATCTTGCGGCCGGTCAGGCCGGCGTCACCCATCGGGCCGCCGATCTCGAAGCGGCCGGTGGGGTTGACCAGGAGCCGGTAGTTCTCCGTGTCGAGCTTGATGCCGTCGTCCAGCAGAGCCTTCAGCTCGGGCTCGACCACGAACTCCTTGATGTCCGGAGCCAGCAGTGAGTCCAGGTCGATGTCGGAGGCGTGCTGCGAGGAGACCACGACGGTGTCCAGACGGACCGCCTTGTCGCCGTCGTACTCGATGGTGACCTGGGTCTTGCCGTCGGGGCGCAGGTAGGGGATGGTGCCGTTCTTGCGCACGTCGGACAGCCGCTTCGACAGGCGGTGGGCCAGGAAGATGGGCAGGGGCATCAGCGTCGGCGTCTCGTCCGTCGCGTAGCCGAACATCAGGCCCTGGTCGCCGGCGCCCTGCTTGTCGAGCTCGTCCTCGTCGCCCTCGACGCGCTTCTCGTAGGCCGTGTCCACGCCCTGGGCGATGTCCGGGGACTGCGCGCCGATGGACACCGACACGCCGCAGGACGCGCCGTCGAAGCCCTTCTTGGAGGAGTCGTAGCCGATCTCGAGGATCTTGTTCCGGACCAGCGTCGCGATGTCCGCGTACGTCTTGGTCGTGACCTCGCCGGCCACGTGCACCAGGCCGGTCGTGATCAGGGTCTCGACGGCGACCCGGGAGGACGGGTCCTCGCGCAGGAGCGCGTCGAGGATGGTGTCGCTGATCTGGTCAGCGATCTTGTCGGGGTGACCCTCGGTCACGGACTCCGAGGTGAAAAGGCGACGGGACACAACGCTCCCTGAGGTTGCAGCGGCTGCTGTCTGATCATTGGCGGACGGCGGGGGCTGCACCCGGCGCCGTCCGTGGAACAGTTTACGGGTCACGCTTCGGCCACGGTCCCCCTGTCTCGCCACTCGGGAGTGCTGTGACCTGCGGCACAGGCATTCTGCCCAATGGCGAGCTGCCTTGGCCAGAGGCGCCACGCCCGGGTCGACCCGTTTTCGAGTGGGCCCGGGGTGGTCGGACATCAGCGCAGGCGCTCGGCCACCAGGTCCCAGACGGTCTCGGCGAGGGCTTCCTTGGGCCCGTGCGCCACGGCGGTCTCGCTGCCGTCGGCGCCGAGCACGACCGCCTCGTTCTCCTCGGAGCCGAAGGTCTTGCGCTCGCCCACCTCGTTCACCACCAGCAGATCGCAGCCCTTGCGCTTGAGCTTGGCACGGCCGTTGGCGAGGACGTCGTCCGTCTCGGCGGCGAAGCCGACTATCACCTGTCCGGCGCGGGCCCGGTCCGCGGAGATCTCCGCCAGGACGTCGGGGTTGCGCACGAGGGTGATCGGCTCCGGCTCCCGGCCGTCCTTCTTCTTGATCTTCCCGGCCGCGTACGCCGCGGGGCGGAAGTCCGCCACCGCGGCCGCCATCACCACGGCGTCGGCGTCGGGGGCGGCACGCAGCACGGCCTCGCGCAGTTGCACGGCGGTGCCGACCGGGACGACGTCGACGCCGGCCGGGGCGGGCAGGGTGCTGTTGGCCGCGATCAGCGTGACGCGGGCGCCGCGGGCGGCGGCGGTGCGGGCGAGGGCGTAGCCCTGCTTGCCGGAGGAGCGGTTGCCGAGGAAGCGGACGGGGTCCAGGGGCTCGCGGGTGCCGCCGGCGGTGACGACGACGTGCCGGCCCGTGAGGTCGGGCTCGGTGACGCCCCGGGCCAGCACACGGCGGCAGACCTCGAAGATCTCGCCCGGGTCGGGCAGCCGGCCCTTGCCGGTGTCGACGCCGGTGAGGCGGCCCACGGCCGGCTCGATGACGAGGGCGCCGCGGCGGCGCAGCGTCGCCACGTTGTCCTGGGTGGCCGGGTGCTCCCACATCTCCGTGTGCATGGCGGGCGCGAAGACCACCGGACATCGGGCGGTGAGCAGCGTGTTGGTGAGGAGGTCGTCGGCGAGGCCGTGGGCCGCCTTGGCGAGCATGTCGGCGGTGGCGGGGGCGACGACGACCAGGTCGGCGTGCTGACCGATGCGGACGTGCGGGACCTCGTGCACGTCGTCCCAGACCTCGGTGGAGACGGGGTTGCCGGACAGCGCGGACCAGGTGGCGGCGCCGACGAACTGCAGCGCGGAGGCCGTCGGCACCACGCGCACGTCGTGGCCCGACTCCGTCAGCCGCCGCAGCAGCTCACAGGCCTTGTACGCGGCGATGCCACCGCTGACCCCCAGAACGACCTTCGGCTTGTCCACGTCTCTCCCCGTCTCTCCCGGACCTCGGTGACCGGCCCACCGTACGACTCCATGACACACCACAGGCCCGGCAGTCGGCCTGCCGGGCCTGTGGACAAGTCAGCGTCAAGCTGAAGATCCTATTTACTGCGCCGGGCCCTCGACGGCCTCGGACGTCAGGAGCCCCGCGTTGATCTCGCGGAGGGCGATCGACAGCGGCTTCTCGTGGACGTGGGTGTCGACGAGAGGACCGACGTACTCGAGGAGACCCTCGCCGAGCTGCGAGTAGTACGCGTTGATCTGGCGGGCACGCTTGGCCGCGTAGATCACGAGGCTGTACTTCGAGTCGGTGGCCTCGAGGAGCTCGTCGATCGGCGGGTTGATGATGCCCTCGGGCGCGGAGATGGAAGAGGACACGCTCTACCTTCCGATGGATGGGAAAGATTCTGTCGGGGTGATCGGCCGACCGGAATGATCAGCGATGGTCACACGACGTCCATCAAGGCTAGCAGCTCGCGTGCCACGTCCTCGACGGAGGTGTTGACCAGGGTGGTGTCGAACTCCGGCTCCGCCGCGAGTTCGATCTTCGCCGCATCGAGCCGGCGCTCGATCACCTCGGGCGGTTCGGTGCCCCGCCCGGTGAGTCGGCGCACGAGTTCCTCCCATGAGGGGGGAGCCAGGAACACCAGCTGGGCCTCGGGCATCGACTCGCGGACCAGTCGGGCGCCCTGCAGGTCGATCTCGAGGAGGACGGGCTCGCCGTTCTCCAGGCGCTCCTGCACGGCCGCTCGCGGCGTGCCATAGCGGTTGCCGGCGAACTCGGCCCACTCCAGCAGCTCCCCGTTGGCGATGAGCTTGTCCATCTCGTCGTCGGAGACGAAGAAGTAGTGGACTCCGTGCTGCTCGCCGGGGCGGGGCCCCCGGGTCGTGGCCGACACGGAGAGCCAGACCTCGGGGTGTTCCTTGCGCATGTGGGCGACGACCGTGCTCTTGCCGACCCCGGAGGGGCCGGAGAGCACGGTCAGCCGCGGACGTACGTCCGGGGGTACGGGGGACGTCCCCCGGGGTGTTGCAGCCATGCAGCGATTATCCAGCAATCGCGGAGTGCCCGGGACTCGGTTCCCCGGACGGCCCGCTTCAGGAGCCGGTGCTGCCGAACTCGCGCTCCAGGGAGGCGATCTGGTTGGAACCGAGACCGCGCACGCGGCGGCTCTCGGAGATGCCGAGTCGCTCCATGATCTGCTTGGCGCGGACCTTGCCCACGCCCGGCAGCGACTCGAGGAGGGCGGAGACCTTCATCTTGCCGATGACGTCGTTCTCCTGGCCCTGCTTGATGACCTCGTGAAGGGAGGCGCCGGAGTGCTTGAGTCGATTCTTGACCTCGGCCCGCTCCCGGCGAGCCGCGGCGGCCTTTTCGAGCGCGGCTGCGCGCTGTTCAGGGGTAAGGGGCGGAAGAGCCACGCCTACGTCACCTCGGATGTCGAACTGTCGGATACGGACCGGTGAGGAACCTAGTCGCCCCACACCTGGGGAGCCACGAGCAACACACGCTTGCCCGTTCTCTCGTCGGAGACTAGCGGGCAAGTCCGCCGGAGTCATTGAGAACAGCGGAAAAGTCCTGGTCAGCCTTCATCTGAACGGACATTTAGGACATACTGCCCCGGATTTGAGGATGTATTCAGACTCAAGCCGGCCCCGGACCACTCATCGGAGGTCTCACCAGAAGGTCTGGACCGCCTCACGAGGACGTCACGGCCACGCGGATCTCCTCCGCGAAGCGTTTCGCGGCGTCACGCAGAGCGACCGTGTCGGGACCGTGGCGCAGCACTCCCCGGCTGACGTTCGGCACGACGTTGCGCACCGCCGCGCCGAAGACCCCCGGAAGATCGGCCGGCGTGGCGCCCTGGGCGCCGATGCCGGGCGCCAGGAGGGGGCCGTTGATGTCCAGGTCGTACGTCGACAGATCACCGAGGGTGGCGCCCACGACCGCGCCGAAGGATCCCAGGGGCTCCTCCCCCGCGTTCTCGGCGGCGAGGTGCGCCAGCATCGTCGCTCCGACGTTCCGGCCGTCGGCCCGCACCGCGTGCTGGACCTCGCCGCCCTCCGGGTTCGAGGTCAGCGCCAGCACGAACAGTCCGGCGCCGCTCTCACGGGCCAGCGCGACGGCCGGGCCGAGCGATCCGTAGCCGAGGTACGGGGAGACCGTCAGGGCGTCGGAGAACAGCGGTGCGTCCTTGTGCAGGAAGGACTCGGCATAGGCGGCCATGGTGGAGCCGATGTCGCCGCGCTTGGCGTCCATGACGACCAGCGCGCCCGCCGCCCGGGCCTCGGCGACCGCCTTCTCCAGGACGGCGACGCCGCGGGAGCCGAAGCGCTCGAAGAAAGCGCTCTGCGGCTTGAGCACGGCGACCCGGTCGGCGACGGCCTCGACGACCGTGCGGCTGAACCGCTCCAGGCCGGCCACGTCGTCGTTCAGGCCCCACTCGGCGAGCAGGGAGGCGTGCGGGTCGATGCCGACGCACAGCGGACCGCGCTCGTCCATGGCCCGGCGCAGGCGTGCGCCGAAGGGTTCGAGACCGCTCATGCCGTCTTCCTCACGTCGGCGCCCACCGCGTCGGCGAGCGTGGCGTACGGGCTGCCGGCCAGGCGTGCGGCGAGCCCCTTGTGGATCGCGCGGCCCCAGAAGGGCCCCTCGTAGATGAAGGCGCTGTAGCCCTGGACCAGCGTGGCACCGGCCAGGATGCGCTGCCAGGCGTCCTCGGCGTTCTCGATGCCGCCGACGCCCACCAGGGTGATGCGGTCGCCCACGCGCGCGTAGAGGCGGCGCAGGACCTCCAGGGAGCGTTCCTTCAGGGGTGCCCCCGACAGGCCGCCGGTCTCCTTGACCAGGGTGGGGTCGGACTTCAGGCCGAGTCCCTCGCGCGCGATGGTGGTGTTCGTGGCGATGATCCCGTCCAGCCCGAGCTCCACGGCGAGGTCGGCGACGGCGTCGACGTCCTCGTCGGCGAGGTCCGGCGCGATCTTCACCAGGAGTGGCACGCGGCGGGTGGACACCGTGCGGTCGGCGGCCTCGCGGACGGCGCTCAGCAGCGGGCGCAGGGCCTCGGTGGCCTGGAGGTTGCGCAGGCCGGGCGTGTTCGGTGAGGAGACGTTGACGACCAGGTAGTCGGCGTAGGGGGCGAGCCGCTCGGCGGACTTCACGTAGTCGGCGACGGCCTCCTCCTCGGGGACGACCTTGGTCTTGCCGATGTTGACGCCGACGACCGGCTTGAAGACGGGCGTCCGGGAGGCCAGGCGGGCGGCGACGCGGAGCGAGCCGTCGTTGTTGAAGCCCATGCGGTTGATGAGCGCCCGGTCCTTGACCAGGCGGAACAGCCGCTGCTTGGGGTTGCCGGGCTGGGGCTCACCGGTCACCGTGCCGATCTCGACGTGGTCGAAGCCGAGCATGGCCATGCCGTCGATGCCGACGGCGTTCTTGTCGAAGCCGGCCGCGAGCCCGAAGGGGCCGTGCATGCGCAGCCCGAGGGCCTCGGTGCGCAGCTCCTCGTAGCGGGGCGCGAGGGCGGCCGCGAGGAAGGTGCGCAGCACGGGCACGCGGGCGGCCAGGCGGATCCAGCGGAAGGCCATGTGGTGGGCCTGCTCCGGGTCCAGCCGCTTGAAGACGAGACGGAAGAAGAACGTGTACATGGTGTCCTCACGAGGACGTGGTGTCCTCACGAAGAGGGGGACACCGTTTCCGGTGTCCCCCTCGGGGTTGCTAGTCGCGGGCCGCGGTCAGGTGCTCGGCGTGTTCCTGGAGCGATCGGACGCTCACGTCGCCGCGGTTGAGGGCGTCGATGCCCTGGACCGCCGCCGCGAGGGCCTGGACCGTCGTCAGGCAGGGCACGGAGCGCGCCACGGCCGCCGTACGGATGTCGTAGCCGTCGAGGCGGCCGCCCGTGCCGTACGGGGTGTTGACGATGAGGTCGACCTCGCCGTCGTGGATGAGCTGGACGATGGTCTTCTCGCCGTTCGGGCCGGTGCCCTCGGACTGCTTGCGCACGACGGTGGCGTTGATGCCGTTGCGCTTGAGGACCTCGGCCGTACCGGAGGTGGCGAGCAGCTCGAAGCCGTGCGCGACGAGCTCACGGGCCGGGAAGATCATCGAGCGCTTGTCGCGGTTGGCGACCGAGATGAACGCGCGTCCCTTGGTGGGCAGCGGGCCGTAGGCACCGGCCTGCGACTTGGCGTACGCCGTGCCGAAGACGGAGTCGATGCCCATGACCTCGCCGGTGGAGCGCATCTCCGGGCCGAGGACCGTGTCGACGCCGCGGCCGTGGATGTCGCGGAAGCGCGACCACGGCATGACGGCCTCCTTGACGGAGATCGGCGCGTCGAACGGCAGCTCGCCGCCGTCGCCGGTGGCCGGGAGGAGGCCCTCGGCGCGCAGCTCGGCGATGGTGGCGCCGAGCGAGATGCGCGCGGCGGCCTTGGCCAGCGGCACCGCCGTCGCCTTCGAGGTGAAGGGGACGGTGCGGGACGCGCGGGGGTTGGCCTCCAGGACGTACAGGATGTCACCAGCGAGCGCGAACTGGATGTTGATCAGGCCACGCACCCCGACGCCCTTGGCGATGCCCTCCGTGGAGGCGCGCAGGCGCTTGATGTCGAAGCCGCCGAGGGTGATCGGGGGCAGGGCGCACGCCGAGTCGCCGGAGTGGATGCCGGCCTCCTCGATGTGCTCCATCACGCCGCCGAGGTAGAGCTCCTCGCCGTCGTAGAGGGCGTCGACGTCGATCTCGATGGCGTCGTCGAGGAACCGGTCCACCAGGACCGGCCGCGAGGGGCTGATCTCGGTCGACTCGGCGATGTACGCCTCCAGGCGCGCCTCGTCGTAGACGATCTCCATGCCGCGCCCGCCGAGGACGTAGGAGGGGCGGACCAGGACCGGGTAGCCGATCTCGTCGGCGATGGCCTTGGCCTCGGAGAAGGTCGTGGCCGTGCCGTGCTTGGGGGCGGGCAGGCCGGCCTCCTTGAGGACCCGGCCGAAAGCACCGCGGTCCTCGGCGGCGTGGATGGACTCCGGGGAGGTGCCGACGATCGGCACGCCGTTGTCCTTGAGCGCCTGCGACAGGCCCAGCGGGGTCTGGCCGCCCAGCTGGACGACGACACCGGCGACGGGGCCGGCCTGCTGTTCGGCGTGCACGATCTCCAGCACGTCCTCGAGCGTCAGCGGCTCGAAGTACAGGCGGTCGGAGGTGTCGTAGTCCGTGGAGACGGTCTCGGGGTTGCAGTTGACCATCACCGTCTCGTAGCCCGCGTCGCTCAGGGCGAAGGAGGCGTGGACGCAGGAGTAGTCGAACTCGATGCCCTGGCCGATGCGGTTCGGGCCGGAGCCCAGGATGATGACGGCCGGCTTCTCACGGGGGGCGACCTCCGTCTCCTCGTCGTAGGAGGAGTAGAAGTACGGCGTCTTCGCGGCGAACTCGGCGGCGCAGGTGTCGACCGTCTTGTAGACCGGGCGGATGCCCAGGGCGTGCCGGACCTCGCGGACGACGTCCTCGCGCAGGCCGCGGATCTCGGCGATCTGCAGGTCGGAGAAGCCGTGCCGCTTGGCCTCGGCGAGGAGGCCGGCGGTCAGCTCGGGGGCCTCGGCCAGCTCGTCGGCGATCTCCTTGATCAGGAAGAGCTGGTCGACGAACCAGGGGTCGATCTTCGTGTAGTCGAAGATCTCCTCGGGCGTGGCGCCCGCGCGGATGGCCTGCATGACGGTGTTGATGCGGCCGTCGGTGGGGCGGACCGCCTCGCGCAGCAGCTGCTCCTTGTCGCCGGGCTCGCCGACGAAGGTGAACTGGCTGCCCTTCTTCTCCAGGGAGCGCAGCGCCTTCTGGAAGGCCTCGGTGAAGTTGCGGCCGATGGCCATGGCCTCGCCGACCGACTTCATGGTGGTGGTCAGCGTGCTGTCGGCGCTCGGGAACTTCTCGAAGGCGAACCGCGGGGCCTTCACGACCACGTAGTCGAGCGTCGGCTCGAAGGAGGCCGGGGTCTCCTGCGTGATGTCGTTCGGGATCTCGTCGAGGGTGTAGCCGACGGCGAGCTTGGCGGCGATCTTGGCGATGGGGAAGCCGGTCGCCTTGGAGGCGAGCGCCGAGGAGCGGGACACGCGCGGGTTCATCTCGATGACGATGACCCGGCCGTCCTCGGGGTTCACCGCGAACTGGATGTTGCAGCCGCCGGTGTCGACGCCGACCTCGCGGATCACGGCGATGCCGATGTCGCGCAGGGTCTGGTACTCGCGGTCGGTGAGCGTCATGGCGGGCGCCACGGTGATCGAGTCGCCGGTGTGCACGCCCATGGGGTCGAAGTTCTCGATGGAGCAGACGACCACGACGTTGTCGTGCTTGTCGCGCATCAGCTCCAGCTCGTACTCCTTCCAGCCGAGGATGGACTCCTCCAGGAGCACCTCGGTGGTCGGGGAGAGCGTGAGGCCCTGGCCGGCGATGCGGCGCAGCTCCTCCTCGTCATGGGCGAAGCCGGAGCCGGCGCCGCCCATGGTGAAGGAGGGACGGACGACGACCGGGTAGCCGCCGAGCGTCTCGACGCCCTGGAGGACGTCGTCCATGGAGTGGCAGATGACCGAGCGGGCGGACTCGCCGTGGCCGATCTTCTGGCGTACGGCCTCGACGACCTCCTTGAAGAGGTCGCGGTCCTCGCCCTTGTTGATGGCCTCGACGTTGGCGCCGATCAGCTCGACGCCGTACTTGTCGAGCGTGCCCGCCTCGTGCAGCGAGATGGCCGTGTTGAGGGCCGTCTGGCCGCCCAGGGTGGGCAGCAGCGCGTCGGGGCGCTCCTTGGCGATGATCTTCTCGACGAACTCGGGGGTGATCGGCTCGACGTAGGTGGCGTCGGCGATCTCCGGGTCGGTCATGATCGTCGCCGGGTTGGAGTTCACCAGGACGACCCTGAGGCCCTCGGCCTTGAGGACGCGGCACGCCTGGGTGCCGGAGTAGTCGAACTCGGCGGCCTGGCCGATGACGATCGGGCCGGAGCCGATGACCAGGACGGACTGGATATCGGTGCGCTTAGGCACGCTGGCCCTCCATCAGGGATACGAAGCGGTCGAACAGATAGGCGGCGTCGTGCGGACCGGCTGCTGCTTCGGGGTGGTACTGGACGCTGAAGGCGGGGCGGTCGAGCAGCTGGAGCCCCTCCACCACGTTGTCGTTCAGGCAGACGTGGGACACCTCGGCGCGGCCGAACGGGGTCTCGGAGACCTGGTCGAGGGGGGCGTCGACGGCGAAGCCGTGGTTGTGCGCGGTGACCTCGACCTTGCCGGTGGTGCGGTCCTGCACCGGCTGGTTGATGCCGCGGTGGCCGTACTTCAGCTTGAAGGTGCCGAAGCCGAGCGCGCGGCCCAGGATCTGGTTGCCGAAGCAGATGCCGAACAGCGGGGTGCCGCGCTCCAGGACCCCCTGCATCACGGAGACGGGGTGGTCGGCGGTGGCCGGGTCGCCGGGGCCGTTGGAGAAGAACACGCCGTCCGGGTTCACCGCGTAGACGTCCTCGACGGTGGCGGTCGCCGGGAGCACGTGCACCTCGATGCCGCGCTCGGCCATGCGGTGCGGGGTCATGCCCTTGATGCCGAGGTCGACGGCGGCGACGGTGAACTTCTTCTCGCCGATGGCCGGGACGACGTACGGCTCGGTGGTGGCGACCTCGGCGGAGAGGTTCGCCCCCTTCATCTGCGGGGCTTCCTGGACGCGGGCCAGCAGTGCGGCGTCGTCCCGGACGGCGTCACCGCTGAAGATGCCGACGCGCATCGCGCCGCGCTCGCGCAGGTGACGGGTGAGGGCGCGGGTGTCGATGCCGCTGATGCCGACGACGCCCTGGGCGTCCAGTTCCTCGTCCAGTGTGCGCCGGGAGCGCCAGTTGGACGGCACGCGCGCGGGGTCGCGCACGACGTAGCCGGAGACCCAGATCTTCCGGGACTCCATGTCCTCGTCGTTGATGCCGGTGTTGCCGACGTGCGGGGCGGTCATCACGACCACCTGGCGGTGGTAGGAGGGGTCGGTCAGGGTCTCCTGGTAGCCGGTCATGCCGGTGGAGAACACCGCTTCGCCGAAGGTCTCCCCCACGGCCCCGTAGGCGCGGCCGCGGAAGACCCGGCCGTCCTCCAGGACGAGTACGGCGGGAGTCCTGGCGGCTCCCCTGGTGGAGGTGGTCATCGTTCGGCGCCTTCCTTGCTGTGCGTTTCGATCATCGAGGTGAGGGCCGCGACCCACTCGTGGTGCTCGGCGGCGTGGTCGGAGCGGAATCCGGAGTCGATCAGCCGGTCGCCGTGCTCCCAGGTGACGACGAGCAGGCCGCCCTCGGTGAGCACCTTGCCGGCGATGCCCTTGTCGAGGCGGGCCTCGCGCAGGGCCGCGACCGGGACGAAGAAGTCCTCCGCGCCGGGGCGTACGACGTCGAGGCCGGCGTCCGTCAGGGCCAGCTCGGCCCGGCTGCGGGTGCCCAGGCCGTGCGCGACGATGCGGTCGAGCCACTGCCCGGCGGTGGTGGAGCCGTGGTAGCGGCCGCTCATGGTCAGTCGCGCCGGGCCCGGCGCGTCCGGGGTGGTGGGCAGCTCGGGCAGGTCGCCCTGGAGGGTGCCGCGCCACTTCCAGCCCTCGCGCATCAGCCAGTAGACGAGCGCGACGAACAGGGCGAGGCCGACGACCCAGCCGATGCGGGCGGCCCAGTCGGTCACTTGCGCCGATTCCTTCTCGGCGGCGAGCAGGAGTACAGGTGTCACGTGAGCTTCCCGTCGACGAGCGTGGCCTTGCCCCGCAGCCACGTGTGCGTCACACGGCCCGGCAGCTCGCGTCCCTCGTAGGGGGTGTTGCGGCTGCGCGAGGCGAAGCCCGCGGGTTCCACCAGGCCACGGTATGCCGTGTCGACCAGGGTGAGGTTGGCGGGCTCACCTGCCGAGACGGGACGTCCGTGGCCCGTGGCCTGTCCGATCTGCGCGGGCTTGGCGGACATCCGGTCGGCGACGCCGGCCCAGTCCAGCAGACCCGTGTCGACCATGGTCTCCTGCACCACTGACAGCGCGGTCTCCAGGCCGACCATGCCCATGGCGGCCGCGGCCCACTCGCAGTCCTTGTCCTCGTGCGGGTGCGGGGCGTGGTCGGTGGCGACGATGTCGATCGTGCCGTCGGCGAGCGCCTCGCGCAGGGCCATCACGTCGCGCTCGGTGCGCAGCGGCGGGTTGACCTTGTAGACGGGGTTGTAGGTGCGCACCAGCTCATCCGTGAGGAGGAGGTGGTGCGGGGTGACCTCGGCGGTGACCTGGATGCCGCGGGACTTGGCCCAGCGGACGATCTCCACGGACCCGGCGGTCGACAGGTGGCAGATGTGGACGCGGGAGCCGACGTGGTCGGCGAGCAGGACATCCCGGGCGATGATCGATTCTTCGGCCACCGCGGGCCAGCCCCCGAGGCCGAGCTCGGCGGAGACGACGCCCTCGTTCATCTCGGCGCCCTCGGTCAGCCGCGGCTCCTGCGCGTGCTGGGCGACGACACCGCCGAAGGCCTTCACGTACTCCAGGGCCCGGCGCATGATCACGGCGTCGTGGACGCACTTGCCGTCGTCGGAGAAGACGGTGACGCCGGCGGCGGACTCGTGCATGGCGCCCAGCTCGGCGAGCTTCCTGCCCTCCAGGCCGACGGTGACGGCGCCGATGGGCTGGACGTCGCAGTAGCCGTGCTCCTTGCCGAGCCGCCAGACCTGCTCGACGACACCGGCGGTGTCGGCGACCGGGAAGGTGTTGGCCATGGCGAAGACGGTGGTGAAACCGCCGGAGGCGGCGGCGCGCGTGCCGGTGAGGACGGTCTCGGAGTCCTCACGGCCGGGCTCGCGCAGATGGGTGTGCAGGTCGACCAGGCCCGGCAGCAGCACCTTGCCGTCGGCCTCGACGACCTCCGCGCCCTCGGCGGACAGCCCGCCGCCCACCTCGGCGATGGTGCCGCCGTCGATCAGCACGTCCTGCGGCGCGCCGCCCAGCACCTTGGCACCACGGATCAGGGTCTTGCTCATCTGTCTTACTTCTCCTCGGTGCGGGGGTGGGTGACGGCGGGTTCGTTCCCACCGAGCAGCAGGTACAGGACGGCCATCCGGATGGACACTCCGTTTGCGACCTGCTCGACGACGGTGCAGCGGTCGGAGTCGGCGACCTCGGCGGTGATCTCCATGCCGCGGACCATCGGGCCGGGGTGCATCACGATGGCGTGCTCGGGCATCCGGGCCATGCGGTCGCCGTCGAGGCCGTAGCGCCGGGAGTACTCGCGCTCGGTGGGGAAGAAGGCGGCGTTCATGCGCTCGCGCTGGACGCGCAGCATCATCACCGCGTCGGACTTCGGCAGCGTGCTGTCGAGGTCGTAGGAGACCTCGCAGGGCCAGGTCTCGATGCCGACCGGCAGCAGGGTGGGCGGGGCGACGAGGGTGACCTCGGCGCCGAGGGTGTGCAGCAGGTCGACGTTGGAGCGGGCGACCCGGCTGTGCAGGACGTCGCCGACGAGCGTGATGCGCTTGCCCTCCAGGTCCTGGCCGAGTCCGGCGTCCGGGCCGATCAGGCGGCGGCGCATGGTGAAGGCGTCCAGCAGGGCCTGGGTGGGGTGCTGGTGGGTGCCGTCGCCGGCGTTGACGACGGCGGCGTCGATCCAGCCGGAGTTGGCGAGGCGGTACGGGGCTCCGGAGGCGCCGTGCCGGATGACGACGGCGTCGACGCCCATGGCCTCCAGGGTCTGGGCGGTGTCCTTCAGGGACTCGCCCTTGGAGACGCTGGAGCCCTTGGCGGTGAAGTTGATGACGTCCGCGGACAGCCGCTTCTCGGCGGCCTCGAAGGAGATCCGGGTCCGGGTGGAGTCCTCGAAGAAGAGGTTGACGATCGTGCGGCCGCGCAGGGTCGGCAGCTTCTTGATCGGCCGGTCGGCGACGCGGGCCATCTCCTCGGCGGTGTCGAGGATCAGGACGGCGTCGTCGCGGGTGAGGTCGGCGGCCGAGATGAGATGACGCTGCATCTGTCAGGCTCCGTAAGGCAGTTCATTCGGGAGAATCGGGGCAGACGGGCGCGCGGGAGCGCGGGCCGGGCAGGCGTACGACGCGGCGTACGCCTGGAGCGCTACTGCGGGGTCGGCTTGGCACCGAGCAGCACGGTGTCGCGACCGTCCTCCTCGGCGAGCTGGACCTTGACCGTCTCCCGCAACGACGTGGGGAGGTTCTTGCCGACGTAGTCGGCGCGGATGGGCAGTTCGCGGTGTCCGCGGTCGACGAGGACGGCGAGCTGCACCGCGCGCGGGCGCCCGAGGTCGTTCAGGGCGTCGAGGGCGGCGCGGATGGTGCGGCCGGAGAAGAGCACGTCGTCGACGAGGACGACGAGCTTGCCGTCGAGGCCGTCACCGGGGATCTCGGTGCGGGCCAGCGCGCGCGGCGGGTGCATGCGCAGGTCGTCGCGGTACATGGTGATGTCGAGCGAGCCGCAGGGGACCTTGCGCTCGGTGATCTGCTCGAGCTTGTCGGCGATGCGCCGGGCCAGGAAGACGCCCCGGGTCGGAATGCCGAGGAGCACCACGTCGTCGGCGCCCTTGGCGCGTTCGACGATCTCGTGGGCGATGCGGGTCAGCACGCGCGCGATGTCGGGCCCTTCGAGAACGGGCCGGGCATCGGACTGCGTGTCGTGCGTGTCCATACGAAACGGACCTCCTTCTCCGCCTCACGGGACGGACCTTAAAGGACGTCGAGATTGCGCCATACACGGTAGCAGGTCCCCCAGATCGCCCGTACGGCCCCCTCGGATCACCCATCCGGCCCAATGGGAGGCCGATACCACGGAAGAGTCGGTGCGGACCATTCGGCTTGACGCGGCAGAGTAACGCTGCGTAACCTCACAGTGAGTTACCAGCCGCGCGGGCTGGCACCCACGCCAGACGCGTCGACACAGTGCCGGGGAGCTATATGTCCAGCGAATACGCCAAACAGCTCGGGGCCAAGCTCCGGGCGATCCGCACCCAGCAGGGCCTTTCCCTCCACGGTGTCGAGGAGAAGTCCCAGGGACGCTGGAAGGCGGTCGTGGTCGGTTCGTACGAGCGCGGCGACCGTGCCGTGACCGTACAGCGCCTTGCCGAGCTGGCGGATTTCTACGGCGTTCCGGTGCAGGAACTGCTTCCGGGCACGACCCCGGGCGGAGCCGCCGAGCCGCCGCCGAAGCTGGTCCTGGACCTGGAGCGGCTGGCCACGGTGCCGGCCGAGAAGGCGGGCCCCCTCCAGCGCTACGCGGCCACGATCCAGTCGCAGCGCGGTGACTACAACGGCAAGGTGCTGTCGATCCGCCAGGACGACCTGCGCACACTGGCCGTCATCTACGACCAGTCGCCGTCCGTCCTCACGGAGCAGCTGATCAGCTGGGGTGTCCTGGACGCGGACGCGCGCCGCGCGGTGGCGTCCCACGAGGAGGCCTGACCGCTCCGCCGGGCCGGCGGAAGGGCTGAGCAGAAACGTGCCGCCGGGGGTGGCCGAAACCATATGGTTCTCGGCTGCCCCCGACGGCGTTGTGCGGCGCCGACGCCGCCGTGCCGGGCCGAGGACGTCCGGGAACGCCGGAGGGCCCGCAGCGGTGACGCTGCGGGCCCTCCGGCATGTGGTCCGTCTCAGTCCTCGTCGCGGCGGAGCGAGGGCTTGAGTTCCTTCAGACGGCCGAGCAGGCCGTTCACGAACGAGGGCGACTCGTCCGTGGAGAACTCCTTCGCGAGCTGCACCATCTCGTCGAGGACGACGGCGTCCGGCGTCGCGTCGACCCAGATCAGCTCGTAGGCACCGAGCCGCAGGATGTTGCGGTCGACGACGGGCATCCGGTCGAGGGTCCAGCCCACGGAGTACTGCGCGATCAGCTCGTCGATGCGCTTCGCGTGCTTCGCGTAGCCCTCGACCAGCTCCATCGTGTACTCACTGACCGGAGGCTGCCGGGTGTCCGCCCGGGACAGCCGGACCCAGTCCGCGAGGACGGTCAGCACCTCAGCGCCGCGCTGGTCCCCCTCGAAGAGGATCTGGAAGGCGCGCTTACGGGCCGTGTTGCGGGCAGCCACGGTTAGCTGTTCACCCGGCCGAGGTAGTCGCTGGTGCGGGTGTCGACCTTGATCTTCTCACCGGTGGTGATGAAGAGGGGCACGTTGATCTGGTGACCGGTCTCCAGGATGGCGGGCTTGGTGCCGCCGGTGGAGCGGTCGCCCTGGACGCCCGGCTCGGTCTCCTGGATGACGAGCTCGACGGCGGCGGGCAGCTCGACGAAGAGCACCTCGCCCTCGTGCTGCGCGACGGTGGCGGTGAAGCCCTCGATCAGGAAGTTGGCGGCGTCGCCGACGGCCTTCCTGTCGACGTGGAGCTGGTCGTAGGTCTCCATGTCCATGAAGACGAAGTACTCGCCGTCCATGTAGGAGAACTGCATGTCGCGCTTGTCGACGGTGGCCGTTTCGACCTTGACGCCGGCGTTGAAGGTCTTGTCGACGACCTTGCCGGAGAGCACGTTCTTGAGCTTGGTGCGCACGAAGGCCGGGCCCTTGCCGGGCTTGACGTGCTGGAACTCGACGACGGACCAGAGCTGGCCGCCTTCGAGCTTGAGCACCATGCCGTTCTTGAGGTCGTTCGTGGAAGCCACGGTTGCGGAATCTCCTGGACTGACGTACGACCCCGGGGCACGCACCTGCCTGGCTACAGGGCGAGCAGCTCCTTGGTCGTGATGGTGAGTAGCTCGGGTCCGCCGTCCGCCTCGGGGCGGACGACGAGCGTGTCATCGATCCGGACACCGCCCCGGCCCGGGAGGTGGACCCCCGGTTCGACGGTGACTGGCACGCAAGCGTCCAGTTTACCCATGGCCGCGGGACTCAATTGAGGGTCCTCGTCGATTTCGAGCCCCACACCGTGTCCGGTCAGGAGCGTCAGGCCCTCCGTGTACCCCGCGGAGTCCAGGACCTGGCGGGCGGCGTGGTCGACGTCCCGGCAGGCGGCGCCGGGTACCAGGCTCTCACGCCCGGCCCGCTGGGCGGCGAAGACCAGGTCGTACAGCTCGATCTGCCAGTCGGCGGGAGCGGTGCCGATGACGAAGGTGCGGCCGATCTCGCAGCGGTAGCCGCGATACGTCGCGCCGAGGCACACGGAGAGGAAGTCGCCCTCCTCGACGCGGCGGTCGGTGGGCCGGTGTCCGGGGCGGCCGGAGTTCGGTCCGGTCGCCACGGACGTCGGGAAGGCCGGTCCGTCCGCCCCGTGGTCCACGAGTCGCCGCTCGAGCTCCAGGGCGAGATGGCGTTCGGTGCGGCCGACGAGGATCGACTCCAGCAGCTCGCCGAGGGCCTGGTCGGCGATCTCGGCGCCGATGCGCAGGCAGGAGATCTCCTCCTCGTCCTTGACGACCCTGAGCTGCTCGACCGCGCTGCCGAGAGCCGCCAGACGCAGCCGCGGCGCGGCCGAGCCGAGGGCGCGGTGCCGGGCGACGGTGAGGTGGTGCTCCTCGACGGCGAGGGAGTCGGCGCGCTGGCCCTCGGCGAGGCGGGCCGCCGCGACGGCCGGGTCGCCGCCGTCCGCGCCGGGAAGGGTGTGGACGCGCAGGGCCTCGTCGGGGCGTTCGGGCGTGGGGCGGTCGGCCGCAGGTCCGGCACAGACCAGGAGGTCCTGTTCCTCGGTCCGGCCCAGCAGCAGGACGGCGCCGGGCGGGGCGGCGCCCGCGAGATAGCGCACGTTGGCGGGGCGGGAGACCAGCGCCGCCGCGCTGCCGCCCGCGTTGCAGTAGTCCCTCAGACGCGTCCGGCGGGCCGCGTACACCTCTGACATGACCCGAGCGTATGGGCTTCGCCGGTTTTGTGCCGGTTGAGGGCGGCTGAGTGGGCGGCGTCCGGTGCGGGGTGCCGTTCGGGAGACGGCGTGCCGTGCGGGGTCGTAGGCCGTCCGCGGCCGTGTGGTGGCTCGTCGCGCAGTTCCCCGCGCCCCTACGGGGCGCTCACCACTGGGGTGGGCGGCGTCCGGTGCGGGGTGCCGCTCGGGAGACGGCCTGCCGTGCGGGGTCGTATGCCGTCCGCGGCCATGTGGTGGCTTGTCGCGCAGTTCCCCGCGCCCCTACGGGGCGCTCACCACTGGGGTGGGCTGGCGATCGACCTGGCCAGGACCTCGTCCAGGACCCTCGCCGTCTCCGGGACGTCCAGCTGGGAGTTGTCGATGATCGGGAGACCGGAGCCGTACCACCCGGCCATGCGGCCGTGGATGCGGGCGACCTCCTCGTCGGACAGCCGCCGGTTGCCCGAGCGCTCCGCGTTGCGTTCGAGGACGACGTCCAGCCCGGGGAGGAGCACGACCGGCAGCAGGCCCGGCCCCACGTGACGCTTCCAGCCGCCGAGGCCGACGACCGGGCGGTCGGGGAAGACCGCGTCGTCGAGGATGCACGAGATGCCGTTGGCGAGGAAGTTGCGCGCGGCGAAGCCGCAGGTGCGGCGGGCCAGGCGGTACTGCGCCTCGGAGTTGTCGTTCCACCCGGACTGGGGGTCGGCGAAGCCGGAGCGGACCCACTCGCGGACGTCGTCGAGGCTGATGTGCGCCGTGGGGACCCGGCGGTGGTCCGCCCAGTACTTGGCGACGCTGGTCTTGCCGGCGCCCGCGGGGCCGATGAGCAGCACCGCGAGGGTCGTGCCGGCGGGGTCGGGGACGGTCGCGGCGGGCGGGGCCATGGGCATGGCGACCGGGCCGCCCGGCGGCAGCGGTACATGGCCGGTGGTCTCCGGCGCCGGCGGGGCGGTGGCCGAGGCCGGTCCGGGCGGGGGCGCCGGGTAGCCGGGAGCCGGGGGCGGCGGGGGGACGGGCACGGAGCCCTGGTGGGCGCCCGCGTTCGGCGGGCCCGGGTGATGTGCGGCCGGCGACCAGCTCGTGGCCGGTCCGTGCCCCGGCTGATGGGGCGGCGGCAGCGGAGAACCCACTGCGTGCTGCATCCGGTGCCACTCCGTCTCGTACAGGCGATGGTCGCTGACAGCGGGGCGGTACCCGCGTGCTACCGAACGGTACCGCCCCCGGTCGTCGATGTGTGAACGGCCGGGGGCGGCCCGAAGTGCCCGGCGCCGTAAGGTGATTTCGGGCGGAAGGCGCGCCGGGGGACTTACTGCCCCACTTCGCCGTACGCGGCGAGCAGCACGGCCGGGTCGGGCCCCTCCAGGACGGTGGGCTTGGCCAGACCGTCGAGGACGATGAAGCGCAGCAGGTTGCCCCGGGACTTCTTGTCGACCTTCATGGTCTCCAGCAGCTTGGGCCACTGGTCGTACCGGTAGTGCAGGGGCAGTCCGACCGCTTCGAGGATCGTGCGGTGCCGGTCGGCCGTCGCGTCGTCCAGCCGGCCTGCCAGACGCCCCAGTTCGGCCGCGAAGTGCATGCCGACGGCGACCGCCGCGCCGTGGCGCCACTTGTAGCGCTCGTTCTTCTCGATGGCGTGACCCAGCGTGTGGCCGTAGTTGAGGATCTCGCGCAGGCCGGACTCCTTGAGGTCGGACGACACGACGTCGGCCTTGACCCGGATGGAGCGCTCGATGAGCTCGGCGGTGTGCGGACCGGCCGGGGTGCGGGCGCCCTGCACGTCGGACTCGATGAGGTCGAGGATCACCGGGTCGGCGATGAAGCCGGCCTTGATGACCTCCGCGAGTCCGGAGACGTAGTCGTTGACCGGCAGGGAGTCCAGCGCGGCCAGGTCGCAGAGCACACCGGCGGGCGGGTGGAAGGCGCCCACGAGGTTCTTGCCCTCGGCGGTGTTGATGCCGGTCTTGCCGCCGACGGCCGCGTCCACCATGGCGAGCACGGTCGTCGGGATGGCGATCCAGCGCACCCCGCGCAGCCAGGTGGCGGCGACGAACCCGGCGAGGTCCGTGGTCGCGCCGCCGCCGACGCCGACGATGACGTCCGTGCGCGTGAACCCGGACTGGCCGAGCGCCTTCCAGCAGTAGGCGGCGACCTCGGCGGTCTTGGCCTCCTCGGCGTTGGGCACCTGGACGGCGATGGCCTCGTAGCCCTGCTCGGCCAGGTCCGCGCGCAGCGCCTCACCGGTCTCGGCCAGAGCCTCGGGGTGGACGATCGCGACCCGCTGGGCCTTGTCGCCGATCAGTCCGCCGAGCTCCCCCAGCAACTGCCGGCCGACCAGCACCTCGTAGGGGTCGGTGCCCGCCGTGCCGCCGATCTGGATCCGCGTCACTGCCTCGCTCATGCTTCCTTCAACTCCAGTGCGTCCAGGGCGGCTTCGGTGACCTCTTCGGGCGTACGGCCGTCGGTGGCGATCACGGCCGTGGCGACCTCCTCGTACAGGTGGCGGCGGGCCTCCATCAGCTCGCGCCACTGTTTGCGCGGGTTGACCGCGAGCAGCGGGCGGGCGGCGTTGAGGCCGGTGCGCTTGACGGCCTCCTCGACGTCCATGGAGAGGTACGCCACCCGCTGCCCGGCGAGCAGCGCGCGTGTGTCGGCGTCGAGGATCGCGCCGCCGCCGAGGGCCAGCACCCCGTGGTGCTCGGCGATCGCCGTGTGGACGGCGGCCTTCTCGATCGCCCGGAAGGCGGACTCGCCCTCGTCGACGAAGATCTCGGCGATGGTCCGGCCCTGGGCGGTGACGATGTCGTCGTCGGTGTCCCGGTAGGAGACGCCGAGCCGTTCGGCGAGCAGCTGCCCGACGGTGGACTTGCCGACGCCCATGGGACCGACCAGGACGACCAGCGGGCCGCTCATCGGATGGCGAGGTTGTCGAGGTACGACGTGACGTTGCGGCGGGTCTCGGCCACCGAGTCGCCGCCGAACTTCTCCGCCACCGCGTCCGCGAGCACCAGGGCCACCATGGCCTCGGCGACGATGCCGGCGGCGGGGACCGCGGAGACGTCGGAGCGCTGGTGGTGGGCCTGCGCCGCCTCGCCGGTGGTGACGTCCACGGTCTGCAGGGCGCGCGGCACGGTCGCGATCGGCTTCATCGCGGCGCGGACCCGCAGCAGCTCGCCCGTGGTCAGACCGCCCTCGGTGCCGCCCGAGCGGCCGGAGGTGCGCCGGATGCCCTCGTCGGTCTTCACGATCTCGTCGTGCGCCTTGGAGCCGGGGATCCGGGCCAGTTCGAATCCGTCGCCGATCTCGACGCCCTTGATCGCCTGGATGCCCATGAGGGCGCCGGCGAGCCGGGCGTCCAGCTTGCGGTCCCAGTGCACGTGCGAACCGAGGCCGACGGGCACGCCGTACGCCAGGATCTCGACCACGCCGCCGAGGGTGTCGCCGTCCTTGTGGGCCTGGTCGATCTCGGCGACCATCGCCTTCGACGCGTCCGCGTCCAGGCAGCGCACCGGGTCCGCGTCCAGCTTCTCGACGTCGGCCGGGGCCGGGTACACGCCCTTCGGCGCCTTGGCCGCCGCCAGCTCCACCACGTGGCTGACGATCTCGACGCCGGTGGTCTCCTTCAGGTACGAGCGGGCCACCGCTCCGAGGGCGACGCGGGCGGCCGTCTCACGCGCGGAGGCGCGCTCCAGGATCGGCCGGGCCTCGTCGAAGCCGTACTTCTGCATGCCCGCCAGGTCGGCGTGGCCGGGCCGGGGCCGGGTCAGCGGGGCGTTGCGGGCGAGCCCGTCGAGGATCTCCGGGTCGACCGGGTCGGCGGCCATGACCTGTTCCCACTTCGGCCACTCGGTGTTGCCCACCATGATCGCGACCGGGGAGCCGAGGGTCAGGCCGTGCCGGACGCCGCCGAGGAAGGTGACCTCGTCGCGCTCGAACTTCATCCGGGCACCGCGCCCATAGCCCAGGCGCCGCCTCGCGAGATGGTCCGCCACCATGTCCGTGGTGATCGGCACGCCGGCGGGAAGGCCCTCCAGCGTCGCCACGAGTGCGGGACCGTGGGACTCCCCCGCGGTCAGCCAGCGCAACCTGCTCAACGGTGCTCCTCAGTGCTCGCGCTCTGGTACTGCCCTGCGTACGCGCCTCGTCGCGTACGGCGACGGCGTGCCCGGGTGCGCGGCCCGGTCCGCCGTCTCCGATCCTCCCACGCCGAGGCCGCTCGCCCGGCGTCCGGTCCATCAAGCGGACGCGTTCGCGGACGGACCGTCGCCCTGGCGCTGCTGCGGCGCGTACGCCCCGAGGAAGTCGGCACCGCTCGGCTGCTGCGCGGGCCGCGCCTGCGGGGCGACGGCCCCCGGGTGACCGGCCCCGCTGCCCTGCTGTCCCGGCTGGGTCTGCTGGGGCGCGTACTGCCCCAGGTAGTCCGCGCCGCGTCCCTGCCCGTACCGGGCGGCGGCGTGCACCGGCTGCCCGTTCCGGACGGCCCGCCGGTAGGCGATCTTCCGCTTGATCTTGACGACCCAGGACGCCACGACGGCGAGCACGATCAGGGCGAGCACCGTGATCTGCACCCAGTCGGGCAGGAATCCCAGCAGCGACTCGAATATCTGGGACTTGACGGATGCCTGCGGCAGGCCTGTGGACATGACGGACGTTCCCCTCCCCTGTTCCGCCCCCTGCGGAACCGAGAGCGGATCTTATCGGTCGGCGAGAGCCCGCTCGCCCGCTTTTCGCATGGCGTCCAGGGGCGCCGGTGCCCTCCCCGTCATCTGCTCGACCTGGAGCACGGCCTGGTGCACCAGCAGGTCGAGGCCGCTGACGACGGCACCGCCGTACGCCGACCAGCGGGCTGCGAGGTCGGTGGGCCAGGGGTCGTAGAGGACGTCGAAGAGGGCGGCCGGGCGCTCCGGCACGGACCGGGCGAGGGCGTCGGTGACACCGGCCGGTGTGGTGCTGATCACCAGCGGGGCGCGCAGGGCCTGCTCGGCGTCCGCCCAGTCGGCTATACGGACGGCGACGTCGAGCCGCTCGGCCCACTGCCGCATCTCGGCGGCCCGGGCCTCGCTGCGCACGTAGACGGTGATCTCGCCCGGGCAGATCCGGGCCAGCGCGGCGAGCGCGGAGGAGGCGGTGGCGCCGGCACCGAGGACGGCGGCGGCGTCGACCTTGTCGATGCCGTGCTCCCGCAGGGCGGCGACCATGCCGGGGATGTCGGTGTTGTCGCCGATGCTGCGTCCGTCCCCGGTGCGGACGACCGTGTTGACGGCGTCGACCGAGGCGGCGGTCCGGCTGATCTCGTCGAGCAGCGGGATCACGGCCCGCTTCAACGGCATGGTCAGCGAGAGCCCGGCCCACTCGGGCCCGAGCGCCTCGAAGAACCCGGCCAGCCCGGCCTCGTCGACCTCGAACCTGTCGTAGGTCCAGTCGGCCAGGCCCAACTCCCGGTAGGCCGCGCGGTGCAGGACCGGCGAGAGCGAGTGGGCGATCGGGGAGCCGAGCACGGCGGCTCGACGGGGTGCGGCCATCAGGGGGTTCCTCAGTTGTTCCGCGAGGCGTTGAACTTGTCGACCAGCTTCTGGTGTTCGGCGTTCGTCTTCGTGAACTTGCTGGTCTTGCCGTCGAGCGAGATGAAGTAGTACCAGCCGTCGTCCGTCGGCTTCAGGGCGCCCTTGATCGCGTCCTCGCCCGGGTTGTCGATCGGACCGGGCGGCAGCCCCTTGTGGAAGTACGTGTTGTACGGGTTGTCGTAGTTCCGCAGTTCGCTCAGACTCAGGTCGATCTTGCTCTGGTTCTTGATGTAGTTGTAGGTGGAGTCGAACTCCAGCATGCCGTTGGTCTGCGGGTTCCCGGGCTTCATGCGGTTGTAGACGACCTCGGCCATCTTGCGGAAGTCGTCGTGGCTGGTGCCCTCGGCCTGGACCAGACTGGCGACGGTGACGAGCTGCCACGGGTCCTCGAGTCCGAGGCTCTCGGCCTTCTTCTCGACCCCGAGCTTCTCGTACGTCGCGGTGGCCCGGGCGACCATCTGCTTCAGGACCTCGGCGGGCTTCTGCCCCTCGCTCACGCCGTAGCTGGAGGGGTAGAGGAAGCCTTCCAGCGGGTCCTTGACCTGGGCGTGGTTCTGCGCCCACGCGGGCAGGCCGAGCTTCTTGTAGTCCTTCTCGGCCACCGCCGCGGTGGTGCCCGCCTTGACGCCCAGCCGCTTGTCGATCAGGCGGTAGATGTCGGCGTTGCGCCGGCCCTCGGCGATGATCAGGTTGTCGCGGCTCTTCGGACTGAGCATCAGTTCGACCGCGCTGGCGGCCGACATTTGCTTCTGCAGCGTGTACACGCCGTCCTGGATGCTCCGGCCCTCGGGGTTGTCGGCCTGGGCCGAGACGAAGGCGTCGACGCTCCTGACGACACCGGCGGACTTCAGCGCCCGCCCGATCGCGTACCCGTCCGACCCCGCGGGGATCTCGACGGACACCTGCTGCCCGTTGCCGTCCCCCGCGAAGTCCGGGGCGTCACCGAAACGGTCCTGGTAGAACTGGTAGCCGAAGTAGCTCACACCCGCCAGACCGCCGCCGAGGATCACGGCGACCAGCAGGCAGGCCATGCCGTTGCGGCGCTTCTTCGGTGTGCCGCCGCCGCGTCCCCGCTTGTCGTCGCGCCCGCGACGCCCCTCCGGCTCGTCACCGTCGTCATCGTCGTCCCCGCCCGCGAAGAAGGCGTGCTCGCCCTGGTCGGGGCCGGGGTCCCAGTCCGTCTCCGGTTCCGGTGCGGCCAGTTCGGGCTCGACCCCGCGCCGGCCGGGCGGCTCCGGGGGTGGATAGGCGTCGGGCGTGCCGTAGTAGTCCTGCCGGCCCGCGTCGTACGCACCGGCCTGCTGGCCGTACGGGTCCTGGGGGTCACCGGGGTACGGGACCTGCTGGTGGGAGCCGGTGGCCCAGCCGCCGGTGTCGTACTGCTGCGGGGGGTAGCCCTGGGGCTGCTGGGGTCCGGGACCCTGGGGGCCGGGGTACTGCTGGTGACCATGGGCCTGCGCCGCGTACTGCTGGTCGTACGGGTACTGCTGCTGCGCCTGACCGTAGCCGGACTGGTCACCGGCGCCCCAGTCGCCGTACTGCTGCTGCGGCTGCTGTGGATAGTGCTGCGGCTGGCCGCCGTAGGGGGGCTGCTGACCCTGGTGGGCGTGCTGCCCGTCCCATCCGCCGTCCCCGTACAACGGGTCCTCCGGATGCCACGGTTCGGAGCCTTGGCCCCGGCCATACTCAGTCATCGATCCCCTAGAGCCGCGAGGCGGCGGTCGCGCGGCTTCCGGCCCGGCTCCCGCCCCGCCTCTTGCTGTGCGGTGGCTGTTCGAATGCCGCCGCATCGCGCGGAACGTTACCGTACCGCGATCAGATGACCACTTCGACGCCTTCGCCGGGTGCTTTACCTGACACCCGTTCGGATTCGAGGGCCTGTTGCAGGATGATCACGGCCGCTGCCTGGTCGATGACGGACCGGCCCTTCTTGGACTTCACGCCCGAGGCGCGCAGTCCCTGGCTGGCCGTCACCGTCGTCATGCGTTCGTCGACGAGTCTCACCGGAACCGGTGAGATCATGCGGGCCAGTTCCTGGGTGAAGCCCCGGACCTTGACCGCGGCCGGGCCCTCGCCCCCTTTGAGGGAGCGTGGGAGACCGACCACGACCTCCAGGGGCTCGTACTCCTCGACGAGTTGCTTCAACCGTCGCTGAGCTGCGGGGATGTCACGCCCCGGGACCGTCTCCACCGGGGTGGCGAGGATCCCGTCGGGGTCGCACGAGGCGACCCCGATGCGGGCGTCCCCGACGTCGATCGCGAGTCGACGTCCTCTGCGCATGCTGTCCGACCCGTCTCTTACTTGGCCGTCTCGGTGACCAGACGCTCCACGGCGTCCACGGCGTCACCGATGGCGGCAGGGTTCTGGCCGCCGCCCTGGGCGACGTCCGGCTTGCCGCCTCCGCCGCCGCCGAGGGTCTTGGCGGCCGTGCGGACGAGGTCGCCGGCCTTCAGGCCGCGCTCGCGGGCGGCCTCGTTGGTGGCGATGACCGTGAGCGGCTTACCGTTCGCCACCGTGAACAGGGCGACGACGGCGGCCCGCCCGCCCTGGATGCGTCCGCGCACGTCGAGGACCAGCTTCCGCAGGTCGTCGGCGGTCGTGCCGTCCGGGACCTGACCGGTCACGACAGCAACGCCGCGGATGTCCTTGGCCGACTCGGCGAGACCGGCGGCGGCCTGGAGGACCTTCTCGGCGCGGAACTTCTCGATCTCCTTCTCGGCGTCCTTGAGCTTGCCGAGCATGGCGGAGACCTTCTCCGGGAGCTCCTCCGGTCGGCCCTTGATCAGCTCCTGGAGCTGGGCGACGACCGTGTGCTCGCGGGCGAGGAAGTTGTAGGCGTCCACGCCGACCAGGGCCTCGATGCGGCGGACACCGGAGCCGATGGAGGACTCGCCGAGCAGCTTGACCAGGCCCAGCTGGGCGGTGTTGTGCACGTGGGTGCCGCCGCACAGCTCCTTGGAGAAGTCGCCGATGGTGACCACGCGGACGCGCTCGCCGTACTTCTCGCCGAACTCGGCGATGGCGCCCTGCTTCTTGGCCTCGTCGATGCCCATGACGTCGGCGCGGACGTCCAGGTCGCGGGCGAGCACCTCGTTGATCTTCTGCTCGACGTCGGTCATCACGGCCGTCGGGACGGCCGAGGGCGAGCCGAAGTCGAAGCGGAAGCGGCCGGGCTGGTTCTCGGAACCGGCCTGGGCGGCCGTCGGGCCGAGGGCGTCGCGCAGGGCCTGGTGGGTCAGGTGCGTGGCCGAGTGGGCACGGGCGATGGCCTTGCGGCGGCGGGAGTCGATCGAGGCGTGAGCCTTGGCGCCGACGGTCACCTCGCCGACCTGGACGACGCCCTTGTGCACGTAGACACCCGGGACCGGCTTCTGGCAGTCGCGGACCTCGATGACGGCACCGGTGTCGACCTTGATGCGGCCGGTGTCGCCGATCTGGCCGCCGCCCTCGGCGTAGAAGGGGGTGCGGTCGAGGACGATCTCGACCTCGTCGCCCTCGGTGGCGGCCGGGGAGGAGGCGCCGTCGACGAGGATGCCGACGATCGTGGACTCGGACTCGGTGTCGGTGTAGCCGATGAAGTCGGTGGCACCGGCCTGGTCGGCGATCTCACGGTAGGCGCCGGCGCCGGCGTGCCCGGTCTTCTTGGCCTGGGCGTCGGCCTTGGCGCGCTCCCGCTGCTCCTTCATCAGGCGGCGGAAGCCCTCCTCGTCCACGGAGAGGCCCTGTTCGGCGGCCATCTCCAGGGTGAGGTCGATCGGGAAGCCCCAGGTGTCGTGGAGCAGGAAGGCCTTGTCGCCGGGCAGGACGGTGCCGCCGGCGGCCTTGGTGTCGGTGACGGCCGTGTCGAGGATGTTGGTGCCGGCCTTGAGCGTCTTGAGGAAGGCGTTCTCCTCGGCGAGGGCGACCTTCTCGATGCGCTCGCGGTCGGTGATGAGCTCGGGGTACTGCTGGCCCATCATCTCGATCACGGTGTCGACCAGGTCCTTGACGACCGGACCGGTGGCGCCGAGCAGGCGCATGTTGCGGATGGCGCGGCGCATGATGCGGCGCAGGACGTAGCCGCGGCCCTCGTTGCCGGGGGTGACACCGTCGCCGATCAGCATCACGGAGGTGCGCATGTGGTCGGTGACCACGCGCAGGGAGACGTCCGACTCGTGGGCGTCGCCGTAGGCCACGCCGGTCAGCTCGGTGGCCTTCTTGATGACGGCCATGGAGGTGTCGATCTCGTACATGTTCTGCACGCCCTGCAGAATCATGGCGAGACGCTCCAGGCCGAGGCCCGTGTCGATGTTCTTGCTGGGCAGTTCGCCGAGGATCTCGAAGTTGTCCTTGCCGATGCCCTCGCCGCGCACGTACTGCATGAAGACGAGGTTCCAGATCTCCACGTACCGCTCGTCGTTGACGGCGGGGCCGCCCTCGGCGCCGAACTCGGGGCCGCGGTCGTAGTTGATCTCGGAGCAGGGACCGCAGGGGCCGGGCACGCCCATGGACCAGAAGTTGTCCTTCATGCCGAGGCGCTGGATGCGCTCCTTCGGCACGCCGACGACCTCGTGCCAGATCTGCTCGGCCTCGTCGTCGTCCTTGTAGACGGTGATCCACAGGCGCTCGGGGTCGAGGCCGTAACCGCCCTTGTCCTGGGGGCTGGTGAGCAGCTCCCAGGCGAACTTGATGGCGCCTTCCTTGAAGTAGTCACCGAAGGAGAAGTTGCCGCACATCTGGAAGAACGTGCCGTGCCGGGTGGTCTTGCCGACCTCTTCGATGTCCGGCGTGCGCACGCACTTCTGCACGCTGGTGGCGCGCGTGAAGGGCGGCTTGACCTCTCCCAGGAAGTAGGGCTTGAAGGGCACCATGCCGGCCGGGACGAGGAGCAGAGTCGGGTCGTCCGCGATGAGCGACGCCGAAGGGACGACGGTGTGACCGCGCTCCTCGAAGAAGCTCAACCAGCGGCGGCGAATCTCAGCCGACTCCATCAGTGGTCCTCATTCCGGTTGTACGGGTACGTCTGGTACGTCTGGTGCTGCGAACCGTCGACGTACTTGGGGTTGTTGCGGTTCTCGATGGCGATGTGCCGCCGGGGCGCGGGGAGTTCGGGATTCTCGTTGATCCCGAGGGCGTCGCCGAGTTCGGCCTCCCGCAGGGCCATGTTGTCCCTGACGTCGAGCGCGAAGCCGACCGCTCGGTCCTTGATGCGGTGACCGGCCTCGAGCGCCTTGTTCCCGGCGGTTCTGGCAAGGCTCTCGGGGGTCAGCTGCTTCAGCTTGCGATTGACCTTGGTGGTGGCCCACACACCGGCGGCGACGCCCGTGGTGAACCAGAAGGTACGGCGGAACATCGCTGGCTCTCAGTCCCTCTTGTCTCGGGCGCTGCGCCGGGTCACCGTGCGGCCCACGATCACGGTACGCCTGGACGCCTTGCCGGGCACGTCCTCCTTGCCGCCGCCGAGGGCCCGGCGCACGCCGTAGCCGAAGGCCGCGACCTTGACCAGGGGGCCGCCGAAGGTGGAGGCGACGGTGGTCGACAGCGCGGAGGCGTTCGACGTGACCTCTTGTACGTCGGAGGCGATCGAGTCGACCCGGTCGATCTGGGTCTGCGCGGAGCGCACCGCCGCGGAGGCGTCGGCCAGCAGCGGGACGGCCTGGTCGGTCACGTCCGCCACGAGCTTGGTGGTCGCCTTGAGCGTCTGGGCCACCCTCGCCAGTGCGACGGCGAGGAAGGAGACCAGGATCGCCCAGAAGACGGCCACCAGAATCCCGGCAACCTCTCCACCGGACACTGTGTGCACCCGCTCCCTGAAACGTGCCTGAACATCGAAAAAGTCGTGCGACGAGCCTATCGCGCCGGGGGTGGCGCTCCGTACCGGATTACCCTCCGGCACCGGGTCGATGGCGAAAGCCCTCTCCGCATCGCCCTCTGCCACCGGGTCGATCGCCGAAGCCCGCGCCGGATCGCCCTCCGGCCAGGGCGAACGCGACAGCCCGCGTCGGAGCGCCCCCTCGGCCGGGCAACGCGAAAGCCCGCCGCCTCGCCCGCCCGGAGGGGCGGGGAGACGGCGGGCCGGGGTACCGCGTGCCTGCCGTGGATCAGCGGGCGTAGTACTCGACGACGAGCTGCTCGTCGCAGATCACCGGGATCTCCTTGCGGTTCGGCTCGCGGTCCAGGCGGAACGCCAGGGCCTTGAGGTTCACCTGGAGGTAGCGCGGGGTCTCACCGTCGGGGGCGAAGCCACCCTCACGAGCGATCGTGAAGAGGGTCTTCTCCTTGGAGCGCTCACGGACCTGGACGACGTCGTCCGGGCGGACGCGGAAGGAGGGCTTGTCGACCTTCTTGCCGTTGACCGCGATGTGGCCGTGGACGACCATCTGACGGGCCTGGTAGATGGTGCGGGCGATGCCCGAACGCAGGACCAGGGCGTCGAGACGACGCTCGAGCTCGATGATCAGGGCCTCACCGGTCTTGCCCTGGACCTTGGAGGCACGCTCGTAGGCGCGGACGAGCTGGCGCTCGGACACGTCGTACTGCGCGCGCAGACGCTGCTTCTCGAGCAGACGGACCTTGTAGTCCGAGTTCTGCTTGCGGCCGCGGCCGTGCTCACCCGGGGGGTAGGGGCGGGCCTCGAAGTACTTGACGGCCTTCGGGGTCAGCGCGATGCCGAGGGCACGCGACTTCTTGACCTTGGGGCGGGACTGGTTCGCCACTGTTTTTCGCTTTCGTTGTATCGGCTTGTCAGGGTGGTGGGAGGTCGCATCCGCAGCCGGGGAAACCCGCCTGGGACCCTGTCGGGCCCGGGTGGGCAGCCGCTCCCCTGGTCTGGGCACATACGTGCAGCACGCGAGTGGCCCACCGACCGCTCCCGTCGCGGGACGGGTGGTGGTGGGCTGCCCGCGACACCGTTCGACGGTGCGCGACGCTCCTGGAGCCGATCCCGGGGGATCGGGACTCCGGCCGGCTGTCCCGTTCTGACTGCACGGGACGCGGCACTCCGGACGAGTTTACAGGGTGCTCAGGACCGCTTTCGACCGAGGTTCTTCCGGGTCCACTCCACCGCGTCCGCGTAGCGGGCCTCGGCGCCGTGCCGGGTCGGTGCGTAGTACTCGCGGTCCTTCAGCTCGTCCGGGGCGTACTGCTGGGCGGCGATGCCCTCGGGCAGGTCGTGCGGGTAGACGTAGCCCTGGCCGTGGCCGAGCTTGGTCGCGCCCTTGTAGTGACTGTCCCGCAGGTGGGCGGGGACAGGGCCGGCCAGGCCCTTGCGGACGTCCTCCAGGGCGGCGCCGATCGCGGTGGTCGCGGCGTTGGACTTGGGAGCCAGGGCGAGGGCGATGGTGGCGTGGCTGAGGGTGAGGGCGGCCTCGGGGAAACCGATCATGGCCACGGCCTGGGCGGCGGCGACCGCCGTCTGCAGGGCGGTCGGGTCGGCCAGGCCGATGTCCTCGCTGGCGGAGATCATCAGGCGGCGGGCGATGAAGCGGGGGTCCTCGCCGGCCTCGATCATCCGGGCCAGGTAGTGCAGCGCGGCGTCGACGTCCGAGCCGCGGATGGACTTGATCAGGGCGCTCGCCACGTCGTAGTGCTGGTCGCCGTCGCGGTCGTACTTCACGGCGGCCCGGTCGACCGTCTCCTCCAGGGTCGTCAGGCCGATCTCCGCCTCACCCTTGTCGAGCGCTGCTCCGGCGGCCGCCTCCAGGGCGGTCAGGGCGCGGCGGGCGTCGCCGCCTGCGATGCGCAGGAGGTGGTCCTCGGTCTCCTCGGGGAGGGTGACGGCGTCCTTGAGGCCGCGCTCGTCGGTGAGGGCGCGCCGGATGAGGGCCCTGATGTCGTCGTCCGTGAGCGGTTCGAGGGTGAGCAGCAGCGAGCGGGACAGCAGGGGTGAGATCACCGAGAAGTACGGGTTCTCCGTCGTCGCGGCGATGAGCGTCACCCAGCGGTTCTCGACGGCAGGGAGCAGGGAGTCCTGCTGGGCCTTGCTGAAGCGGTGGATCTCGTCGAGGAAGAGGACGGTCTCCTTGCCGTAGCCGCCGGAGGCGCGGCGGGCACCGTCGATGACCGCGCGGACCTCCTTGACGCCGGCGGTGATCGCCGAGAGCTCCACGAAGCGGGCGTCGGTCGCCTTGGAGACGACATAGGCCAGGGTGGTCTTGCCGGTGCCGGGCGGGCCCCACAGGAGCACCGAGGAGGGGCCGGCCGGGCCGGAGGCCTCCCCCACCAGTCTGCGCAGCGGGGATCCCGGCTTGAGCAGATGCTGCTGGCCCACGACCTCGTCGAGGGTGCGCGGGCGCATGCGAACGGCCAGGGGGCTGCTGGACGGCTCCTTCTCCTGGCGTTCTTCGGCTGCGGCGGTGAACAGGTCGGGCTCCACGTCCAAAACCCTAATTCACGGCACTGACAGTCCGGCCGGGCCCCGGATCCGGCGGCTCAGCTGAGCCAGAAGTCCCACCAGCGGGTCAGGATCAGCATGCCGATGATGCCGATGTGCAGCACGGGCATCACCCAGGTGAACTCGCCGAAGAAGCTCTTGAGCCAGCTCGGGGCGGGCAGGAAGCCCTTGCGGATGTTGAACGACGTCACGTACCAGAACATCAGGATGGTGGCGACCCAGGCGAGGCTGCACCACAGGCAGAGCGCGTTGATCCGGTACAGGGACTGGAACATCAGCCAGGCGCAGAAGCCCACGCCGAAGAGGCAGCCGGCGTTGAAGGTGAGCCAGTACCAGCGCGGGAAGCGGGCCCGGGCGAGCAGGGCCATGCCGACGCCGACGACGATCCCGTAGCAGACGAGGCCGAGCATCGGGTTGGGGAACCCGAAGACCGCGGCCTGCTTGCTCTCCATGACGCTGCCGCAGGAGACCACGGGGTTGAAACTGCAGCCGGGCGTGAACGTCTTGCCCTCGACCTTGGCTTCGAGGATCTTGAACTTGTCGATCGTGATGACCCAGGCGGCGAGCAGTCCGGCCGCGCCGGTGATCACCAGCAGCAGGGCGAGGGCCCGGCTGCCGCCCTCCGCCCGGGGCGCGCTCTCGGCGCGCTGCGGCTCGGGCTCCGTGGAGACGTCCTTGACTGTCGTCTTGCTCATCACGCCGATCCGTCACTTGAGACCTGAACATCTTCGGGCAGGGCCATTGTGCCGCAACGGGGCCGCCGTCCACCGTTCAGTGGACATAAGGATGTCCGTCCGGTCGTCCCCGAGGGGTGCATTCCGGCCGTCTCTCGTCGCATGGGCGCACAGGGGTACGACCTCGTCGTCGACGTGACCGGAGTTGACGCTCCGGCGCGGTGCGCAGGGCGCCGGGAGACCCCGGCGCCCTCCGCGGCACTCAGCCGAGCCTGGCCTCCAGCTCGGCCACGATCTCGTTGACGCCCACCGCCGTCTGCTCGCCCGACTCCATGTCCTTGAGCTGGACGACGCCCTCGGCGAGGTCGCGTTCACCGGCGACGACCGTGTAGCGGGCGCCGCTGCGGTTGGCGTTCTTCATGGCGCCCTTGAGGCCCTTGCCGCCGTAGGAGAAGTCGGCCGCGATGCCGTTCTTGCGCAGCTCGGTGACCTTGGCGAACAGGACGCGGCGGGCCTCCTCGCCGAGCGGGACGGCGAACACGCTGGTGGTGGCGGGCAGTTCGAGCTCGACGCCCTCCGCCTCCAGGGCGAGGACCGTGCGGTCGACGCCGAGGGCCCAGCCGACGGACGGCAGCGCGGGACCGCCGATCATCTCGGACAGACCGTCGTAACGGCCGCCGCCGCCCACCGCGGACTGGGAGCCGAGGCCGTCGTGGACGAACTCGAAGGTGGTGCGGGTGTAGTAGTCCAGGCCGCGCACCAGCTTCGGGTCGTCCTCGAAGGAGACGCCCGCCGCCGTGATCAGCTCGCGCACCTCCTCGTGGTACGCCTTGCACGCGTCGCACAGGTAGTCCCGCAGCAGGGGCGCGTCCCCCAGCTGCTTCTGGACCGCCTCGCGCTTGTCGTCCAGGACGCGCAGCGGGTTGATCTCCGCGCGGCGCAGGGTGTCCTCGTCGAGGTCCAGGCCGCGCAGGAACTCCTGCAGCGCCGACCGGTACACCGGCCGGCACTCCTGGTCGCCGAGGCTGTTGAGCAGGATCCGGAAGTCGCTCAGGCCCAGCGAGCGGTACGCCTGGTCGGCCAGGATGATCAACTCGGCGTCCAGCGCCGGGTCCTCCGCGCCGATCGCCTCGGCACCGACCTGCGAGAAGTGGCGGTAGCGGCCCTTCTGGGGACGCTCGTAGCGGTAGTACGAGCCGGAGTACCAGAGCTTGACCGGGAGGTTGCCCGCCTTGTGCAGGTTGGCCTCCAGCGCGGCGCGCAGGACGGAGGCCGTCCCCTCGGGGCGCAGGGCGAGCCGGTCGCCGCCCTTGGTCTCGAAGGCGTACATCTCCTTGGTGACGATGTCGGTGGACTCGCCGACGCCGCGCGCGAAGAGCTCGACGTTCTCGAAGCCCGGCGTCTCGATGTAGCCGTAGCCGGAGTTGCGCAGCGGGGCGGCGATCGCCTCACGGACGGCCAGGTACTTGGCGCTGTCCGGCGGGATCAGGTCGTACGTGCCCTTGGGGGCCTTGAAGGTGCTCACGGAAGGTCTCGTCACATTCCTCGTCGGGGAGCCTCGGGAGCTCCCTGGCCGGCCGCCACCTGCCGCAGATACGGGTTGGTGGCGCGCTCCTGGCCGATGGTCGTCTGGGGGCCGTGGCCGGACAGCACCACGGTCGAGTCGTCGAGCGGCAGGCACACGCGGGCCAGCGAGTCGAGCATCTCGGCCATGTCACCGCCGGGCAGGTCGGTGCGTCCGATGGAGCCGGCGAACAGCAGGTCGCCCGAGAACAGGATCGGCGGGATGTCCGCCGCCTCGGGCATGCCGAAGGTCACCGACCCCTTGGTATGGCCGGGCGCGTGCGCGACGGACAGCTCCAGGCCGGCCAGTTCCAGCTTCGCCCCGTCGGCCAGTTCCTTGACATCGTCCGGCTCCCCCACGGTCAGCTCGCCCAGCAGCGGCATGCCGATGGAGCGGCCGATCCCCTTCTCGGGGTCGCTCATCATGTACCGGTCGTCGGGGTGGATCCAGGCCGGCACGTCGTGCGCGCCGCACACCGGGACGACCGAGGCGACGTGGTCGATGTGGCCGTGGGTGAGGACGACGGCCACCGGCTTGAGGCGATGCTTCCTGATCGCTTCCTCGACGCCGTCGGCGGCCTGATGGCCGGGGTCGATGATCACGCACTCCTCACCGGCGGCGGGGGCGACGAGGTAGCAGTTCGTCCCCCAGGCCCCGGCGGGGAACCCGGCAATGAGCACGATCGTCCTTCGTTGTGTCGATACGGGCGGCTACGGCTGCTCACAGAGCCTACCGGCGCTGCCGATTCCTCAGCGAACCCATATACGGTACGGGGCACACGCAGGCGCTCGGCACTCAGGACGCAGGCGTACCGGTCGACGTTCGAGACCCATGAGGAGAGAACCCGGTGGTCAGCCAGGAACAGCGGCGGCGTCAGCTCGCCCGGGAGAAGTTCTTGCGGCAGCAGCAGCGACGCACGGACGCGCGACGCAAGGCCCGTATCCGCAACTCCGTGATCGCCTCGGTTCTCGGCGTGGTCGTGGTGCTCTCGGTGACGGTCTTCCTGACCAAGCCGTTCGAGGACGACGGCAAGAAGGAGAACGCGAACGCGGAGGTCAGCCCGAGCGCGACGCCCAGCAAGGCGCCGGACCCCTGCGAGAAGCCGGCCCCGGGCAAGGTCAAGTCGCAGACCTGGAAGAAGGAACCGGCGATGACCATCGACAAGTCCGCGCAGTACACGATGAAGCTGGACACGACCTGCGGTGAGATAGACGTCGCGCTGAAGGCGTCGGCCGCGCCGCACACCGTCAACTCGTTCGACTTCCTGCTCGGCAAGGGCTACCTGGACCACAGCAAGTGCCACCGGCTCACCGACCAGGGCATCTACGTCCTGCAATGCGGTGACCCGCAGGGCACCGGCATGGGCGGACCGGGCTACACCATCCCGGACGAGAACCTCAAGGACAAGAGCCTCAAGGGCGGGGTCTACCCGGCGGGCACGGTCGCGATGGCGAACCAGTACAACCCGCAGGCCAAGAAGGGCCGGAACACCGGGGGCAGCCAGTTCTTCCTCGTCTACCAGGACAGTCAGCTGCCGGCCGACTACACACCGTTCGGTACGGTGTCCGAGGCGGGCATGAAGGTCCTGAAGAAGATCGCGGCCGCCGGGGCGCAGGCTCCCGACCCTCAGACGGGCAATACGGCGCCCAACGCGACGGTCGTGATCAACAAGGCCACGATCACCGAATCCTGACCCCCAACTGCGAAATTTCGGTCGCGCGGGATGCGGACAGGCCCCCCGCCGGTCGCCTATGTTGGCCGTGACGAAACTGTGGACGATGCCCGGGGGAGCTTCAGGCCCCCCGCAGGCATCATGTGGAGGAGGCGCTGTGAGCAGCGACCCGTGGGGCCGCGTCGACGAGACGGGGACCGTGTACGTGCGTACGGCCGACGGCGAGCAGGTCGTCGGTTCCTGGCAGGCGGGCTCCCCCGAGGAGGCGCTGGCCTATTTCGAGCGCAAGTACGAGGGCCTGGTTGTCGAGATCGGCCTCCTCGAGAAGCGAGTGAAGACCACCGACCTGTCGGCCAAGGACGCCCAGGCCGCCATCGACCACATCCGGGAGCAGGTCGACGCGCACCACGTGGTGGGCGACCTGGACGCCCTGCGGGTCCGGCTGGACAAGCTCGTGGAGCTGGTGGAGGCGCGCCGCGAGGAGCGCAAGGCGCAGCGGGCGAAGCAGTCCGACGAGGCGCGCAAGTCCAAGGAGGCGCTGGTCGCCGAGGCGGAGGAGCTGTCGCAGTCCGACCAGTGGCGGGCGGCCGGTGAGCGGTTGCGGGCCCTGGTGGACACCTGGAAGGGGCTGCCCCGTCTGGACCGCAAGTCCGACGACGAACTGTGGCACCGCTTCTCGCACGCGCGGTCGGCGTTCTCCAAGCGGCGCAAGCAGCACTTCGCGCAGCTGGACGCGCAGCGCGAGGAGGCCCGCCGCACCAAGGAGCGGCTGGTCTCCGAGGCGGAGGCGCTGTCGAACTCGACGGACTGGGGCGCGACGGCGGCGCGCTACCGCGAGCTGATGTCCGAGTGGAAGGCCGCGGGCCGCGCTCAGCGCGAGCACGAGGACGACCTGTGGAACCGCTTCCGCGGTGCCCAGGACGTCTTCTTCGCGGCCCGCAGCTCGGTCTTCGCGGAGCGGGACGCCGAGCAGGCGGAGAACCTGAAGCTGAAGGAGGAGCTGGCCGAGGAGGCCGAGAAGCTCCTGCCGGTCACGGACCTGAAGGCGGCCCGCGCGGCCTTCCGGAACGTGAACGAGCGCTGGGAGGCCATCGGCCACGTGCCGCGCGACGCCCGGCCCAAGGTCGAGGGCCGGATGCACGCCGTCGAGCGGGCCATCCAGGAGGCCGAGGAGGCCGAGTGGCGCCGGACGAACCCGGAGGCACGCGCGCGTGCCGCGGGTCTGACCGGCCAGCTGCAGGCCGCCGTGGACAAGCTCCGGGGTCAGATCGAGCAGGCCCGCGCGCAGGGCAACAACGCCAAGGCCGACAAGCTCCAGCGTGAGCTGGACGGCCGGCAGGCGCTGCTGGACCAGGCGCTGAAGGGTCTGCAGGAGTTCGGAGGCTGATCGGCCGACGCGCACGCGAGAGGGGGGCTCCCGTACACCTCGTACGGCAGCCCCCCTCTCGTGTGGCCGCAGTGGGCGGTTAGGACCTGCTGCGCGCCGAGGTCACCCGGTACACGTCGTAGACGCCCTCCACTCCGCGGACCGCCTTGAGGACGTGGCCCAAGTGCTTCGGGTCGCCCATCTCGAAGGTGAAGCGGGAGGTGGCGACGCGGTCGCGGGAGGTCTGGACGGCCGCGGAGAGGATGTTGACGTGCTGGTCGGACAGCACGCGCGTGACGTCCGAGAGCAGCCGGGAGCGGTCCAGGGCCTCGACCTGGATGGCGACCAGGAAGACCGAGGACTGGGTGGGCGCCCACTCGACGTCGAGGATGCGCTCGGGCTCACGGGAAAGCGAGTCGACGTTCACACAGTCGCTGCGGTGGACCGACACCCCGCTGCCGCGGGTGACGAAGCCGATGATGGGGTCGCCGGGGACGGGTGTGCAGCAGCGGGCCAGCTTGACCCACACGTCCTCGACGCCCTTGACCACGACGCCCGGGTCGGCGCTGGAGCGGCGCTTGCGGCTGCGGCCGCGGGCCGGCGGGACCGACTCGTCGATCTCCTCGGTGGCGGCCTCCTCGCCGCCCAGGGCCTGGACCAGCTTCTGCACGATGTTCTGCGCGGAGACATGGCCCTCGCCGATCGCCGCGTACAGCGCGGAGATGTCGGCATAGCGCATCTCGTGCGCGAGGGTCACCAGGGAGTCGCCGGTCAGGATGCGCTGGATCGGCAGGTTCTGTTTGCGCATCGCACGGACGATGGCGTCCTTGCCCTGCTCGATCGCCTCGTCGCGGCGCTCCTTGGAGAACCAGGCGCGGATCTTGTTGCGGGCGCGCGGTGACTTGACAAAGCCGAGCCAGTCCCGGGAGGGGCCGGCCCCGGCCGCCTTGGAGGTGAAGACCTCCACCAGGTCGCCGTTGTCGAGGGTGGACTCCAGCGGGACCAGCCGGCCGTTGACGCGGGCGCCTATGGTGCGGTGCCCGACCTCGGTGTGCACCGCGTAGGCGAAGTCCACCGGGGTGGCCCCGGCGGGGAGCGCTATGACGTCGCCCTTGGGGGTGAAGACGAAGACCTCGTTACGGGACAGGTCGAAGCGCAGGGACTCCAGGAACTCGCCCGGGTCCTCGGTCTCCTTCTGCCAGTCGAGGAGCTGGCGCAGCCACGCCATGTCGTTGAGGTGGTCGTCCTTGCTCTTGCCGGACGACTTGGGGGCGTCGGTGCGCACCTTGGACGCGCCGGCGACGGCCTCCTGCTTGTACTTCCAGTGCGCGGCGATGCCGTACTCGGCGCGGCGGTGCATGTCGAACGTGCGGATCTGCAGCTCGACCGGCTTGCCGCCGGGGCCGATGACCGTCGTGTGCAGCGACTGGTACATGTTGAACTTGGGCATCGCGATGTAGTCCTTGAACCGGCCGGGGACCGGGTTCCATCGCGCGTGCACGGTGCCGAGGGCCGCGTAGCAGTCGCGGACGGTCTCCACGAGGACGCGGATGCCCACCAGGTCGTAGATCTCCGCGAAGTCCCGGCCGCGGACGATCATCTTCTGGTAGACGCTGTAGTAGTGCTTCGGGCGGCCGGTGACGGTCGCCTTGATACGGGCCGCGCGCAGGTCCTGCTGGACCTCGTCGGTGACGATGGCCAGGTACTCGTCGCGCTTCGGTGCCCGCTCGGCCACCAGCCGGACGATCTCGTCGTACATCTTGGGGTAGAGGATCGCGAAGGCGAGGTCCTCCAGTTCCCACTTGATGGTGTTCATGCCCAGGCGGTGGGCGAGCGGCGCGTAGATCTCGAGGGTCTCGCGCGCCTTCTTCTCCTGCTTCTCGCGCTTGAGGTAGCGCATGGTGCGCATGTTGTGCAGGCGGTCGGCGAGCTTGATGACCAGGACGCGCGGGTCCTTGGCCATGGCGACGACCATCTTGCGCACGGTCTCGGCCTGCGCGGCCTCGCCGAACTTGACCTTGTCCAGCTTGGTGACGCCGTCGACGAGCAGCGTGACGACGTCGCCGAAGTCGCGGCGCAGGTCGTCCAGGCCGTACTCGGTGTCCTCGACCGTGTCGTGCAGCAGGCCGGCCATCAACGTGGCCGGATCCATGCCCAGCTCGGCGAGGATGGTGGTGACGGCGAGGGGGTGCGTGATGTACGGGTCGCCGCTCTTGCGCTTCTGGCCGCGGTGCCAGCGCTCGGCGACCTGGTAGGCGCGCTCGATCTGGCGGAGCGTGGCCGTCTCGATCTTCGGGTCGTTGCCCCGCACTATGCGCAGCAGCGGCTCGAGCACCGGGTTGTACGGGTTCGCGCGCTGCACACCGAGGCGGGCGAGGCGGGCGCGGACGCGGTTGGAGGAGCCGGAGCGGGCCTGCTGGCCGGCCGCCTGACGGACCGCGGGCGGGGTGGGCTTGGGCCGCGACTGCTCGGCGGGCTTGTCGACCGGCGCCGCCTGGGCGTGCTCGACCGGCCCGCGGGTGTCGTTCTTCGCGTGGGGCGCGTTCGGCGCGGGCTTGGCCGAGGCTGCCGAGGCGGACTCGGGCTTGGCGGCGGTCAGGTGCTGGGCCTCGTCTGGCAAGAGGACTCCTCGTGCGCGATCCGGGTCCCCCGGTCAGGCTCCGGACCCCCATGGTAGCGATCCCGGGCTCCGGGATCGCCTTCAGGCCAATGTGAGGACCGTCTACCGGGGAATCGTCCATAACGCACGAGGCGGGCGCCGGATTCCCCGGGGCCCGCCTCCGCGGTGTCGTGCCGGTGTGCACGGGCGGCCGTGCGGCCGTCAGACCGTGAGCAGCGCCTCCAGCGGGGCGCCGCCGAGCGCCGGTTCCAGGCGGGCGCGGCCGCCGAGGAAGCCGAGCTCCATGAGGACGGCGAGACCCGCGACCTCGGCGCCGGCCCGGCGGATGAGCTGGACCGAGGCCTCGGCGGTGCCGCCGGTGGCGAGGACGTCGTCGACGATCAGCACCCGGTCCTCGCCGGCGAGGTCCTCGGCGTGCACCTCGATCTCGGCCGAGCCGTACTCCAGGTCGTAGGCCTGGGCGAGGGTGGCTCCGGGGAGCTTGCCCGCCTTGCGTACGGGGATGAAGCCGAGACCGGCGCGGACGGCGACCGGGGAGCCGAGGATGAAGCCCCGGGCCTCCAGGCCGACGACCTTGGTGGCGCCGGTGCGCGCGGCGATCTCGGCGAGGGCGTCGGTGAGGGCGGTGAACGCCGACGGGTCCGCCAGGAGCGGGGTGATGTCCTTGAACATCACGCCCGGCTCCGGGTAGTCCACGACGTCCCTGATGCGGCTGAGGAGGAGGTCCCTGATCTCGGTCATCGGCGCTTCCCCGAGGGGCGTCCGCGGCCACGCGTGCGCGAGGCGGGCTGGTTGCGCGGCCCGACCACCGCGGGCGCGGCGTCCTCGGGCTCGTCCGTGTACACGTCGTCCTCGCCCCGGACCTCGGTCTCGCCCTTGGCCCGCTTGGCCAGGACGCGCTTCTTCAGGGCCTTCATCTGCGGCTCGCGCTCCTTGAGGTCGGCGACGAGCGGCGTGGCGATGAAGATCGAGGAGTAGGCACCGGCGGCGAGACCGACGAACAGCGACAGCGAGATGTCGTTCAGCATGCCGGCGCCGAGGACACCGCCACCGATGAACAGCAGGCCCGCGACCGGCAGCAGCGCGACCACCGTGGTGTTGATGGAGCGGACCAGGGTGCTGTTGATCGAGCGGTTGGCGACGTCGCTGTAGGTCCAGCGGGTCTGCTTGGTGAGGTCCTTCGTCTGTTCCTTGAGGCTGTCGAAGACCACGACCGTGTCGTAGAGCGAGTAACCGAGGATGGTCAGCAGACCGATCACCGTGCCCGGTGTGACCTCGAAGCCGACCAGGGCGTAGATGCCGACGGTGATGGTGATGTCGTGGATCAGCGCGACGAACGCGGCGAGCGCCATGCGCCACTCGAACGCGATCGCCAGGTAGATCACCACGAGGAACAGGAAGATGCCGAGGCCCTGCCAGGCCTTGTCGGCGATCTGGTCACCCCAGCTGGGGCCGACCAGCTCCGCGTTGATCTGCTCCGAGTCGATCTTGAGGTCGTCGGCGAGGGTGTTCTTGATCTTGTTCGCGGCGTCGGTGTCGATGCCCGCGACCTGGATGCGCAGGCTGCCGTCGCCGAGCTTCTGGACGATCGCGTCGTGGCCGGAGGCCGTCTCCGCGTACTCCTCCGCCTGGGACACCGAGGCGGTGGTGTTCTTCGGGGTGTTGAAGACGGCGCCGCCCTGGAACTCGATGCCCATGTTCAGCCCGCGCACCGCCAGACCGACGATGGCCGTGATGGTGATCAGGATCGACAGGCCGTACCAGATCTTGCGGTTCTTGATGAAGTCGTAGCCGACTTCGCCGCGGTGCAACCGGGCGCCGAGGGTGCCGAGCTTCGACATCTCACGCCTCCTTCGTCTCGACGGGGGCGGAGGGACGGCGGGTGCGGCGCAGCGGCGGCTGGGCACCCAGGCTCTTCGGGTCGAGGCCGGACCACTTGTGGCCGTTCGCGAAGAACGGACGGCGGGCCATCAGCGTCAGCAGCGGCTTGGTGAAGAGGAACACGACGACCACGTCGAGCAGGGTGGTCAGGCCGAGCGTGAACGCGAAGCCCTGGACCTTGCCGACGGTGACGATGAACAGCACCGCGGCGGCGAGGAACGACACGAAGTCGGAGACCAGGATGGTGCGCCTGGCGCGCGGCCAGGCCCGCTCGACGGCGGGGCGCAGGGTGCGGCCTTCCCGGATCTCGTCGCGGACGCGTTCGAAGTACACGATGAACGAGTCCGCCGTGATGCCGATCGCGACGATGGCACCGCAGACCGCCGGCAGGTTCAGCGCGAAGCCGATGGCCGGGCCGAGCAGGGCCATGAGCGTGTAGGTGAGGGCGGCGGAGACCAGCAGCGAGAGGATCGCGATGAACGCCAGGCCCCGGTAGTAGGCCAGCAGGTAGATGACCACGAGCGCCAGACCGATCGCGCCGGCGATCAGACCGGCCTGCAGCTGGTCACCGCCGAGCGCGGCGGTCACGGTCGTCATGCTGTCGACCTTGAAGGTCAGCGGCAGGGCGCCGTAGCTCAGCATGTTGGACAGGTCCTGGGCGGACTGCTGGTTGAAGTTGCCGGAGATCTCGGCGTTGCCGCCGGTCAGGGCCTGCCGGACGTACGGGTCGGAGACGACGTCGCCATCCAGCACGATCGCGAACTGGTTCTGCGGGGACTGGTTCTGCGCCAGCTTGCCGGTGATGTCCGCGAACTTCTTGGCGCCGGCGTCCGTGAAGTCCATCGTGACCGTCCAGCCGGCGCCGGTCTGGGTGTTCAGCACGGCCTGGGCCTTGTCGACGTCCGTGCCGTCGACCTCGGCGGGGCCGAGGATGTACTTCTGCCACTGGCCCTGCGCGTTCTTGCCGCAGGCCAGGGTGGGCTGGGAGGCCTTGACGCCGTCGCCCACGCTGGAGCGGGTCTTGGCGTCCGTGCAGTCGAGCTTGGCGTACTTGGCCTGCAGCGCGCTCGCGTCGGCCTCGGCGCTGCCGCCGCTCGCCGACGGGGAGGGGCTGGATCCGGGCTTGTCCGACGCGCTCGCGGACGGCGTGGCGTCGGCCTTCAGCCCGTCGGTGACTGCGCGGCCCTGGGTGGTGGGCGTGGCGGACGGCGAGGCGGAGTTCTTGTCCGTGGCCTCGGGCTTGTCGGACGCCTTGCCGGACGGCTTGCCCGAGGGGCTGCCGGTGGGGCTCGGGGAGGGGCTGGCCGTGCCCTTGCCGCCGGAGACCTCGGTGGCGATGACCGGGCGGAAGTAGAGCTTGGCGGTGGTGCCGACCTGCTTGCGGGCCTGCTCCGAGTTGGTGCCCTTGGGAATGTTGACGATGATGTTTTCCCGGCCCTGCGTCTGGACCTCGGACTCGGAGACGCCCAGACCGTTGACGCGGCGCTCCATGATGGAGACGGCCGTGTCCATGTTGGTCTTGTTGATCGCCGACTCGTTGCCGGCCTCGGGGACCGCACGGAGCGTGATGCTCGTACCGCCGGCAAGGTCGATGCCGAGTCGCGGCTTGGTGTGCCCCGAGGCGAACATTCCACCGGTGAGCGCCGCGATGGCGATCAGGATCAGGGCCAGCGAGCGCCCCGGCTTGCTCTGGGCGCTCGCGTTCCTGCCCTTTTTAGGTGTGGCCACCTTCTCGTACTCCCTCTCGGGCCACCTCGCTCCGGATCGGCGGACGGGCGGCCATGACATGGTGTCGGGATTCCGTGCGAGCTGGGCGTGTCCCGGGGGGGGGGGGGGGGGGGCCGCCCCCCCCCCCCCCCCCCCACCACCCCCCGCCCGCGCCCGGCCGGCGGAAAACAAA
>NZ_JBHWFG010000023.1:0-132157 GCF_042733745.1 Streptomyces sp. NPDC059696
GCGCGCGCCGACCGGGACCCGCCCTCGAAGCCCCTCGCGCCGGCCGGACCCCCCTCGAAGCCCCTCGCGCCGGCCGGGCCCCCCTCGAAGCCCCTCGCGCCGGCCGGTCACGGGCGGGCGCCTGCCGTGCACACCGGCTGGGCACAATGGCCCATATGGCCTCCATGACCCCGCCCGCGCTCACCGTCGGCTTCGACCTCGACATGACCCTCATCGACTCCCGGCCCGGCATCCGCGCCTGCTACCAGGCGCTGTCCGAGCGGACGGGCACGTACATCGACGCCGACCTGGCGGTCACCCGGCTCGGGCCGCCGCTGGCCGACGAGCTGATCCACTGGTTCCCGGCCGAGGAGATCCCGGTCATGGCGGACCTGTACCGCGAGATGTACCCGACGATCGCCATCACCGCGACCCCCGCGCTGACCGGCGCCCGCGAGGCCATCGCCGCCGTACGGGAGGCCGGAGGGCGCGCGATGGTCGTCACCGCCAAGTACGAGCCCAACGCCAAGCTGCACCTCGCCCACCTCGGCATCGAGCCCGACGCCGTCGTCGGCGACCTGTGGGCCGAGCAGAAGGCGCAGGCCCTGCGCGCGCACGGCGCGGGCGTCTACGTCGGCGACCACGTCGGGGACGTCCGCGGGGCCCGGGCCGCCGGGGCGCTCTCGGTCGCGGTGGCCACCGGCCCCTGCCCGCCGGAGGAACTGCGCGCGGCGGGCGCGGACGTCGTCCTCACCGATCTGACCGAATTCCCCCGGTGGCTTTCGGACTACCGCCCCGCGCGCGCCTGACGCCGTCCCGCCGCCACGGAACACAGCACTCCCGCACCGGCCATCAGGAATCCGACGGCCATGAGCATGCTCAATCCGAACATGTACGTCGGAAAGGGAGTCGTCCCGAGCAGCAGAGGGGCGACCGTGACCAGTGTGGCCACGGCACCGATGAAGAAGACGACGGCTCCGGCCCGGACCAGACGGTCTCCGGGAGCGGCGGAATTCGTTTGGGTTTTGTCACGCACCCGACCAGGGTAGTTCCCAGCGCGAAGGAACAACCGGGTGACGTCTTGTCACCGGCTGCAAGAGCATTAGCCTTGGTACCGGCGGGTCCGTACGACCCGCCCGAGTGCTATCAAGAGCCGTTTCCCGAAGCAGTTTTCCGACGAGTACGAGGACGAGGACAGACGTGCCCACCGGCAAGGTCAAGTGGTTCAACAGTGAGAAGGGCTTCGGCTTTCTCTCCCGCGACGACGGCGGTGACGTCTTCGTCCATTCCTCGGTCCTCCCCGCCGGAGTCGAGACACTCAAGCCGGGTCAGCGAGTGGAGTTCGGCGTCGTCGCCGGACAGCGCGGTGACCAGGCGCTGTCCCTGGCGATCCTGGACCCCACCCCGTCCGTCGCCGCCGCGACCCGCAAGAAGCCGGACGAGCTGGCCTCCATCGTCCAGGACCTGACGACGCTGCTGGAGAACATCACGCCCATGCTGGAGCGGGGCCGCTACCCGGAGAAGACGGCCGGCAAGAAGATCGCCGGCCTGCTGCGCGCGGTCGCCGACCAGCTGGACGTGTGACGCCGAACAGAACGTGTGACGCCGAACAGAACGCCTGACGCCGATCAGAACGTCTGACGCCGACCGGGACGTGTGACGGCGCTCAGGGAAAACGCAGCGCGTCCGGGCCGAGGGGCGGTACGAGCCCCTCGGCCGCCGCACGGGTGAGCAGCCCGCGCACGGCCGCGTAACCGTCCTCGCCCAGCCCCGCGGTGAACTCGTTGACGTACAGCCCGATGTGCTGGTCGGCGACGGCCGGGTCCATCTCCTGGGCGTGCTCCATGACGTACGGCCGGGACGCCTCGGGGTCGTCCCAGGCGGCGCGCACGGACGTGCGGATCGAGTCGGCCAGCAGCCGCAGCTTCTGCTCGCCCAGCGACCGCTTGGCGATGATCGCGCCCAGCGGGATCGGCAGCCCGGTGGTGTGCTCCCAGTGCTCGCCCATGTCGGCGAGCTTGTGCAGCCCGTACTCGCCGTAGGTGAAGCGTGCCTCGTGGATCACGAGCCCCGCGTCGACCTTCCCGTCCCGCACGGCCGGCATGATCTCGTGGAACGGCATGACGACGATCTCGCCGACCCCGCCGTCCAGGGTGTCCGCGGCCCACAGCCGGAACAGCAGGTAGGCGGTGGACTTCTCACTGGGCACGGCGACGGTGCGGCCGGCCAGGTCGGTGCCGGCCTCCCGCGTCAGCACCAGCGGCCCGCAGCCCCGCCCCAGCGCGCCCCCGCACGGCAGCAGGGCGTAGTCGTCGAGGACGTAGGGCAGCACGGCGTACGACACCTTCAGCACGTCGAACTCGCCGCGCTCGGCCATGCCGTTGGTGATGTCGATGTCGGCGAACGTCACGTCGAGGGCGGGCGCGCCGGGGACCCGGCCGTGGGCCAGGGCGTCGAAGACGAACGTGTCGTTCGGGCAGGGCGAGTAGGCGATCTGCAGCTGCTCAGCGGTCATGCCGGTTCCAACCCTCCAGTACGGGGGTGAGCTTCCCGAACCCCTCGGTCAAGGCTGCCAGGGCGTCGGCGATGCGCCACGCGGCGCGGTCGCGCGGGCCCACGGGATTGGAGATCGCCCGGATCTCCAGCACGGGCACGCCGTGCGCGGCGGCGGCCTCGGCGACGCCGAAGCCCTCCATGGCCTCGGCGAGGGCGGTGGGGTGCCGCTCCCGCAGCGCGGCGGCCCGGACGGCCGTCCCGGTGACGGTCGACACGGTGAGCACGGCCCCGGTGCGGGCTCCGGTGGCCTCGGCGACCCGCCGTACGAGATCGGCGGGCGGCTGATGCCTGACCGTCCCGAACCCGAGCTCGGTGACCGGCACGAACCCGTCCGCGGTCTCGGCCCCAAGGTCGGCCGCGACGACCTCGTCGGCGACCACCAGCGACCCCACGGGCGCCCCGGGCTGGAACCCGCCCCCGATCCCGGCGGACACGACGAGACCGTAGGGCTCACCGCCCAGATCGGCGCGGGTGAGAGCCGAAGCGACACAGGCGGCGGCGAGCGCGGGCCCGACACCACCGGCGATCACCTCGACGCCGCTCACCCCGGCGCAGGCTCCGGCCACCGCGTCCCGCTCCACGGGAACCGCGGTGGCGACCAGCACGCGGCGAGGGCCGGCGGCAGTGATCAGGCGTCCTTCTTCAGCTTGAAGTTCCAGAGCCCGGACGGGTCCTTGTCGCCTTCCTTGATGGACACCAGCGTCGAGTTGCCCTGCGCGCCGTACTGGGCGTTGAAGAACACGCTGCCCGGAATCGTGCGGTAGGTCTTCGTGCTGGAGTCGGTCAGCGGCTGACCGTTCATCAGGATCGTCCAGCCCTCGTCGGCGATCTCGGGGTCCACCCCGAAACGCACCGTCTCGTCGGGGTCGACGGAGATGCTCTTGATGCCCTTGTCCTTCAGGCACCCGGCGAGATCGGACGGCTTCAGGGCGTCGCCCTCGCCGCCGCAGGTGGCCTCGGAGTTCACCGAGTCGCTGCCCACGGTGACCGTGGCCATCGGCGTCGGCTTGTCACAGGCCGACAGGACGAGCAGTCCGGCGGATACGACGCCGGCGACGGCGACGGCGCGGCGGCGTCGCACAACGGATTGCAACGTGTTCATGGGCGAAGGCTATCGGGCCCGCGCGGCGGACCGCCCACGCGGGGTACGGCTCCCCGGGAGATCCATCGGAAGAACCCCTACGCCACCCGCGCCCGCCCCGGGCCGCCGCGCCGGGCCGAGTCGATCAGCCCCCGTACGGTCGTCACCCACCCGACGCCGACGATCGCGGCGCCCACAGCCAGCCCGGCCGTGCCGTTGAGCGGCATCGCGATGCCGATCGCCCCGCCCAGCACCCAGGACATCTGCAGCAGCGTCTCGGAACGGGCGAAGGCCGACGTACGGACGCTCTCGGGCACGTCCCGCTGGATCAGCGCGTCCAGCGACAGCTTGGCCAGGGCCTGGGCGAACCCGGCGATCGCCGCCAGGCCGGCCACCATGACCGCGCCGAAGAACACGGCGGCCGCGATCGCCGCGCCCGCCACGCACGCCACCACCGTCACGATGATGATCTCCGGCGCCCGGGAGCGCAGCCACGCCCCGACGGCCGTACCGAGCGCGTTGCCCACGCCCGCCGACACGCCCACGATCCCCAGCGACACGGCGGCGCTCTGGCCGGAGACCGGGTGCTCGCGCAGCAGGAACGCCAGGAAGAAGATCAAGAACCCGGTCAGACAGCGGATGGCGGCGTTGGCGGCCAGGGCGTGGGTGACGGCCGGGCCGACCGTGCGCAGCCCGGGGCGCTTGACCGGCTGCCGGTGCGGCCCGTGCAGATGCTGCTCGTCCGCCGCCAGCAGGGCACGGTCCTCGCCCTTGGCGGAGTCGACCTTCGGCGGCAGGGTGAACGACAGGACCGTCCCCGCCACGAACAGCACGAAGGCGCCGTACAGGGGCCAGCGTGGGCCGATCTGCTGGAGTCCGGCGCCGACGGGCGCGGCGATGCCGGTGGCGAGCAGGCCGCCCAGGGTGACCCGTGAGTTGGCCTTCACCAGGGAGAAGCGCGGTGGCAGCAGCCGGGGCACGACGGCGCTTCGCACCACGCCGTACGCCTTCGACGAGACGAGGACGCCGAGCGCGGCCGGGTACAGCTCCAGGCCGCCACTGACGACCGCGCCGGACAGGACGAGCGCGAGCAGCGCCCGGGCCAGCATCGCACCGGCCATGGCGGCGCGGCGGCCGTGCGGGAGACGGTCCAGGAGAGGGCCGATGACGGGCGCGAGGAGCGTGAAGGGCGCCATCGTGATGGCGAGGTAGAGCGCGACGCGCCCGCGCGCCTCGTCGGTCGGCACCGAGAAGAAGACGGTGGAGGCGAGGGCGACGGTGATCATGACGTCGCCGGCGCCGTTCACCCCGTGCAGTTCGATCAGCTTGCCGAGGCCGGACTCGCCCGCGCCGTGCGCGTGCGTGGCCTTGCGGATGCCGCGGGCCGCGCCGGTCACCGGGAAGTGCAGGGCACGGCCGACCTTGCGGAAGGAGCCGCCCACACGGCCCGGTCCGCCCGCTCGGATGCCTCCCTTGACCCCTTTCGACCCACCGGTCCCGGTGGCGCCCGGGGGTGTCTTCGCGGCTGCCACGACGTCATAGTGCCCCGAGAAGGCCGCGGGTAGTGCCATTACCGCTTGTATAGGGCCTGTGGGGTGACTCCCGGGGCGGCGGCCGCGGATCCGGTGGGCGGCGCAACAGGACCGTCGGTGTACGCGAAGTGGGGCGGAAGGGTAGCGTGCGTATCTCAGCCATCCCGCAAAATGGAGGAAGGACGTCGACGCGGTCCCCCGGTCCGCTCCGTCCGCCCCTGTGCCGGGAGTGGCGCACTCGTGAGACGGCGTATGGAGAGAAGCGATACCTGTGAGCGCAGCGACAACGCGAAGCCGCACCCCTGACCGTCTGTGCGCCGAGGCCGTCGACCTCGCACGCGCCGCAGCCGAGGAGGCCGCCGCGCCGGGGATCGTCGGTGAGCACGTGGGGACGGTCTCCGAGGGGGACCGCGTTGTCACGCACTTCTTCGAGTGCCGGGAGCTCGGCTACCGGGGCTGGCGCTGGGCCGTGACCGTGGCCCGGGCCTCCCGCGCGAAGATCGTCACGGTGGACGAGGCGGCGCTGCTGCCCGGCCCGGACGCCGTGCTGGCGCCCGAGTGGGTGCCGTGGAGCGAGCGGCTGCGCCCGGGCGACCTGGGGCCCGGCGACCTGCTGCCGACCGACGCCGAGGACCTGCGGCTGGAACCGGGCTACTCGGGCGAGGACGAGGCGGCCCCGAAGGTGCCCGTGTCGCACGAGATGGCCGACCTGGTCGAGGCCGAGGACGCCGACCTCACGGGCGCTGCCGCGTCCGGCTTCACGGTGGCCCCCTCCCGTGGTTCGATCCCGGCGGTCGCCGAGGAACTGGGCATGCGCCGGGCCCGCGTCCTGTCCCGCTACGGCCTGCACAGCGCGGCCGACCGCTGGGAGGAGGCGTTCGGCCCCAAGACCCCCATGGCGCAGTCGGCGCCCGCCCCCTGCGTCAGCTGCGGCTTCCTCGTCCCCATCGGCGGCTCCCTCGGCCAGGCCTTCGGCGCCTGCGCCAACGAGTTCTCCCCGGCCGACGGCCGCCTGGTCTCCCTCGCCTACGGCTGCGGCGGTCACTCCGAGGCCGCCGTCATGCCCCGGCCGCCCCAGCCGGCCGCCCCGGTCATCGACGAGACCCGCGTCGACCCGTTCCCGCTGCGCCCGGCCCCGGACTCCGGCTCGGTGACACCGACGGCCGACGCGGACACGGAGGAACTGGGGCACTCATAGCCTCCCCGGGTCCTGCGGCCACGGCCTCCGGCCGTCCGCGCGCACGCCGTGTGCTCCCCAAGCGGTACCTTCTCCTCACGTCCAGCGCCATGGCCGCGAGGAGAAGGAACGGAACGTGAGCAGCAAGTTCGTGCGGCCCGCCGCCGAGGGGGCCGATCCGTTCGGTACCGCCCGTCTGCGGCGCGGTGTCCTCGACGCCTGGGCCACCAGCCCCGCCCGGTTCCGCGAGGACGCCAACGCCGAGGAGGATCTGGTCCTCGGCGGCTACCGGGACCGGCTCGTCGTGGAACTCGCCCAGAACGCCGCCGACGCGGCCGGCCGGGCGGGAGTGCCGGGCCGGCTGCGGCTCACCCTGCGCGACGGCGTGCTCGTCGCCGCCAACACCGGCGCCCCGCTGGACGCGGCCGGCGTCGAGTCGCTGTCCACGCTGCGCGCGTCGGCCAAGCGGGACACCGGCGACACGTCCTCCGTGGGGCGGTTCGGGGTCGGCTTCGCCGCCGTGCTCTCCGTCACCGACGAGCCCGCCGTCGTCGGCCGGCACGGCGGGGTGCGGTGGTCGCTGGCCGAGGCCAGGGCACTGGCCGCCGAGACCGCCCGGCACAGCCCCGGTCTCGGTGACGAGATCCGGCGGCGCGACGGCCACGTCCCCCTGCTGCGGCTGCCGTACGCCGCCGAGGGCACCGCTCCCGCCCCCTACGACACCGCCGTCATCCTGCCGCTGCGCGACACCCCGGCCGCCGACCTCGCCGAGCGCCTCCTGCGGGCCGTCGACGACGCCCTGCTGCTCACCCTGCCCGGGCTCGAAGAACTGGTCGTCGAGATCAACGGGGAGAGCCCGCGGACCCTCACCCGCCGCACCGACGGCGCCTTCACCGTCGTCGACGACTCCGCGCGCGGCGTCACCCACTGGCGCACCGCCGCCGCCCACGGCCCCCTCACCCCCGACCTGCTCGCCGACCGGCCCGTCGAGGAGCGGCTGCGGCCCCACTGGTCCGTGACCTGGGCCGTGCCCGTGGACAGTGACGGCAGCCCGGCCCGGCCCCGCACCCAGGCCGTCGTGCACGCCCCCACCCCGAGCGACGAACCGCTCGGCGTCCCGGCGCTGCTCATCGCCTCGTTCCCGCTGGACTCCACCCGCCGGCACGCCGCCCCCGGCCCGCTGACCGACTTCCTCGTCCAGCGCGCCGCCGACGCCTACGCCGAACTCCTCGGCGGCTGGCGGCCGGTGACCGGCGGGATCATCGACCTCGTGCCGGGCCCGCTCGGCAGGGGCGAACTGGACGGCGCCCTGCGCCAGGCGATCCTCCAGCGGCTGCCGCGGACCTCCTTCCTGCCGCCCGCGCTCCCGCCCCGCGAGGACGACGAGCTGCCGGAATCCCTGCGGCCGCGCGACGCCGAGGTCGTCGAGGGCGCGGGCGCCGACACCGTGCGCGTGCTCGCCGAGGTGCTCCCCACCCTGCTGCCCGCCGGACTGGAACGCCGCGCCGAGCTGCGGACCCTGGGCGTCGCCCGCGTCCCGCTGACCGACGCGATCGACCGGCTGGCCGGCCTGGAGAAGGACCCCGGCTGGTGGCGGCGGCTCTACGACAGCCTGGCCGGGATCGACCCCGACCGCCTGTCGGGGCTCCCGGTGCCGCTCGCCGACGGCCGGACGGCCATCGGGCCCCGGCAGATCCTGCTGCCGGGCGCGGAGGCCGCCCGGATCGACCCCGGGGTGCTGGCCCGGCTCGGCCTCAAGGTCGCCCACCCCGACGCCGCCCACCCGATCCTGGAGAAGCTCGGCGCGCTGCCCGCGACACCCCGGGCGATCCTCACCACCCCGCAGGTCCGGGTCGCCGTCGCCGCCTCCCTGGACGACGAGGGCGGTGTGAACTGGGAAGAGGACTCCCTCGACGCCGAGGAACTGGCCGACACCGTGCTCGCGCTGGTGCGGGACGCCGGCCTGGAGCCCGGTGACGAGCCCTGGCTGGGCGCGCTCGCCCTGCCCGACGAGGACGGCGAACCGGCACCGGCGTGCGAACTCGTCTTCCCCGGCGGGCCCTTCGCGCAGGTCATGCGCGAGGGTGAACTCGCCGCCGTGGACGCGGAGCTGGCCGGGAAGTGGGGCGAGCAGCCGCTCGCCGCCTGCGGTGTCCTGGTGGACTTCGCGCTCGTCCGCGCCACGGACGTCGTCCTCGACCCGGACGAGCTGGAGCCCCGCGAGGGCGACTTCGCCGAGCCCGACGACGCGGGCCTGCTGGACGCCGTCGACGTGTGGTGCGAGGACGTCCTCGACCGCTTCCCGGACAGCCCGGTGCCGCCGGTCGCCACCGAGATCGTCGCCGTGCGCGACCTGGACCTCGTCGACGAGGACAAGTGGGCGCAGGCGCTGGCGCTGCTGTCCCGGCCGCCGCTGCGGGACGCGATCGTGCAGCCCGTGCGGATCCTGCTGCCGGACGGGACCCACGAGCTCGTCCGCCCGTACACCGCCTGGTGGCTGCGCGGGAACCCGGTGCTCGACGGCCGCCGCCCGGCCGGCCTGCGGGCCGCCGGCGGCGACCCGCTGCTGCGCGGGCTCTACGACGAGGCCGACGCGACCGGTTTTGAAGACGAGCAGGTGCTGCGGGCGCTGGGCGTGCGGACCTCCGTCGCCGCGCTGCTGGACGAGCCCGGCGGCGCCGCCGAGCTGCTCGACCGGCTCGCCGACCCCCAGCGGGAGGTGACGGGGGCCCAGCTGCACGCCCTGTACGGGGCGTTGGCCGAGCTGGATCCCGAGCAGGTGACCCTGCCGGACGACCTGCGGGCCGTCGTCGACGGCCGGGTGGAGGTCGTGGACGCGGCCGACGCCGTGGTGTGCGACTCGCCGGACCTGCTGCCGTTCACCGAGGGCGTCCCGCTGCTCCCGGTACGCCCGTCACGCGCCGCCGGGCTGGCCGAGCTGTTCCAGGTGCGGCGGCTGAGCGAGTCGGTCACCGGGGAGGTCACCTCCGAGGGCACCGAGCACGAGGTGCCGGAGCCGGTGCGGGTGCTGCTCGGCCGGCCGGCCCCGTCCTCCTACGTCGAGCACGAGGAACTCGTCGTCGACGGCGTGGAGATCGACTGGCGGCTCACCGACGACGGCGTCCTGCACGCCGCCACCCTGGAGGGCGTCGCCGCGGGGCTCGCCTGGGCGGCGGGACAGTGGCCGCGGCGGTTCGAGGTGGCGGCCCTGCTGGAGGACCCGTCCCGCACGGACGAACTGGCCCGGGACCGGTGGTTCGACTGAGCCGGGGCGGCGTGCGGCGGGCCGCCGCGGGCACGTACGACACGCGGGAGAAACTCCCGCACAAATTTTTCACCTGTCGTACAACCATGCGTATGCCTGAGGTATCTGATCACGTGAGTCAACAGACTCCACGATCACTTGGGCCCCGAGAGCCGACGACGAGCGCCGGGGCCCCTCTCCACCTGGAGAACGCATGCGTATCCGAGCCACCGTGGCCGCCGTCACCGGCGCCCTGGCCCTCTCCGTCCTCGCCGTCCCGGCCGCCCAGGCCGCGGACCCGAAGGTTCCCGCGGACATCGCCGCCGCCAGCGAGGTCGTCCACGCCGACTCCGGCCGGTCGGCCTTCGTCGGCGCCGTGGACGGCGAGCCGACCCTCCTGAACGCCACCTTCTCCTCGGTGAAGGTCAACAACGGCAAGAACATCGCCGTGGGCACCACCAACCTGGTCAAGGTCCCCGTGTCCTTCACGCTGACCCACGGCAAGGAAGTGAACATCCACGCCGCCGACTTCTTCGCGGGAGTCGAGCTGTACCGCGGCGCCTCGTTCGAGGAGTCGGAGTTCTTCTTCGACAGCAACGACGCGACCTGCACGGACTCCTCCGCGACCGTCGCGAGCTGCAAGGCCACCGTCGAGATCGACCCGTTCGCGCTGCTGAACGAGGACGCGGGCTCCTGGAAGGCGGCCGCGTTCGCGGTCGCGTTCAACGGCGAGGACCCGGAGAACCCGAACCTGGACAACGTCGGTGTCGCGGTGAAGGACCCGACGAACTCCTTCAAGCTCCAGCGCTACTCCAAGCTGACGGTCAACGCCTCGCCGGAGCCCGTGAAGAAGGGCAAGACCATCACGGTCACCGGCAAGCTGTCCCGCGCCAACTGGGACGACAACAAGTACCACGGGTACACCAACCAGTCGGTGAAGCTGCAGTTCCGCAAGAAGGGCAGCGACACCTACACCACCGTCAAGACCATCAAGTCCAACAGCACGGGCGAGCTGAAGACCACCGTCACCGCCTCGACGGACGGCTACTTCCGCTACTCCTTCGCGGGCACCACGACCACCCCGGCGGTCAACGCCACGGGTGACTTCGTCGACGTGCAGTAAAGACGCCCCGTCAGGGGCGCGGGGAACTGCGCGGCAAGCCACGACGGCGCCGCAGCGCACATGAACCGCGCCCCCTCGCCGCTACGCGGGAAAGCGGCGGTCCACCCACCTCCACAGGAGTTCCAGGGCGGCCGCCGCCACCGCCGCGACGCCGACGGCGGTCCATGGCATCGTCACCCCCACCAGCTGCAACGCGAAGAAGTGCTGCAGCCACGGCACGACCAGCACCACCAGGAACGCCCCGCCCATCGAGACGACCAGGGCGATCCGCCACCACGTGTAGGGGCGGGCGATGATCGCCAGCACCCACATCGAGACCAGGAACAGCGTGAGCGTCGCCGCGCTGGTCTCCGCGTCCAGCGCCCCCGCCCCCGTGTAGTGCTCGCGGGCGAGCAGATACGTCGCGAAGGTCGCCAGCGCCGCCACGGCCCCGCCCGGGATCGCGTACCGCATGACCCGCCGCACGAAGTTCGGCCTCGCCCGCTCCTTGTTGGGCGCGAGCGCCAGGAAGAACGCCGGGATGCCGATGGTGAGCGTCGACAGCAGGGTCAGATGGCGGGGCAGGAACGGGTACTCCACCTGCGAGCACACCACCAGCACGGCCAGCAGCACCGAGTAGACGGTCTTGACGAGGAACAGCGTCGCCACCCGCGTGATGTTGCCGATGACCCGGCGCCCCTCGGCGACCACCGACGGCAGCGTCGCGAAGCTGTTGTTCAGCAGCACGATCTGCGCCACCGCCCGGGTCGCCTCCGAGCCGGAGCCCATCGCCACGCCGATGTCCGCGTCCTTCAGGGCGAGGACGTCGTTCACCCCGTCGCCCGTCATCGCGACGGTGTGCCCCCGGGACTGCAGCGCGCCCACCATGTTCCGCTTCTGCTGCGGGGTGACCCGCCCGAACACCGTGCCGTCGTCGAGGGCGGCGGCCATCCCGTCCTGGTCGGCGGGCAGCCGGCGCGCGTCCACGGTGGTGCCCGCCAGCCCGAGCTTGGCGGCGACCGCCCCGACCGACACCGCGTTGTCGCCGGAGATGACCTTGGCCCGGACGTCCTGGTCGGCGAAGTAGCGCAGGGTGTCGGCGGCGTCCGGCCGCAGCCGCTGCTCCAGCACCACCAGCGCGGTGGGCTGCGCGCCCTTCGCCACGTCGGGATCGTCCAGCTCCCGCGCGACCCGGGCCAGCAGCAGCACGCGCAGACCCTGCTCGTTCAGCCGCCCGGTCTCGGCCAGGGCCGGATCGTCCTCGGCCAGCAGCACGTCGGGCGCACCCAGCAGCCACCGGCCGGACCGCCCGTCGCCCTCGCTGAAGGCGGCGCCGCTGTACTTGCGGGCCGAGGAGAACGGCAGGGCCTCGGTGCAGCGCCAGCCCTCCACGGCCGGGTAGGCGTCGATGATCGCCTTCAGGGAGGCGTTCGGCCTGGGGTCCGACGCGCCGAGCGCGCCGAGCACCTTCCGTACGTACGTCTCGTCGGCGCCCTGGAGCGGGCGCAGCTCGGTGACGTCCATGCCGCCCTCGGTGAGGGTGCCGGTCTTGTCGAGGCAGACCGTGTCGACCCGGGCCAGTCCCTCGATCGCGGGCAGCTCCTGCACCAGGCACTGCTTGCGGCCGAGCCGGATCACGCCGATGGCGAAGGCGACGGAGGTGAGCAGGACGAGACCCTCGGGGACCATCGGGACGATGCCGCCGACCGTGCGGGCGACGGAGTCGTCGAAGGCGTTCTCCTTGACGACCAGCTGGCTGACGACCAGCCCGATCGCGGTCGGGACCATCATCCACGTGACGTACTTGAGGATCGTGGAGATGCCCGAGCGCAGCTCGGACTGGACGAGGGTGAAGCGGGAGGCCTCCTCGGCGAGCTGGGCGGCGTAGGCCTCACGGCCGACCTTCGTCGCCTGGAAGGCCCCGCCGCCCGCGACCACGAAGCTGCCCGACATGACGTGGTCGCCCGGCTGTTTCACGACCGGATCGGCCTCGCCCGTGAGGAGCGACTCGTCGATCTCCAGGCCGTCCGCCTCGACGCAGACGCCGTCGACCACGACCTTGTCCCCGGGCCCGATCTCGATCAGGTCGTCCAGCACGATCTCGCTCGTGCCGACCGGGGCGGCCGTCCCGTCGCGGCGCACGGTCGGCCGGACCTCGCCGATCAGCGCGAGCGAGTCCAGCGTCTTCTTCGCCCGCCACTCCTGCACGATGCCGATACCGGTGTTCGCGAGGATCACGAACCCGAACAGGCTGTCCTGGATGGGCGCGACCACCAGCATGATCAGCCACAGCACGCCGATGATCGCGTTGAAGCGGGTGAAGACGTTCGCACGGACGATGTCGAGGGTGGACCGGCTGCTGCGCACCGGAACGTCGTTGACCTGCCCGCGCTCCACCCGCTCGGCGACCTGAGCCGCGGTCAGGCCGGTCTCGCGGGAGGTGACCGTCGCCGGCCGAGCGGAGTCGGGGCGGGCACCCGCGTCGAGATGCGTCATGCATTCGACGGTACGTGCGGTTTTGCCGCTTCACCCGCTGAATGCGGCGAAGATCCGACCCGGGGTGGACGGACTCCGTGCCGTCGTCCTACGGCAGTTGTATGCCGTGGGACCACGGTGCCACGGCCCGCCGTCAGCCCGCCCGGCGCGCCGTGAGGAGCAGGTACTCCCACTCCAGGGCGGTCCCGCCCTCGCCCCTGCCGAGGTCGCCGTCGCGGGCGAGGTCCACCAGGGCGCCGTCGAGGGCCGCGGCGCGTTCGGGTTCATCGGCGATGTTCTTGTAGACGCTGATGGTGGGGCCGTAGCGCTCCTTGAAGTAGTCGCGGAACGCCTCGGGGGTCTCGAAGCGGTCGACGCGGACCGTGCGGCGCTCGGCGCGGACGTCCGTGACGCGGTCGCCGAGCAGGGCGCGGACATGGTCCTCGTCCCCCCACAGCGGAGGCGGCTCGGCCCCGGGCGGGGGCGGCGGCGCGTACGGCTTCATCGTGGCGAACATCCGGCCGATGAAGCCCTGCGGTGTCCAGTTGAGCAGCCCGATGGTGCCGCCCGGGCGGCAGACCCGGACGAGTTCGTCGGCGGCCTGCTGGTGGTGGGGGGCGAACATGACACCGACGCAGGACAGCACGGTGTCGAACTCCGCGTCGCGGAAGGGCAGGGCCTCGGCGTCGGCCTCCTGCCAGGCGAGCCGTGCCCCCTGCTTCTCGGCCACCCGCCGGCCGGCCTCGAAGAGTTCCGGGGTCAGGTCGGAGGCGACCACGTCCGCGCCGGTCAGGGCCGCCGGGATCGCGGCGTTGCCGGAGCCGGCCCCCACGTCCAGCACCCGCTGTCCGGGCCGCACCCCGCACGCCTGGACCAGGATCGGGCCCAGCTCGGGGATGATCTCGGCGGCCAGGGAGGGGTAGTCGCCCTGGGCCCACATCGCCCGGTGCTTGGACTTCAGGGCGCGGTCGGCCTCGGCCACGCTGTTCTGCATCGTCATCACTGCGCTCCTCACCGGTCGGGCGGCGGATCCGCGCCGACGGTTCTCGAGCGTTTCGCCGCCTCCTACGAGCGTAGGGAGGGGGCGGGGGCGTGTCTCGGCGGAGAACGGTCAGGACGGCGTCTGGTCGACCGGGGGTGCCGTCGCCGGGTCACCGGCCGCGGCCCGCTTGAGCGCGGCGTCGCGCCTGCGGACGTACCAGATGCCGATCAGGCCCAGGCCGCCACCGGCCAGGCAGGTCCACACCCACCAGGAGTGGCCATGATCGTCGAACCAGCCGTAGAAGGGGAGCTGAACCAGGAAGAGGACGAACCACAGGATGGTGCCGCCGGTGATGGTGGCGACCACGGGGCCCTCCAGGGGCTCCGGCGCCTCGTGTCGGGGGGTCCACTTCGCCATGGGGAACAGCTTACGAGGCGATCAGGTCTACGCGCGGAGATGGCCGGGAGGGGCTTTATATGTTCATACTGAAACGGTTTGTGTCTGACCACTTCTCTTCGTAGGAACCACCAAATACATGTCCTCCTCGGCTCCCGCCAAGGCCCCCGCCCCTGATCAGCCGGGAGCCGGGCGCACGTACGGCGCACTCGACCGCTTCTTCCGGATCTCCGAGCGGGGCAGCACCCTGCCGCGCGAGGTCCGGGGCGGTCTCGCCACCTTCTTCGCGATGGCCTACATCATCGTGCTGAACCCGATCATCCTCGGCAGTGCCAAGGACATGTACGGTCACCAGCTCGACAACGGGCAGCTGGTCACCGCGACGGCCCTCACGGCCGCGCTGACCACCCTCCTCATGGGCGTCATCGGCAACGTCCCGATCGCGCTGGCCGCGGGTCTCGGCGTGAACTCCGTCGTCGCCCTCCAGCTCGCCCCGCGCATGTCCTGGCCGGACGCGATGGGCATGGTCGTCCTCGCCGGGTTCGTGGTCATGCTGCTGGTCGCCACGGGGCTGCGCGAGCGCGTCATGAACGCCGTGCCCTACGGTCTGCGCAAGGCCATCTCCATCGGTATCGGCCTGTTCATCATGCTGATCGGGCTGGTCGACGCGGGCTTCGTCTCCCGGATCCCGGACGCCGCGCAGACCACCGTCCCGCTCCAGCTGGGCGGCGACGGTCACCTGAACGGCTGGCCGGTGCTGGTGTTCGTGCTCGGCGTGCTCCTGACCCTGGCGCTGATCGTGCGCAAGGTCTCCGGCGCGATCCTGATCTCGATCGTCGCCATGACGGTCCTCGCGGTGATCATCAACGCGGTGGCCGAGGTGCCGAGCTGGGGCCTGACCACGCCCACCTGGCCCGGCAACCCGGTGGCGAGCCCGGACTTCGGGCTGATCGGGCAGGTCAGCCTGTTCGGCGGCTTCGGCAAGGTCGGCGTGCTGACCGGCGTGCTGTTCGTCTTCACCGTGCTGCTGTCGTGCTTCTTCGACGCGATGGGCACGATCATGGGCGTCTCCGACGAGGCGAAGCTGACCGACGGCGAGGGGCAGATGCCCGGCATCAACCGCGTGCTGTTCGTCGACGGCCTCGCGGTCGCCGCCGGAGGTGCCAGCTCCTCCTCCGCGACGACCGCGTTCGTCGAGTCCACGGCCGGTGTCGGCGAGGGCGCCAGGACCGGCCTGGCGAACGTCGTCACCGGCGGCCTCTTCGCCGTTGCCCTGTTCCTGACGCCGGTCGCCACGATGGTGCCGTCCCAGGCGGCCACCCCGGCCCTGGTCGCGGTCGGCTTCCTGATCCTGGCCGGGTCGGTCAGGGAGATCGACTGGGCGGACTACACGATCGCCGTCCCGGCCTTCGTGACGATGCTGATGATGCCGTTCACGTACTCGATCACCAACGGCATCGGCATGGGCTTCATCACCTTCGTGGTGCTGCGGCTGGCGGCCGGGCGGGGCCGGGAGGTGCCGGCGGCGATGTACGCGGTGGCGGCGGTGTTCACCTTCTACTACCTGATGCCGGCGCTGGGTCTGACCTGATACCCGCCCCCGGAGGCGCGGGGGCGCCGTAGAACTTCTCCGTCTCCTCGACGGCGGCCTGGAACCGCTGGTCGAAGTCATCCCGAATGAGCGTCCGGACGACATAGTCCTGGACGCTCATTCCCCTTTTCGCGGCCTGGTGCCGGAGCCGTTCGAGCAGGTCGTGGTCTATTCGCAGGCTGAGCACACTGGTCCCCATGAGCACGAGGGTCGCGGTACCGTTCGGTCCGGCGGGGCACCTTTTGCCGCCGTGTCACCCAGATGAGTGATGTCACGGTTCAGTGGCGGGCGTCACGGGTGACGGTGCGCGTTCCGGCTGGTCTTTAGCGAGAGTAATGAGTTACGCTAAAGAACATGCCGGACCTCAGCCATGGCGACGACGTAGCCGCCGTGAACTCCCTCCGCTCCGCAGTGATGCGGCTGTCCCGTCGGCTCAAGCACCAGCGGGTCGACGAATCGCTCAGCCCCACCGAGATGTCGGTGCTGGGCACCCTGTCGCTGTGCGGCCGGGCCACCCCGGGCGAGCTCGCCCGCAAGGAGCACGTGCAGCCGCCGTCGATGACCCGCATCGTGGCACTGCTGGAGGCCAAGGGCCTGGTCCGGCTGGAGCCGCACCCCGAGGACCGGCGCCAGAAGGTCGTCACCCGCACCGAGCAGGCCGAGGCCATGCTCGAGGAGAGCCGCGCCAAGCGGAACGCGTTCCTGGCCACGCTGGTGGAGAACCTCGACGAGGACGAGTGGGCGAAACTCCGCGCCGCCGCCCCCGTGCTGGAGAAGCTCGCGCATCTGTAAGCAGCAGTCGTCGCAAGGAGGCGAACCCTTTGAGTTCGGGACCCGGAGCAGCTTCCGCCCCCGCACCTGACCCCCACGATTCCCCGCCCGCCTCCGACACACCCGCCGCCCCGCCCGCCCGCACGTCCTCGATGTTCTCCTCCCTGAAGGTCAGGAACTACCGCCTGTTCTTCATGGGCCAGGTCGTCTCCAACATCGGCACCTGGATGCAGCGCATCGCCCAGGACTGGCTGGTGCTCAGCCTCACCGGCTCCTCCGCCGCCGTCGGCATCACCACCGCCCTGCAGTTCCTGCCGATGCTGCTCTTCGGCCTCTACGGCGGTGTCCTCGTCGACCGGCTGCGCAAGCGGCCCACGCTGCTCGTGACGCAGTCCTCCATGGCGCTCACGGCGATCGCCCTGGCCGTCCTCACCCTCACCGGGCACGTCCAGGTGTGGCACGTGTACGTCGCCGCCTTCGCGGTCGGCCTCGCCACCGTCGTGGACAACCCGGCCCGGCAGTCCTTCGTCTCCGAGCTGGTCGGCCCGGGGCAGCTGCAGAACGCGGTCAGTCTGAACTCGGCGAACTTCCAGTCGGCCCGCCTGGTCGGCCCCGCCGTCGCGGGCCTGCTCATCACCGGCGTCGGCACCGGCTACGCGTTCCTGTTCAACGGCCTGTCCTTCATCGCGCCGCTCACCGGTCTGCTGCTGATGCGCGCCCGGGAGCTGCACCTCGTGGAGCGCGCCCCGCGCGGCAAGGGGCAGCTGCGGGAGGGCGTGCGCTACGTCACCGGCCGCCCGGAGCTGATCTGGCCGATCGTCCTGGTCGGCTTCGTGGGCACCTTCGCCTTCAACTTCCCCGTGTACCTGTCGGCCTTCGCGGACGACGTCTTCCACGCGGGCGCGGGCGCGTACAGCATGTTCAACACGCTCATGGCGGTCGGCTCGGTGGTGGGCGCACTGCTCGCCGCGCGGCGGGGCACGGCCCGGCTCCGGCTGCTGATCGTGGCGGCCATGGCCTTCGGCGCGCTGGAGATCCTGGCGGCGACGACCCCCACGCTGTGGATGTTCGCCCTGCTCATGGTCCCGCTGGGCCTGTTCGGCATGACGGTCAACGTCACGACGAACACCAGCATCCAGATGTCGACGGACCCGGCGATGCGCGGCCGTGTCATGGCCCTCTACATGATGATCTTCCTCGGCGGCTCGCCGGTCGGCGCCCCGATCGTCGGCTGGATCACCGACACCTACGGCGCCCGGATCGGCCTCGCGGTGGGCGGCGCGGTGGCGGCACTCGCCGCGGCCGTCATCGGCCTGATCCTGGCCCGGGTCGGCAACCTGCGCCTGTCGGTGGGCTGGCACGGCGGGCATCCACGGGTGCGGTTCGTGCCCCGGGAGCAGCAGGAGGCGCTGGCCCCGGCGGCGTAGTGGGCGTAGTGCGGTGTCGGTCAGTCCCGGGGGAACTCGCCGGTCTCGAGGACGAGCCCGACCGCGGTGCCCGTCAGGTCGATCTCGTCCCCGAAGTCCAGGCTCAGCTCGCCCCGGTACTCGCCGTCCTTGGGCTTGGTGTGCAGATGCCAGCGGCCGGTGTACGGATCCACGATCAGGTACACCGGCACGCCGGCGGCGGCGTAGGCGTCCTTCTTGGGGCCGTAGTCGTTGGCGCCGGTCTTCCTGGAGATCACCTCGGCGACGAACTCGACGTCCTGGTAGCGCCACAGGCCCTTGTCGTTCTTCGCAGAGTTCTCCGCCATCACGGTGATGTCGGAGGCGAAGCCGTTGAGGTGGCCCGGGTAGTCGACGCGGACGTCGGACTTCACGCGCTTGCGCGGATACTTGCTGCGCAGCTGGTCGTAGATGTCCGCGATGATGTCCCAGTGGGTGTCCCGCTGAGGCGCCATGAAGATGTTCCCCCCGACGATCTCGACCTTGTAACCCTCGGGGACGGGCATCGTCTCCACCCACTCGAACATCATGTCGAGGGTGAGTTCGCCGCTGCTTTCGGCCATCTCGATCCTGTCGTCAAGGACGGTCATCGTGGCGCTCCTCCCCGGCCGCACCCGTGGATGAATCCGGCCGAGCAGTACAACGATACGCACGGTGACCGGGACACGCCCGGGTCCGCGGGACCCGTGCCTACACCCTCCGCGCCAGCAGCTGCCCCGGCCACTTGTCCTCGCCGACCGTGAAGGCCACGGTGCGGGTGAAGCCGTTGGACTCGTAGTAGCGGACGAGCTTGCCGTCGTCGCCGGCGTAGCAGTCGACGCGGAGGAGGGAGATGCCGGCGCGGCGGGTCTCCTCGGCGGCGTGCGCGAGCAGGGCGCTGCCCACGCCGTGACCCTTGAAGCGGCGGTCCGAGGCCAGCCAGTGGATGTAGCGCTCGGGCTCGCCGGGCTGCGGGAGGTGGGACAGGTAGGCGCCCGCCGAGCCGGTCAGGGTGAGGGTGCCGGCCGGGACGCCGTCGACGTCGGCCATGTACACGCTGCCCTCCGCCATGTACCGGCGGACCGACTCCACCGTCTTCGGGCTCTGCGACAGGGGCTTCGTCCCCCACTGCCCCGTGCGCCCCTGGGAGACCAGCCACTCCACGCAGCTGTCGAGCATGCCGAGTATCCCGGGAATGTCGTCGGGCCCGCCGTCCCGGATGGTGATCCGCATGGGCTCATGGTGCCAGGCTGGACCCATGAGACTCTTCGCGGCCGTGCTGCCCCCGGACGAGGTGTGCCGGGAACTCGGCACCGTGGTGGACGAGTTGCGCGGGCTGCCCGGCGCCGACGGCATGCGCTGGACCGGCCGCCCCGGCTGGCACTTCACCCTCGCGTTCTACGGTGAGGTCGACGACGGTCTCGTCCCCGGGCTGTCGCAGCGGCTGGAGCGGGCCGCACGCCGTACCGAGCCGTTCGCCCTGGCCGTCCGGGGAGGCGGGCAGTTCGGGCGTGGGAAGGCGCTGTGGGCCGGGGCCGAGGGAGACGTGGCGAGCCTCCGGCTGCTGGCCGAGCGGGCCGAAGCGGCGGCGCGCAAGGCGGGGGTGCCGATGGGGGAGCACCGGCGTTACAAGGCCCACCTGACCGTGGCGCGGAGCCGGGCGGCGGGGGATGTGCGGGCCTTCCTGGACACCCTCGCGGGCTTCACGGGCCGGACCTGGACGGTGCGGGAGCTGTGCCTGGTACGGAGCAATCTGCCGACGTCCGGGGTGCCGGGGGAGCAGCCCCGGTACGAGGCGGTCGGGCGCTGGGCACTCGGGGGTGCCGGTTAGGCTCGGTGCCGTGGACCCGAAAACCCGCAACCGGATCATGGCCGGTGTGCTCGTGCTGATGTTTCTCGTCGTCGCCCTCGCTTCCGTGATCGGGAAGTAGCGGGGCCGGGGGCTTCCCTGGTCGTTCTTCGGCCGCGGGCCGATGGGGGGCTGGTCGCGCGGTTCCCCGCGCCCCGGAGGGGCGCCGGGAACCCCGCGGCCCGAAAAGAAGGGCGTGGGCCGCCCCCGATCACCAGGCGAAGGCCTCCGGGCTCGGGCCCGGGCCCGGGAAGATCTCGTCCAGGCCGGCCAGGAGCTCCTCGGAGAGGTCCAGCTCGGACGCGCGGACGGCGGAGGCGAGCTGTTCCGCGGTGCGCGGGCCGACGATCGGGCCGGTCACGCCGGGGCGGGTGAGCAGCCAGGCCAGGGCGGCCTCGCCGGGCTCGATGCCGTGCTTGTCGAGCAGGTCCTCGTAGGACTGGATCCGTGCGCGGGTGGCGGGGTCGGCGAGTGCGTCGGCCGCGCGGCCGGAGGCGCGGCGGCCGCCCTCGACCTCCTTCTTGAGGACACCGCCCAGCAGACCGCCGTGCAGCGGCGACCACGGGATGACGCCGAGTCCGTACTCCTGCGCGGCCGGGATGACCTCCATCTCGGCGCGCCGCTCGGCGAGGTTGTACAGGCACTGCTCGCTGACCAGGCCGATGGTCCCGCCGCGCCGGGCGGCGATCTCGTTGGCCTGGGCGATCTTGTAGCCGGGGAAGTTCGACGATCCGACGTAGAGGATCTTGCCCTGCTGGACCAGGACGTCGATGGCCTGCCAGATCTCGTCGAAGGGGGTGTCCCGGTCGACGTGGTGGAACTGGTAGACGTCGATGTGGTCGGTCTGGAGCCGCTTGAGGCTGGCGTCCACGGCCCGCCGGATGTTGACCGCGGAGAGCTTGTCGTGGTTGGGCCAGGCCGGGCCGTCGGCGCCCATGTTGCCGTAGACCTTCGTGGCGAGGACGACCTTGTCGCGCCGTCCCTCGCCCTTGGCGAACCAGGTGCCGATGATGCTTTCGGTACGGCCCTTGTTCTCGCCCCACCCATAGACATTGGCCGTGTCGAAGAAGTTGATGCCCGCGTCCAGCGCCGCGTCCATGATGGCGTGGCTGTCGGCCTCGTCGGTCTGCGGGCCGAAGTTCATGGTGCCGAGGACGAGCCGGCTGACCTTGAGTCCCGTGCGTCCGAGCTGCGTGTACTTCATGGTGTCCAAGCCAACGTCTTGGAGTGCGCTCCAGGCAAGCACGAACCCGCGGGTGCCCGCCGCCCTTTCGCGGACGGCTACTGCGCGTACGGCCCGGCCAGGTCCCAGCCCTGGTACATCGCCTCCGCGAACGCCGCCGCGATCTTGTGCTCGCCGCTTCCGCTCGGGTGGGTGCCGTCGTAGGTGTCGGCGTGGATGTCGTACGACGGGGGCAGTGAGGCCAGGAGGACGGGGGAGCCGGGCTCATCCAGGTCGGCGGCCGTCTTCGCCAGCAGTTCGTTGAAGCGGGTGACCTCGGTGGCGAAGGGCTGGTCCGTCGCCGCGCGCACGTTCGGGATCACCGGCAGCCACACCATCCGCACCCGCCGGTTCGCCGCCCGGGCCTCGGACGCGAACGCCCGGACGTTCTCGGCGGTCTGCTCCGCGTTGGTGTAGAAGCCCAGGTCGATGAGGCCGAGGGAGACCAGCAGGACGTCCGCGCGGCAGGACCGCACCGCCTCGCCGATCAGCGGCGCCATGTGCAGCCAGCCCTCGCCCCAGCCGGCCAGGTGGCCCCGGGGGAAGTCCGGTTCGGCGTACGCGTACGACTCCGGGGCCTCGGCGAGCTTGTCGTAGAGGGTCTCGCGGGGCCCGACGAGGGTGCAGGGGCCGCCGTAGGACCGGGACAGGTGCTGCCACAGCCGGTAGCGCCATGTGTGTTCGCCCGCGCTTCCGATCGTCATGGAGTCACCGACGGGCATGAACCTGAGCATCCGCTCATGATGAACGATCTCGACGGCCGACGGGGTGTGAGTCGGGACACGCGCCCCGTCCGCGCACGGGGGCCTGTGATCCATTACGCCGGTGAACCGCCGGGCCGGATGGCAGGCTTGGGGTATGCGCAGACCGTTCGCACTGCTCGCCGCCGCCCTCCTCACGGGCGCCCTCGCCGTGCCCGCCTCCGCCGCCGACGGCGACGAGAAGTTCACGATCAGGGATCCGCGCATCACCGAGTCCAGCGGCCTGGCGGCCTCACGGCAGCACCCTGGCATCTACTGGACGCACAACGACAGCGACGACGGGGCGTACCTCTACGCCGTCGACAGCTCGACGGGCGAGACGGTCGCCACGATCACCATGTCCGGCGTGGGCAGCCCGCGCGACGTCGAGGCCGTCTCCATCGGGCCGGACGACCAGATCTACGTCGGCGACATCGGCGACAACCTCGGCGGCACCTGGCCGTACGTCTGGATCTACCGGCTGCCCGAGCCGAAGAACCTGCGCGACCAGACGATCAAGGCCACCCAGTACGTCGTGAAGTACTCCGACGGCGCGCGGGACGCCGAGTCCCTCGTGGTGCACCCGAAGACCGGCCGTGTCTACATCGTCGACAAGAACGAGAAGGGCGGGCACCTGTACGAGGGACCGGCGGAGCTCTCCCCGTCCGGTGCGAACGTGTTCCGGCCGGTCGCCGCGGTCCCCGACCTGGAGGCCACCGACGCCACGCTTTCCCCGGACGGCGAACATCTCGTCGTCCGCAGCTACTTCGGCGCGATCGCCTACGACTGGAACGGCGGGAGGATCAAGAAGAAGGAGCGGCTCGGTGTGCCGTTCCTGGGGCAGGGCGAGTCCGTCACCTACACCGCCGACGGCACGAAGCTGATGTACGGCGCCGAGGGGGCGGACAGCCCCGTGGAGCCGCAGGACGCGCCGGGGTCGGACGGGTCCGATGCGGCGTCGGGCAGGGGCGGTTCGGGCTCGTCCGGCGGCGGCGGCGAGGGCCTGGGCGGCAACCTCAAGACCGGGGCGATCGCCGCCGGTGCGGCCCTGGTCGCCCTGTTCGGCTGGCGGACACTGAGGCGCCGGCGCTAGGCCGTTTCGTTCGGATCTTGCGAGGCTTGTCATACTTCCCGAGTGGAGAGGCGAACCGAGGAGGCAGCGCGGCGTTGGCTGGCTGATCAGGGCGTCCGCCAGGTGGGCGACGGGTGGGTGAGCGACGAGCGGCCGGACGTGTTGCTGACAGCCCATCAGGTGGCGCAGTCCTGGGCCGGCGATGTGTTCGCAGAAGATCTGGATGCGGCCGACCGGCTGCGGTTGGCCTTCGGGCTGCTGGGCCTCCTCGACGACTACTGGGTCACGTGCGAGATCCGGTTCGCGAACGAGAGTGCGGAAGGCCCCCTGCCGGCCGACGTGCTGTGGGACGGCTACCGTCAGCTGCTGGAGGCGGACCGGGACGTCGAGGCCGTCACCTACTCGCTGTGGGTGGACTGGTTCGAGGACCGCACCACTTCCGCGACGGCCTTCGCCGAGGTCCTCGGTAACGACATCGACCGCGTGGTGGCCGAGGGATCGGAAGCCCTGCTCCGCCGAGCCCGTCGCGTTCTGGAATGTTCAGGCCCGGTGCGCTGGACGGTGAAGGAGCCGACGTACCGCACCGTCATGCGGCTTCCCGCCCTGCACTCGGCCGTCTTCCGCGGCCTCCTGGCGAGCTTCCACGACGTCTACGGCGACCTGGAACCGGCTGCCGCACTGGCCCTCCTTGACCAGCTGGATCTCCCCACGAACACCCAGCACCTCGCCCAACTGCGCCACGTACTCGCCGCCGGGCACAAGAACCGCCACCGCAGCCCCGGCGCCTGGGAGGCCGGAGTCCGGCAAGCCGAGCCGGCGGCGGCCGTGGTGGAGAGACACCTCCCGGAGTCTTGACGTGCTCATGTTGCATGAGTTCTCTGGGGGGTGCGCGGCATGATGGGAGCGCTCCCATTCTGTTCCGGGTGCCGTGCTCCCCCCTCCCCGAGGAACCCGAGAGGAAGCAGCCACATGTTCCGCACTCTGCGCAGAGCCCTGTGTGTTGCCGCGGCGCTCCTGTTACCGCTGGCGGGTGTGCAGTCGGCCCAGGCCGATGCCACCGCCGAGGCCGCCGGGGCCGGTTACTGGCACACCAGCGGCCGGCAGATCCTGGACGCGGCCGGGCAGCCGGTCCGGATCGCCGGCATCAACTGGTTCGGTTTCGAGACCGGCAACCACGTCGTCCACGGCCTGTGGGCCCGTGACTACAAGAGCATGATCGACCAGATGAGGTCGCTCGGCTACAACACCCTCCGCATGCCCTACAGCGACGACATCCTCAAGCCGGGCACCATGCCGGACAGCATCAACACCGACGGCATGAACACCGATCTGCGCGGGCTGACGTCCCTCCAGGTCCTGGACAGGATCGTCGCCTACGCCGGTCGGTCCGGCCTCAAGGTCGTCCTGGACCGCCACCGCCCGGACGCGGCGGGCCAGTCGGCCCTCTGGTACACCACGTCCGTCCCCGAGTCGACGTGGATCACCAACCTCAAGGCGTTGGCCGCGCGCTACAAGGGCGACTCCACCGTGATCGGCATCGACCTGCACAACGAGCCCCACGACCCGGCCTGCTGGGGCTGTGGCGACACCGCACGCGACTGGCGTCTGGCCGCCCAGCGCGCGGGCAACGCGGTGCTGTCGGTCAACCCCGACCTGCTGATCATGGTCGAGGGCGTGCAGTCGTTCAACGGCGTGAACGGCTGGTGGGGCGGCAACCTCATGGGCGTGGCCCAGTACCCGGTCCAGCTGGACGTCCCCGACCGGCTGGTGTACTCGGCGCACGACTACGCGACGTCGGTGGCGCAGCAGTCCTGGTTCTCCGACCCGTCCTTCCCCGCCAATCTGCCGGGGATCTGGGACAAGTACTGGGGCTATGTCTTCAAGCAGAACATCGCCCCGGTGTGGCTCGGCGAGTTCGGCACGACCCTTCAGGCCTCGGTGGACCAGAAGTGGCTGGCCGAGCTGGTGAAGTACCTGCGCTCGACGTCGGCGCACGGTGCCGACAGCTTCCACTGGACGTTCTGGTCCTGGAACCCCAACTCCGGTGACACGGGCGGCATCCTGAAGGACGACTGGCGGACGGTCGACACGGCGAAGGACGCCTACCTGGCGTCCGTCAAGGCCCCCGCCTTCGGCTCCGGGACCCCCGGCCCCGGCCCGGGCGACCCCGGTGACCCCGGCGGCTCCACGCCCGCCTGCACCGCCGCGTACACCGTCAGCAGCGACTGGGGCGGCGGGTTCAACGCCGAGGTGAAGGTGACCAACACGGGCGGCGTTCCGCTGAAGTCCTGGCGGGTGAGCTGGACGTGGAGCGGCTCCCAGAAGGTCACGAGCATGTGGAACGCCTCGCACACCCAGAGCGGGGCGACCGTCACGGCGGTCAACGCCGCGCACAACGGGAGTGTGCCGGTGGCGGGTTCGGCGAGCTTCGGCCTGGGCGGTGCGCCCGGTGGCGGGAGCGTGCCGAGCCTCGCGTGCACGGCCGCCTGAGCGCGAGAGCGAGCGGTACGCCCGGTGTCCGCCGGGCGTACCGCGGTCAGCGCCGGCTGTCCGAAATGGTCACAACTCGCCCTGTCTGAGCGGTGTCTGAGAACCTGCTATGACTCGATTCGGTCAAGTCTTGGTCGAATGCGTACGTGTGCGGCGCGCTCTTCCGAAACGATGCGGCACGGCCCGTGTCACTCACGGGCCCGACCCCCCTCACCGTTGCGAGAGAACTCCATGAGAAGAAGCGCAGCCGTTCTGTGCGGCGCCACGGTCGTCCTGGCCGGGACGCTCACCGCCGCCCCCGCCGACGCCAGCGCGGCGCACTCCGCGAACACCGCCGTGACGACCGCCGCGGCGAAGGTCACCTGGAAGAAGTGCGCGACCGACGACTCCCCGACACTCCAGTGCGGGTCGGTCAAGGTGCCGCTCGACTACGCGAAGCCCCGCGGGAAGCAGATCACGCTGGCGCTGTCCCGCGTGCCGCACACCGCGTCGAAGTCCCAGGGCCCGCTGCTGGTCAACCCCGGCGGCCCCGGCGGCAGCGGCCTGTCGCTGGCCTCGTTCGTCGCGTCCTCCCTGCCCAAGGAGGTCGCCGCCCAGTACGACGTGATCGGCTTCGACCCGCGCGGCGTCGGCGAGAGCCAGCCCGCCCTCGACTGCAAGCCGGGCCACTTCGACCCGGTCCGCCCCGACTCCGTGCCCAGCACGCCGGCGCTCGAGAAGGCCAACCTCGCGCGCGCCAAGGCCTTCGCCCAGGCCTGCGGCACGAAGTACAAGGACGTCCTGCCGTACATCGACACGGTCAGCGCCGTGAAGGACATGGACTCCATCCGCAAGGCCCTCGGCGCATCGAAGATCAACTACTTCGGCTACTCCTACGGCACCTACCTGGGCGCGGTCTACGCCAAGCTGTTCCCCGAGCGGGTGCGGCGCCTGGTGCTGGACTCGATCGTCGACCCGACCGGCGTCTGGTACGACGACAACATCCAGCAGGACTACGCCTTCGACAAGCGTCACAAGGCGCTCATGGCGTGGATCGCCAAGTACGACGCCACGTACAAGCTCGGCACGAACCCGAAGAAGGTCGAGGCCAAGTGGTACGCCATGCGGGCGGCTCTGGCCAAGAAGCCCGCGGGCGGCAAGGTGGGCGCCTCCGAGCTGGAGGACATCTTCATACCCGGCGGCTACAACAACGCCTACTGGCCCACGCTCGCCCAGACGTTCGCGGCGTACGTCAACCACCACGACACCGCCGCACTGGTCAAGGCGTACGACACCATCGCGGCGATCGACGCCTCCGGTGACAACGGCTACAGCGTCTACACCGCCGTGCAGTGCCGTGACGTGTCCTGGCCGCGGGACTGGAAGCAGTGGCGCAAGGACAACTGGGCCGTGTACGAGAAGGCTCCGTTCATGGCCTGGAACAACGCCTGGTACAACGCGCCGTGCGCGTTCTGGCCGACGAAGTCGCTGAAGCCGGTGAACGTCTCCAACAGCAAGCTCCCGCCGGTGCTGCTGTTCCAGGCGACGGACGACGCGGCCACCCCCTACCAGGGCGGTGTCACCATGCACCGGCTGCTGAAGAAGTCCAGCCTGGTGGTGGAGCAGGGCGGCGGCAACCACGGCATCACGCTGGGCGGCAACGCCTGCCTCGACAAGTACCTCGCCACGTACCTCACCAACGGCAAGGTCCCGCACGGCAACGGCGTGGCCGACGCGGTCTGCAAGAAGACCGCCGACCCGAAGCCGCAGCCGGCGGCGCGGAAGGCGTCGGGCGCGAAGCAGCCGGCCCTCGCGGCGGTCGGCGACAGCCTGCGCGGGATCCTGGGGTCCGGCCGCTGAGCGCCTCGGTGACCCGGAACTGACAGCACGGCAGGGGGCGTCCGGCGACATGCGCCGGGCGCCCCTAGGCTGTGCGGTCATGGGGGAGCGCATGAACAACGACATGGTGGATGTCCCGGCGGGGTCCGTCACGCTGTCCGACCGGCGGACCGAGCGCAGGTGGACGGTCGACGTCCCCTCGTTCCGGATGGCGGCGGTGCCGGTCACCCAGGCCCGGTACGCGGAGGTCACCGGCGAGCGGCCGAGCGCGGCCCGCGGCGACCTGCTGCCGGTCGAGGGGGTGTCCTGGTGGGACGCCGTACGGTTCTGCAACGCCCTGTCGGCACGCGAGGGCCTGACCCCCGCGTACCAGGTGCGGCCGGGGGACGGGGAGGCCGGTTGGGACACCACCGCCGACGGCTACCGCCTCCCCACCGAGGCCGAGTGGGAACACGCCTGCCGCGCCGGCGGCACCGGCCCCCGCTATGGACCGCTCGACGAGATCGCCTGGTACCGCGGCAACGCCGACGACCGCGTCCACCCCGTGGGCGGCAAGCAGCCCAACGCCTGGGGTCTGTACGACATGCTGGGCAACGTCTGGAACTGGTGCTGGGACCTCTACGACCCCGAGGTCTACGGCTCCTACCGGGTGCTGCGCGGCGGCGGCTGGTCCGACGAGCACTGGAGCTGCCGCGCCTCGGTGCGCCGCCGGAGCCATCCGACGTTCCGGATCGACGACGTGGGGTTCCGGGTGGCGCGCTCGATGCCGGTCTGAGGACGAGGGAGGGCGCCCCGCGTGAGCGGGACGCCCTCGACACTCACCCGCGCGAGAAGGTCAGAGCTGCTCGATCACGTAGTCGACGCACTTCGTGAGCGCCTCGACGTCCGCCGGGTCGATCGCCGGGAACATCGCGACGCGCAGCTGGTTGCGGCCCAGCTTGCGGTAGGGCTCGGTGTCGACGATGCCGTTGGCGCGCAGCACCTTGGCGACGGCGGCGGCGTCGACCTCGTCGGTGAAGTCGATCGTGCCGATCACCTGCGAGCGCTTGGCCGGGTCGGTGACGAAGGGGTTGGCGTACTTGATGTCCTCGGCCCAGCCGTACAGCGTGCGGGCGGAGGTCGCCGTGCGCCGGACCGACCAGTCCAGACCGCCCTGGCCGTTGATCCACTCCAGCTGCTGGTTCAGCAGGAAGAGGGTGGCCAGCGCCGGGGTGTTGTACGTCTGGTTCTTGCGGGAGTTGTCGATCGCCGTCGGCAGCGAGAAGAACTCCGGGACGTGGCGGCCGGAGGCGTGGATCCGCTCGGCGCGCTCGATCGCGGCCGGGGAGAAGACGCCGATCCACAGGCCGCCGTCGGAGGCGAAGGACTTCTGCGGGGCGAAGTAGTAGACGTCGGTCTCACTGACGTCGACGGGCAGGCCGCCGGCGCCGGAGGTGGCGTCCACGAGCACCAGGGCACCCTCGTCGGCACCGGCCACGCGCTTGATCGGCATGGCGACACCGGTCGAGGTCTCGTTGTGGGTGAACGCGTAGACGTCCACGCCCGCCTGGGCGACCGCCTCGGGGTGGGTGCCCGGGTCGGAGGCGATGACGTCCGGCTCGTCCAGCCAGGGGGCCAGCTTGGCGGCCTTGGCGAACTTCGAGGAGAACTCGCCGAAGTTCAGGTGCTGCGACTTGTTCTCGATCAGGCCGTGCGTCGCGATGTCCCAGAACGCGGTGGAGCCGCCGTTGCCGAGGATCACCTCGTAGCCGTCGGGGAGCTGGAACAGCTCGCTGATGCCCTCGCGCACCTGGCCGACCAGGTTCTTGACGGGGGCCTGGCGGTGGGAGGTGCCCAGGAGAGAGGTGCCGGTCGCGGCGAGGGCGTCCAGCGCCTCCGTCCGCACCTTGGAGGGACCCGCGCCGAAACGTCCGTCCGCGGGCTTGATGTCAGAGGGAATCCGGATCTCAGCCACGGAGGGGAGCGTAGCCGTTTCCAGAAACGCGGGCGAAACGTCGTCCGTCCGGTGAGACGGGATGTGGACAGGTCAGTGCGGGGCCGGGCCGGGCCAGACGGCCGAGGCGTCGTCGCGGTGCGGGTCCGGCAGCCGGAGGGGGCGCACGGCGACGGGCCGGACCCCGTCCTCGCCGACGGCCGTCCAGGGGGCGGGACGGCCGGAGTAGCACAGGGTGGTGAGGACGAAGACACCGTCGGCATAGACCTCGACGTACTCCCCGACGGTGAGGATGCGCAGGGAGGCGGCGGGTTCCGGCAGGAGGGTCTCGCCGAGCGGGACACCGTCGGGGCCGGTGACCCGGAGGTTCTTGCCGTCGCAGCCGACCGTGAGCGCCGGCCGGTCCCCGTCCGAGAGGTGCGTGCGCAGGGTGACGTCGGTGCGGCCCGAGAGGCCGACGTCTCCGACCGCGTGCAGCGGGGCGTCGTACGTCTCCTCGCCGAGCCAGGGGTCCAGGCCGGGCCACCACTGAAGGCGCGGCGCCGCGCCCTGCGGGACGACGAGGGACTTGGGCTGGGCGAGCATGCCGCGGCAGCGTTCACCGGTGTCCGTCAGACCGACGCGGCGCGGGGTGGTGTGCAGCACGACGCGGGAGCCGTCGGGCGCGGTGACGACGCGCGGGGCGTACGCGCCCGTCGGGCCGAGCGGGCCCTGGCGGGTCCACGGGCCGCGCAGGCGCGGAGCGGTCCACGCCTCGAAGCCCCGGGTGGCGCCGATGGAGCCGAGCAGCAGCCAGCCGCCGTCGTCGAGGCGTTCCAGGACGGGGCACTCCAGCTCGTCGACGTCCCCGGGGGAGACGAGCGGCGGGTGGACCGTCCAGTGCTCCAGGTCGTCGGAGGTCGCCCAGGCCACGCACCCGCTGACCTCGACCGGCAGGGACGCGTCGGCGGCGCACACCAGCATGACCCAGCCGTCGGACTCGTCGTCGCGTACGACGAACGGGTCGCGCCAGCCCATGCGTTCGCCGGTGCGGTACCAGCGCGCGTCCGCCTCGACGACCGGCCCGGTGCCGTGGCGGCGCCAGCCGGTGCCGTCGGCGCGGTCGGAGCGGGCCAGGCCGACCGACTGCAGGGGCCAGCCGCCCGGGGTGAGCCCGGAGACGGCCGTGTAGAGCATCGCCATGCCGGTGCCCTGCGGGACGGCGTGCATGGTCCACACCGCCCGCTGGTCGAAACGGCCCGGCAGGCCGTTGCCGAAAGCCGTGCCCTGCGGCTCCCAGCGGACCAGGTCGGCGGAGGTGGCCCGGCCGTAGGACGTCTCCATGCGCAGGTGGTCGAACTCGTCCGTCCACGGGCCCTGGAGGTGCAGCACGGTGTAGGTGCCGTCCGCGTGGCGCAGGAGGTCGAAGTCGTTCACGCAGAGGCCGGGCGGCGCGTATCGCATGGACAGGTCCTGTCTGCCGACAGCGGCACTCAAACGTGTGCGCTGTTCTCGTGCTGGTGGGAGTTCCCCTGAGAGTCAGCCGCAGTAAATCCGAACGCAAACGCTTGCGCAACCACAGGTGCGGGTTTACGGTCTCGTCACTCCCTCACACGCCGATGTGTTCCGGACGACCCCGGGCAGGCGGCGTGCCCCCCGATCCAGGAGCGTTCCGTGACGGTCAGCATCACCGATGTCGCCGAGGCCACCGGAGTCTCGGCGTCCACCGTGTCCCGCGCCCTGCGCGGCCGTCCCGGCGTGTCGGAGGAGATGCGGGCCCGGATCGTCGCGGCCGCCGCCGACCTCGGCTACACCGCCTCGCGCTCGGCCTCCAGCCTGGCCAGCGGACGCACCCACACCATCGGCGTCGTCGTCCCGTACGTCGGCCGCTGGTTCTTCGGCACCGTCCTGGACGCCGCCGAGAAGGTCTTCAGCGCCGCCGGCTACGACGTCCTGCTGTACAACCTCGGCTCACCCGAGGCCCGCAAGCGCTTCTTCACCAAGCTGCCGATCCGCAAGCGGGTCGACGCCGTGCTGTCCCTGCTGATCCCCGACCCGGAGGAGGCCGCCGCCCTGCGGTCCCTGGACGTGCCGCTGGCGACCACGGTCGGCGGCGCCCGGCCCGGCTTCACGGTGGTCGGCATCGACGACCGGGGCGGCGCGGAGAGCGCCGTACGGCACCTGGTGAACCTCGGGCACCGGCGGATCGGCATGATCTCCGGCGCCAGCGAGCCGCTGCACTGGACCACGCCCCTGGACCGCCGGCAGGGCTACCTGGACGTGCTCGCCGACTCCGGGATCGAGCCCGACCCCGCCCTGGAGGCGGACGGCGGCTACACGGTCGAGGGCGGTGAGCGGGCCATGACGGAACTGCTGGCGCTGCGCCAGCCGCCGACCGCCGTGTTCGCCCAGTCCGACGAGATGGCGATGGGCGCGCTGCGCGCCCTGCGCCGGCACCGGCTGCGGGTCCCGGAGGACGTGTCCGTGGTCGGCTTCGACGATCACGAGCTGTCCGAGGTGGTCGGGCTGACCACCGTGGCCCAGCCGGTCGCGGCCCAGGGCCGGGAGGCGGCCCGGCTGCTGCTCGCGCGGCTCGACGAACCGGACGCCGGGCCGCCGCGCCCCGTCGAGATGCCCATCCGCTTCATCCTCCGCGAGACCACCGCCCCGCCGCACACCGGCCGGCAGCGCTAGCCCCGCGCCGCTCCCCTGTCCCCCCTCAGCTCCCCCTCCCCACCGTCCGCGCACCCACCGCACCCACCCCGCTCGGAGGCACCACCATGATCACCGGCCACGGAAGACACCGTCGTACGGGCCTGACGGCCCTCGCCCTGCTGCCGCTGGCCGCGCTGGCCGCCTGTGGCGGCGGGGGCGGCGGCGACACCTCCGCCGAACAGGGCAGCGGCAAGGGCACCATCAGCGTCTGGGCCCACCAGGGCCAGGCGAGCGAGGCGACCGCGCTGCAGAACGCGGTGAAGTCCTTCAACTCCTCGCAGAGCGACGTCAAGGCCGAGCTCAAGCTCATACCGGAGAAGGACTACACGAAGACCATCACCGCCACCGGCGCCTCCGAACTGCCGGACGTGCTGGAGTTCGACGGCCCGACGATGGCCAACTTCCTCTACAACAGCAAGCTCGCCCCGGTCGACGGCCACGTCTCCGCCAAGACCCTCGCCAACGCCACCGACGCGATCAAGGCGCAGGGCGAGATCGACGGCAAGCACTACGGCCTGGGCATGTTCGACGCCGGGCTCGGCCTGTACGCCAACAAGAAGCTGCTCGACGCGGCCGGCGTGACGTACCCGAAGGGCGTGGACGACGCCTGGACGGCCGAGGAGTTCGGCAAGGCCCTGAAGGCGCTGAAGGGCAAGGACTCCGACGGCAAGGTCCTCGACATCTCGGAGCAGTACGGCCTGGCCTCCGAGTGGGGCACCTTCGGCTTCTCCCCGCTTCTCTGGTCGGCGGGCGGCGGCCTGCTGAAGGACGGCAAGGCCGAGGGCGCCCTCGACAGCCCCAAGGCCGTCTCCGCGATGAAGACCTTCCAGTCATGGAAGCCCTACGTCGACCCCAACACCGACGGCAACGCCTTCGCCAAGGGCAAGGTGGCGCTGAGCTGGGTCGGCCACTGGAACTACCCCGCCTACAGCGAGGCCCTCGATGACGACCTCGCCGTGCTGCCGCTGCCGGACTTCGGCAACGGCCCCAAGACCGGGCAGGGTTCGTGGGCGTGGGGCATCGGCGCCGACAGCAAGAACGGCAAGGCCGCCGGCACCTTCCTGGACTACCTGCTGAACGACACCAACGTCGGCGCCATGACGAAGGCCAACGGCGCGGTGCCCGCCACCAAGTCGGCCCTCGCCAAGAGCGAGCTGTACAAGAAGGGCGGCCCGCTCCAGCTCTTCGCCGACCAGCTGGCCAAGCCCTGCGGCGACAGCGACATCACCGCCTCCTGCGTCGCCGTCACCCGCCCGGTGACCGCCGGATACCCCACCGTCACCGCCAAGTTCAACACGGCCCTGAACGCGATCTACGGCGGCGCCGACCCCGAGGAAGCCCTGCGCAAGGCCGCCCGCGCCATCGACCGGGACTTCACCGACAACGCCGGCTACGAGATCCCGTAACCCGCAGGACGCATCGGCCCGGGCGGGCCGCCGGTGACGTGGTGACGCACCCACGGATCGACGCGCCCGCCCCGCCGGGAAGAGGACACCTCCCGTGAAAACCGTGGAAACCGCGCAGGCCGCGGCCCCAGACCGGGCGCAGGCCGTCTCGTCCGCATCAGCCAGGAAGCCCCCGCGTCCCGCGCGCGGCAACCGTGACCGGCTGCACGGGCTGCTGATGTCCGCTCCGGCCGTCGTCGGGCTGATCGCCTTCGTCGGCATCCCGTTCGGCTACGCCGTGGTGCTCTCGTTCTACAACGTCCGCCTCGGCTCGCCGCTGGAGCCCGCGTTCTTCGGCGTGGAGCACTACCGGCGGCTGTTCACCGACCCCGACCTGTCCGGCCCGTTCCTGCGGGCGCTGCTGAACAACCTGACCTTCGCCGTCCTCGTCGTACCGCTCCAGACGGGGCTGGCGCTGGCGCTGGCGATCCTGCTCAACCGCAAACTGAAGGCGATCGGCGTGTTCCGGTCCTTCTTCTTCATGCCGGTGGTCTTCCCGATGGCGCTGGTCGCCGTGATCTGGCGGCTGATCCTCGCCCGCAGCGAGCAGGGCATGCTCAACTCCCTGCTGGACGTGGTGACGTTCGGCAACTGGGGCGCCTTCGACTGGCTCGGCGACGGCCTCACCGCGATGGGCTCGGTCATCGTGCTGTCGGTGTGGCAGGGCGTCGGCTTCCAGATGGTCATCCTGCTGGCCGGCCTCCAGCAGATCCCGGGCGAGCTCTACGAGGCCTCCCAGCTGGACCGGGCCTCCCGCTGGCAGCAGTTCCGGCACGTCACTCTGCCCGGCATCCGCGGCACCCTCGTCTTCGTGGCGATGCTGACCTCGGTGCTGTCCTTCCGGGTCTTCGACCAGGTGTACATCCTCATCCGCGGCGGCGGCCTGGACGAGGACGCCACCCGCACCGTGATGTACCAGGCCGTCACCACCGCCTTCGACCAGAACGACATCGGCCAGGCCTCGGCCGTCACGGTGGTGTTCTTCCTGATCGTCGTCGCCCTGACCATCGTCCAGCGCCGCGTCGTCCGGCCCGACAACGAGGACTGACCCACCCATGGCCATGACCCGCACGCCCGTGCGCCGCGTCCTCGACTACACCGTCCTGAGCGTCCTGGCGTTCGTCTTCGCCCTCCCCGCGCTCTACCTCTTCCTCGGCAGCCTCAAGCCGTCCGACGAGGTCCTGAACGGCCTGTCCGGCTTTCTGCCCACCCACCTGTCCTTCGACAACTACACCGCCGTCCTCGACAGCCTGAACTCCGAGAGCACCGGCTACTTCTGGCAGTTCATGGGCGTGTCGGTGCTGCTGTCGTTCGTGGTGGTGACGGGCGGGCTGCTCGTCAACTCGATGGCGGCCTACGGGCTGACCCGGCTGAAGTGGCGCGGGCAGAACGCCGTGTTCACCCTGGTCCTGCTGCTGATGCTGATCCCGTTCGAGTCGGTGGCGGTGCCGCTGTTCTACATGTTCAACGGCCAGCGCAACACGCTGTTCGTCCAGGCGCTGCCGTTCGTCGCCAACGCCTTCGCGATCTACCAGTTCCACACGTTCTTCAAGAAGATCCCGGCGAGCATCGAGGAGGCGGCCCGGCTGGACGGGGCGGGCCCCTGGCGCACCTTCTTCGCGATCATCGTGCCGATGTCCCGGCCGGTGTTCGCCTCGGTCGCGATCCTCACCTTCCTCATCCAGTGGGGCTCGTTCCTGTGGCCGGTGCTGATGGTGTCCGACCCGTCCGTGCGCCCGCTGCCGCTGGAGATGAGCGTCTTCCAGGGCCAGCAGCCGCCGGACTGGGGCCAGATCCTCGCCTTCGGAGTGCTGCTGGTGCTGCCCGTGCTGGTCGTCTTCGCGTTCTTCCAGCGCTGGTTCGTCGAGGGTGTGGCCAGCTCCGCGGTCAAGGGCTGAGCCGCCCCCGTCACCGTCGGGGCCGGATGCATCCTGGACGCATGACGGATCTCGAAGCGCGGCTGCGTGCCGTCGTCCGGGGCGAGGTCGGGTTCGACGTCACGTCCCGGGCGCTGACGACCATGGACGCGTCCAACTACCGGCGGGTCCCGGCGGGCGTGGTCGCCCCGCGTGACGCCGACGACGTCGCGGCGGTGCTCGCGGTCTGCCGGGAGCACGGCGTGCCCGTCGTCGCCCGGGGCGGCGGCACCTCCATCGCCGGGCAGGCCACCGGCACCGGTGTCGTCGTGGACTTCACCCGGCACATGAACCGGCTGGTCGCCGTGGACCCCGGGGAGCGCACGGCCGTGGTGCAGCCGGGGCTGGTGCTGGACCGGCTCCAGGAGGCCGCCGCCCCGCACGGCCTGCGCTTCGGACCCGACCCCTCCACCCACGGCCGCTGCACGCTCGGCGGCATGATCGGCAACAACTCGTGCGGCTCCCACTCGGTGGCGTGGGGCACGACCGCCGACAGCGTGCGGGAGCTGGACGTCGTCACCGCCCGGGGTGGCCGGCTGCGGCTCGGGCGGGACTGGGCCGGGGCACCGGACGGGCTGCGGGACCTGGCCGAGGCGGAACTCGCCCGGCTGCGCACCGGATTCCCCGAGCTGCCCCGCCGCATCTCCGGATACGCGCTGGACGCCCTGCTGCCGGAGAACGGCGCCGACGTGGCCCGCTCCTTCTGCGGCTCCGAGGGCACCCTCGGCATCCTGACGGAGGCCGTCGTCCGCCTCGTCGAATCACCACGCGCGCGTGCGCTGGCCGTGCTGGGCTACGCCGACGAGAGCGCGGCGGCCGAGGCGGCGGCCGGGCTGCTGCCCCTCGGCCCGCTGACGGTGGAGGGGATGGCGGCGGACCTCGTGCCGTCCACGGCCGACCTGCCGAGGGGAGGGGCCTGGCTGTTCGTCGAGACCGGCGGGGAGTCGGCGGGGGAGGCACGCGCGCGTGCGGAGGCGATCGTGCGGGCCGCCGACGTCCTGGACGCGCGCGTGGTCACCGACCCGGCCGGGCAGCGGGCGCTGTGGCGGATCCGAGAGGACGCGAGCGGCACGGCGACGCGCATGCCGGACGGCACCGAGGCGTGGCCGGGCTGGGAGGACTGCGCGGTGCCGCCCGCCCGGCTCGGGCCGTATCTGCGGGACTTCCGGGCGCTGATGGCGGCGCACGGGCTGCGCGGCACGCCGTACGGGCACTTCGGGGACGGCTGCATCCACGTCCGGATCGACTTCGACCTCCTCACCGAGGCCGGTGTCGCCCGCTTCCGCCGCTTCTCGGAGGAGCTCGCGGAGCTGGTGGTGGCGCACGGCGGGTCGCTGTCCGGGGAGCATGGCGACGGCCAGGCGCGAGCGGAGCTGCTGCCGCGGATGTACGGCGCCGAGATGGTCGGCCTGTTCGAGCGGGTCAAGGGCGTGTGGGACCCGGACGACCTGCTCAACCCCGGGATGCTCGTCCGCCCCGCGCCGCTGGACAGCGGCCTGCGCTTCTCCGTCCTGCCCCGCGAACCGGTCGACGTGGCCTTCGGCTACCCCGCCGACGGCGGTGACTTCGCGGCGGCGGTGCGCCGCTGCGTGGGCGTCGCCAAGTGCCGTACGACGTCGGTGTCCGGCTCGGGCGTCATGTGCCCGTCCTTCCGGGCGACGGGCGCGGAGGAGCACTCCACGCGCGGGCGGGCCCGGCTGCTGCACGAGATGCTCGCCGGTGAGGTCGTCACGGACGGCTGGCGCTCCGAGGAGGTCCGGGACGCGCTCGACCTGTGCCTGTCCTGCAAGGGCTGCCGGTCGGACTGCCCGGTCGGGGTCGACATGGCCACGTACAAGGCGGAGTTCCTGCACCGGCACTACGCGGGCCGTCGCCGGCCCGCCGCCCACCACGCCCTGGGGCGGCTGCCGGTGTGGCTGCGGGCGGTGTCCCGGACGCGCACGGCGTGGCTGGTCAACGCGCTCGGCGCGGTACGGCCCCTGGCGTGGGCGGCGAAGCGGGTCGCCGGCATCGCGCCCGAGCGGGAGATCCCGCGGGTGGCCGGGCGCACCTTCAGCCGGTGGTGGGAGCGGCGGACGCGGCGGCCGGCCGCGCGGGGCGAGGTGGGCGCGCCGGGCGAGGTGGCCGCGCGGGGCGAGGTGGCCGCGCCGGGCGAGGCGGTCGCGCGGGGCGAGGTGGCCGCGCCGGGCGAGGTGGTCGTCCTGTGGCCCGACACCTTCACCGAGCACCTCTCGCCGGACGTCGGCCGGGCCGCCGTGCGGGTGCTGGAGGCGGCCGGGCTGCGGGTGGCGCTGCCGCCGACGCTGCGTCTGGAGAAGCCCCCGGTGGGCGACGGCAGGACGGTCGCCCTCGACCCGCTGTCCCTGCTGCGCGGCCGGGGGCGCGTCTGCTGCGGGCTGACGTACGTGTCGACGGGCCAGCTCGACCGGGCCCGGGCCGTCATGCGCCGCACGCTCGACCTGATGGAACCGGTCCTGGAGACCGGCGCCCCGGTCGTCGTCCTGGAGCCGAGCTGCGCCGCGGCCCTGCGCACGGACGTCCCCGAGCTGCTGCACGACGACCCGCGCGCGGCCCGGCTCGCCGCGCAGGTCCTCACCTTCGCGGAAACGCTGGAGCGCCATGCCCCCGGCTGGACACCGCCGCGCGTGGACCGTCCGGTGGCCGGGCAGACCCACTGCCACCAGCACGCGGTGCTCGGCGACGCCGCCGACCGCCGGCTGCGGGACGCGGCCCTGCTCACCGGCGAACTGAGCGGCGGCTGCTGCGGCCTCGCGGGCAACTTCGGCTTCGAGAAGGGGCACTTCGAGGTGTCCACCGCCTGCGCGGAGGAACAGCTCCTGCCGTCGGTACGGGACGCCCCCGACGGCACGGTGGTCCTCGCCGACGGCTACTCCTGCCGCACCCAGCTGGAGCAGCTCGCCGGCGTGCGGGGCAGGCACCTGGCGGAGGTCCTGGCGGAGGCGCTGGACGGGGGGCCCAGCCGCGAGGGGGCGTGAGGCGTGGGGCCAGGGGGCCTCGGCGGGGGTGTTCCAGGTCGGGGCGGTGGGTCTTGGGGGGTCGGGGTTCCTGGGGCGGTGTGCCTGTGGGTGAGGTGTTCCGGGTTCCGGGGCCGGTGTGCCTGGGGGTGGGTGTTCCGGTGCACCGGGTCGTGCGACCGGGTGGGCCCGGCGGTGCGGCGTTCGGGCCACGGGGCCGGTGGACCCGAGTGTCTGAGCCGGGGGAGGGACGGGGCCGCTCCTAGGCTCGCGGAACCAGTCACCGCCCGCCGAGGGCCGCTGCTCGAAGGAGCCCGCGCATGAGCGTCCGCGTCCAGCCGATCACCCGTGACGAGCACCTCGCGTTCGTCACGGCCCGCCCCTCCGCCAGCCACACCCAGGTGCCGTCCTGGGGCGAGGTGAAGCCCGACTGGAAGGCGGAGAGCCTCGGCTGGTTCGACGACGGCGGGCAGCTCGTCGGCGCCGGACTGGTGCTGCTGCGCCCCCTGCCCGGGCCGCGGCTGCCCGGACTGCCGCGCTACTTCGCGTACCTGCCCGAGGGCCCCCTCCTCGACTGGCACGAGCCCGGCCTCGACCGCCTGCTGGAACCGATGCTCGCCCACCTGAGACGGCGGGGCGCCTTCGCCGTGCGCATGGGCCCGCCGGTCGTGGTGCGCCGCTGGAGCGCCGACGCGGTCAAGGCCGCGATCGCCGACCCGGCCGCCCGGCGGCTGCGCGACGTGCGGGCGACGTCGTACGAACCGCGGGCCGGGCAGGTCGCCGACCATCTGCGCCGCATGGGCTGGCGGCAGACCGAGGCCACCGGCGAGGACGGCTTCGCCGCGGGCCAGCCCCGGTACGTCTTCCAGGTGCCGTTCGCCGGCCGGACGCTGGAGGACATCCACAACGGCCTGAACCAGCAGTGGCGCCGCAACATCAAGAAGGCGGAGAAGGCCGGGGTGAAGGTCGTGCGCGGCGACCTGGAGGACCTGCCGGCCTTCCACGAGCTGTACAGCGAGACCGCCGAGCGGGACCGGTTCATCCCCCGCCCGCTGCCCTACTTCCAGCGCATGTGGAGCGCGCTCACCGCCGAACACCCCGACCGGATGCGGCTCTACCTCGCCTACCACGACGGCGAGGTCCTCGCCGCGGCCACCATGCTGACCGTCGGCGACCACGTCTGGTACTCCTACGGCGCCTCCACCGGCCGCCGCCGCGAGGTCCAGCCGAGCAGCGCCGTGCAGTGGCGCATGATGACCGACGCGCACGAACTCGGCGCCTCCGTCTACGACCTGCGCGGCATCACCGACACCCTGGAGGAGTCCAGCCACCTGCTGGGCCTGCTCCGCTTCAAGGTGGGCACCGGCGGCGAGGCCGTGGAGTACCTCGGCGAATGGGACTACCCGCTCAACCGGCTGCTCCACAAGGCGTTCGACCTCTATCTCTCCCGGCGGTGACGTCTCACGCCCTGGGACAGCGGCAAAAAGGGTTCACGCACCTGACGGAGTCCATTACCCTGGACTGTGCAGTGCATCGGGATGCACATTGAGTGTGTCCGGGTGTACGCACCGCACACGCGCACCACCCGGACACCGCCCCCCGAGCCCAGGACCGCCCGTGACCACGCCGGAGACCACCACCTCACCCCAGCCCACGACCGGCGCCGCCGCCCCCGTGGCCGGCCCGGGCCGATTCGGCTCGCTCGGACCCGTGGGCCTGGTGCTCGCGGGCGGGATCTCCGTGCAGTTCGGCGGCGCGCTGGCGGTGACGCTGATGCCCAGGGCCGGGGCCCTCGGGGTCGTGGCGCTGCGCCTGCTGGTGGCGGCCGTCGTCCTGCTCGTGGTCTGCCGGCCGCGGCTGCGGGGCCACTCGCGCACCGACTGGGGCACGGTCGTCGTCTTCGGCATCACCATGGCCGCGATGAACGGCCTCTTCTACCAGGCCGTCGCGCGTATTCCGCTGGGCCCCGCGGTCACGCTGGAGGTCCTCGGCCCGCTCGCCCTCTCGGTCCTCGCCTCCCGCCGCGCGATCAACGTCGTCTGGGCGGCCCTCGCCGTCACGGGTGTCTTCCTCCTCGGCGGCGGAGGCTTCGACGGTCTCGACCCCACGGGTGCGGCCTTCGCCCTGGGGGCCGGCGCCATGTGGGCGGCCTATATCGTCTTCAGCGCCCGTACGGGCCGCCGCTTCCCGCAGGCGGACGGCCTGGCCCTGGCGATGGCGGTGGGGGCGGTGCTGTTCCTGCCGCTGGGCATCGCCGAGTCGGGGACGAAGCTGCTCGACCCGGTGACCCTGGGCCTCGGCGCGGCGGTCGCCCTGCTCTCCTCGGTCCTGCCCTACACCCTCGAACTCCTCGCCCTGCGCCGCCTGCCCGCCTCCACCTTCGCGATCCTGATGAGCCTGGAGCCGGCCATCGCTGCGACGGCCGGCTTCCTCGTCCTCGACCAGGCCCTCAGCACCGCCGAGGCCGCCGCGATCGCCCTCGTGGTCGCGGCGAGCATGGGCGCGGTGCGCACCCAGGTCGGCCCGGGCCGGAGGAAGAAGGCGGCCCTGGAGAGCACGGCCCTGGAGGGCTGACCGTCCCTCGGCTGCCGCCCCCAGGCGACCAGACCGCCCCGGGACGACCGCCCGCAGGCCCCGCCGGGTTGTCCGGCCCGGCCCGGGCGGGGGCGTCGCTCCGGTGCCCGGTTGCCGGCCCGGGCGGGGGTGTCGCTCCGGTGCCCGGTTGCCGGCCCGGGCGGGGGCGTCGGCGCCCGGTTGCCGGCCCGGCCCGGTGTCGGTGGTGGCTGTCACACTGCCCGCATGACCGCACCGGGCCCGAAGGCCGACCTCCTCCGTTATCTGCAAGAGGCGCGAGACGCCCTGCTCTGGAAGCTCGACGGGCTCTCCGAGTACGACATCCGCCGCCCCCTGACCCCGACCGGCACCAACCTGCTGGGACTGGTCAAGCACGCCGCCGGGGTGGAACTGGGGTACTTCGGGGACACGTTCGGCCGGCCGTTCTTCGCCGAGAACCCACCGCCCTGGTGGTACACGCAGGACGCGGACCCCAACGCCGACATGTGGGCCACGCCGGACGAGTCGCGCGAGGACATCGCGGGGTTGTACCGCAAGGCGTGGGAGCACGCGGACGGCACGATCGGGGCGCTGCCGCTGGACGCCACCGGGCAGGTCCCCTGGTGGCCCGAGGAGCGGCGGGAGGCCACACTGCACCACCTCCTGGTGCGCGTGATCGCCGACACCAGCCGTCACGCCGGCCACGCCGACATCGTCCGCGAACTCATCGACGGAGCGGTCGGCCTGACACCGGGCAAGGACAGCATGCCGCCGGGCGACCGCGCCATGTGGGACGCCCACCGGCACCGGCTGGAGGAGGCGGCGCGAGCGGCGGACCGCACCGTCTGACACCTTTTCATGCAAGCACGCTTGATTGTTTCTCGGGCCGCTGCCATGCTCCTCAGCACGCCGCACCACCCCGCACCGCACCACCCCGCACACCGCCGTGCCCCGAGGGGAGCGCTCGTGTCCGATCCGATGCCCGTGATCGACGATCTGCGTGAGGAGAGCGAGGAACTCGACGGCCTCGTGGCCGGGTTGTCCCCGCGGCGCTGGTCGCTCACGACCCCCGCGCCCGGCTGGACCGTGGCCCACCAGATCGCCCATCTCGCCTGGACGGACCGCTCGTCCCTGCTCGCCGTCACCGACGCCGACGGCTTCCGCACGCTGGTCGAGAAGGCCCTCGCCGCGCCGGACTCCTTCGTGGACCAGGGCGCCGAGGAGGGCGCGCGACTCCCGCCCGGCGAGCTCCTCACCCGATGGCGCGCCGGCCGCGCGGCACTGGAGGAGGCGCTGCGGGCCGCTACGCCGAAGGCGCGTTTCCCCTGGTACGGCCCACCCATGTCGGTCGCCTCCATGGCGACGGCCCGCCTCATGGAGACCTGGGCCCACGGACAGGACGTGGCCGACGCGCTGGGTGTGGAGCGCCCGCCCACCGACCGGCTGCGGCATGTGGTCCGGCTCGGGGTCCGCACCCGGGACTTCGCCTACGGCGTGCACGGCCTGACCCCGCCGGCCGACCCGTTCCGCGTCGAACTCCGCGCCCCTTCCGGCGACCTGTGGACCTACGGCCCCGAGGACGCCCCGCAGCGCGTCACCGGCCCCGCCCTCGACTTCTGCCTCCTCGTCACCCAGCGCGCCCACCGCTCGGACCTCGCCCTGCGCGCCGAGGGGCCCGACGCCGACCACTGGCTCGACCTCGCGCAGGCCTTCGCGGGCCCCCCGGGCGAGGGCCGCCCGCCGAAGGGGCACGCCTCGTGAGGCCCGGACGCGGCACCAGGGAGGCGGCCTCGCGGTCGCCCCTGCGCATCGGCAACGCCTCCGGCTTCTACGGCGACCGCTTCGAGGCGATGCGCGAGATGCTCACCGGCGGTGAACTCGACGTCCTCACCGGCGACTACCTCGCCGAGCTGACCATGCTCATCCTCGGCCGGGACCGGCTGAAGGACCCCGCCGCGGGATACGCCCGCACGTTCCTGCGGCAGTGGGAGGAGTGCGTGGGGGTCGCGCACGAGCGGGGCGTCAGGATCGTCACCAACGCGGGCGGCCTCAACCCGGCCGGACTCGCCGGCGCCGTCGCGCGGTCGGCCGAACGGCTGGGCATCCCCGTCCGGGTCGCGCACGTGACCGGCGACGACCTCACCGCCGCCCACCCGGGCCATCTCGCCGCCCACGCCTACCTCGGCGGCTTCGGCATCGCGGAGGGCCTCAGGGCGGGCGCCGACGTCGTCGTCACCGGGCGGGTGACGGACGCGGCCCTGGTCACCGGGCCCGCCGCCGCGCACTTCGGCTGGACCCCCGAGGACCACGACCGGCTCGCGGGCGCGGTGGTCGCGGGGCACGTCCTGGAATGCGGCGCGCAGGCCACCGGCGGCAACTACGCCTTCTTCCGGGACGGCGACGTCCGCCGCCCCGGTTTCCCGCTCGCCGAGCTGCACGAGGACGGCAGCTGCGTCATCACCAAGCATCCCGGCACCGGCGGCTTCGTCGACGTCGGCACGGTCACCGCGCAGCTGCTCTACGAGACGGCCGGCGCCCGGTACGCGGGCCCGGACGTCACCGCCCGGCTGGACACCGTGCGGCTGAGCCAGGACGGGCCCGACCGGGTGCGGATCGAGGGCGTACGCGGCGAGGCACCGCCGCCCACCCTCAAGGTCGGCCTCAACCGGCTCGGCGGCTTCCGCAACGAGGTGGTCTTCGTGCTCACCGGCCTCGGCATCGAGGCCAAGGCCGCCCTGGTGCGGGAGCAGCTGGCACCGGCCCTCGACAAGGTGTCCGACGTGCGCTGGGAGCTGGTCCGCACCGACCGCCCCGACGCGCCCACCGAGGAGACGGCGAGCGCGTTGCTGCGGCTCGTCGTACGGGACCCCGAGCAGGAGGCCGTGGGGCGGGCGCTGAGCGGGGCGGCCGTGGAGCTGGCCCTCGCGAGCTACCCCGGCTTCCATGTGCTGGCCCCACCCGGAAAGGGCGCGCCGTATGGGGTCTTCGAGGATGTGTACGTCCCCCATGGTGCCGTCGACCATGTGGTGGTCCTCCACGACGGGCACCGGGTCCCGGTGCCGCCGCCCCGCGACACGCTCGTCCCCGACGAGGTGCCGCAGCCTCCGCTGCCCGAGCCGCTACCGCCCGGGCCGGTCACCCGGGCCGCCCTCGGCCGGGTCGTGGGTGCCCGCAGCGGCGACAAGGGCGGCAACGCCAACGTCGGGGTGTGGGCGAGAACGGACGACGCCTGGCGGTGGCTCGCCCACGAGCTGACCGCCGACCGGTTCCGCGAACTGATCCCCGAGAGCCGCGAGCTGACCGTCGTACGGCACGTGCTGCCCCATCTGCGTGCCCTCAACTTCGTCGTCGAGGGGATCCTCGGCGCCGGGGTCGCCGCCCAGCACCGCTTCGACCCGCAGGCCAAGGCCCTCGGCGAATGGCTGCGCTCCCGCCACCTCGACATTCCGGAGGCCCTCCTGTGACCGTCCTGACCTCCGGGCTCGACCCCCGTGGCGCCGACTTCCGGGCCAACCGGGCGACCATGCTCGCCAAGCTCGCCGCCCTCGACGCCGAGCACGCCAAGGCCCTCGCGGGCGGCGGCGAGAAGTACGTCGCACGGCACAGGAAGCGCGGCAAGCTCCTCGCCCGGGAACGCATCGAGCTGCTCCTCGACCCCGACACACCGTTCCTGGAACTGTCCCCGCTGGCGGCGTGGGGCAGCGACTACGCCGTCGGCGCGTCCCTGGTCACCGGCATCGGAGTCGTCGAGGGCGTGGAATGCCTGATCACCGCCAACGACCCGACCGTGCGCGGCGGGGCGAGCAACCCCTGGTCGCTGAAGAAGGCCCTGCGCGCCAACGACATCGCGCTCGCCAACCGGCTGCCCTGCATCAGCCTGGTGGAGTCGGGCGGCGCCGATCTGCCGTCCCAGAAGGAGATCTTCATCCCCGGCGGCGCCATCTTCCGCGACCTCACCCGGCTGTCCGCCGCGGGGATCCCCACCGTCGCGGTCGTCTTCGGCAACTCCACGGCCGGCGGCGCCTACATCCCCGGCATGTCCGACCACGTGATCATGGTCAAGGAGCGGGCGAAGGTGTTCCTCGGCGGCCCGCCCCTGGTGAAGATGGCCACCGGCGAGGAGAGCGACGACGAGTCCCTGGGCGGCGCCGAGATGCACGCCCGCACCTCGGGCCTCGCCGACTACTTCGCCGTCGACGAGCCGGACGCGCTCCGCCAGGCCCGCCGCGTGGTCGCCCGCCTCAACCACCGCAAGGCGTACGAGGATCCGGGGCCCGCCGAACCGCCCACGTACGACGCGGAGGAGCTGCTGGGCGTCGTCCCGGGCGACCTCAAGTGCCCGTTCGACCCGCGCGAGGTCATCGCCCGTGTCGTCGACGCCTCCGACTTCGACGAGTTCAAGCCGCTGTACGGGACGAGCCTGACCACCGGCTGGGCCACCCTCCACGGCTATCCGGTCGGCATCCTGGCGAACGCCCGAGGGGTCCTCTTCAGCGAGGAGTCCCAGAAGGCCGCCCAGTTCATCCAGCTCGCCAACCAGCGCGACATCCCGCTGCTCTTCCTGCACAACACCACCGGCTACATGGTCGGCAAGGAGTACGAGCAGGGCGGCATCATCAAGCACGGCGCGATGATGATCAACGCGGTCAGCAACAGCCGCGTGCCCCACCTCTCCGTCCTCATGGGCGCCTCCTACGGAGCCGGCCACTACGGCATGTGCGGCCGCGCCTACGACCCCCGCTTCCTGTTCGCCTGGCCCGGCGCCAAGTCGGCCGTCATGGGCCCGCAGCAGCTCGCGGGCGTGCTGTCGATCGTCGCCCGCCAGTCGGCCGCGGCCAAGGGACAGCCCTACGACGAGGAGGCGGACGCGGCCCTGCGCGCCATGGTGGAGCAGCAGATCGAGTCCGAGTCGCTGCCGATGTTCCTGTCCGGGCGGCTGTACGACGACGGCGTCATCGACCCGCGCGACACCCGCACCGTCCTCGGCCTGTGCCTCTCCGCGATCCACACCGCCCCCTACGAGGGCGCGCGCGGCGGCTTCGGCGTCTTCCGGATGTGAGGAACCTTCAGTGATCACTTCTGTACTGGTCGCCAACCGGGGCGAGATCGCCTGCCGCGTCTTTCGCACCTGCCACGACCTGGGCATCCGTACCGTGGCCGTGCATTCGGACGCCGACGCGAACGCCCTGCACGCGCGCGTGGCCGACGTGAGCGTACGGCTTCCGGGGGAGACGCCCGCCCACACCTACCTGCGCGGCGACCTGATCGTGAAGGCCGCCCTCGCCGCCGGGGCGGACGCCGTGCACCCCGGTTACGGCTTCCTCTCCGAGAACGCCGGCTTCGCCCGGGCCGTCCTGGACGCGGGCCTGCGCTGGATCGGGCCGCCCCCGGACGCCATCGAGGCGATGGCGTCCAAGACCCGCGCCAAACAGCTCATGGGCATCCGGCCCCTCACCGACGTCACCGAGGACGACCTGCCCGTGCTGGTGAAGGCGGCGGCGGGCGGCGGCGGCCGCGGCATGCGCGTCGTACGCCGACTCGGCGACCTGGAGAGCGAGGTGGCCGCGGCCCGGGCCGAGGCCGTGAGTGCCTTCGGGGACGGCGAGGTGTTCGTCGAGCCGTACGTGGAGAACGGCCGGCACGTCGAGGTGCAGATCCTCGCCGACACCCACGGCACCGTCCGGCCCCTCGGCACCCGCGACTGCTCCCTGCAGCGCCGCCACCAGAAGGTGATCGAGGAGGCCCCGGCGCCCGGACTGTCCCGGGAACTCGACGAGGAGGTCCGCGCCCTCGCCGTACGGGCCGCCCGGGCCGTGGACTACGTGGGCGCGGGAACGGTCGAGTTCCTCGTCGCCGACGGCCGGGCGCACTTCCTGGAGATGAACACCCGCCTCCAGGTGGAACACCCCGTCACGGAAGCCGTGTTCGGCATCGACCTGGTGGCGGAGCAGATCCGGATCGTCGAGGGACACCCCCTCGCGGCCGACCCGCCCCGCGCGCGCGGCCACGCCGTCGAGGCCCGTCTGTACGCCGAGGACCCGGCGCGCGACTGGTCCCCGCAGACCGGCACCCTGCACCGTCTGACCGTCCCCGGGCCCGTGCGCCTGGACACCGGGTACACGGACGGCGACGAGATCGGCGTCCACTACGACCCCATGCTCGCCAAGGTGATCGCCCACGCGCCCACCCGCCCGGAGGCCCTGCGCATCCTGGCCTCCGCCCTGGAACGGGCCGCCGTCCACGGGCCCGTCACCAACCGCGACCTGCTGGTCCGCTCCCTGCGCCACCCCGAGTTCACCGCGGCCCGCATGGACACCGGCTTCTACGAGCGCCACCTGCCGGAGCTGACCGGACCGTCCCCCGACCCGCACGCCCCCCTGGCCGCCGCCCTCGCCGACGCCCACGGCCGGTCCCGCTTCGGCGGCTGGCGCAACGTCCCCTCCCAGCCGCAGACCAAGCGGTACCTGATGGCGGGCGAGGAGCACGAGGCCCGCTACCGGCACACCCGGCAGGGCCTGGAGGCGGAGGAGGACGGGGTACGGGTGGTGCACGCGGACGCGCACCTCGTGATCCTCGACGTGGGCGGGGTGCAGCGCACGTACGAGATCTCCCGCTACGGCCAGCAGGTCCACGTCAACACCACGGCACTGACCGCCCTGCCCCGTTTCCCCGACCCCGCCCGGCAGCACGCCCCCGGCTCCCTCCTGGCCCCCATGCCGGGCACCGTCGTCCGCGTCGCCGACGGCCTCACGGCAGGGGCACCGGTCACGGCGGGCGACCCCCTCCTGTGGCTGGAGGCGATGAAGATGCAGCACAAGATCACGGCCCCGGTGACCGGAACGCTGACCGACCTGTGCGTCGTACCAGGTCGGCAGGTGGAGCCGGGCGCACTGCTGGCAGTGGTGAAGGAAGCCCCGTAAGGGGCGCGGGGAACCGCGCGATCAGCCACGACGAGCCCGCACGCGAAAGGATCCCCATGGACACCGAAGAGCACAAAGCCCTCCGGGAAGCCGTAGCCGCACTCGGCAAACGCCACGGCCGGGAAGGCGACACCACCCACCTCTGGTCCGAGGCCGGGAAACTCGGCTACCTGGGCGTCAACCTGCCGGAGGCACACGGCGGCGGAGGCGGCGGCATCTCCGAACTCTCCATCGTCCTCGAAGAGCTCGGCGCGGCCGGCTGCCCGCTCCTCATGCTGATCGTCTCCCCGGCCATCTGCGGCACGGTCATAGCCCGCTTCGGCACGGACGCCCAGAAGGAGGCCTGGCTCCCGGGCCTCGCCGACGGCACCCGCCTCATGGCCTTCGGCATCACCGAACCCGACGCCGGTTCCAACAGCCACCGCATCACCACCACGGCCCGGAGGGACGGCACCGACTGGCTCCTCACCGGCCGCAAGGTCTTCGTCTCCGGCGTGGACATCGCCGACGCGACCCTCGTCGTCGGCCGTACCGAGGACGCCCGCAGCGGCCGCCTCAAGCCCTGCCTGTTCATCGTCCCGCGCGACACCCCGGGTTTCACCCGCCGCCCCATCGACATGGAACTGAACGCCGCGGAGAAGCAGTTCGAACTGGTCCTGGACGACGTACGGCTGCCCGCCGACGCCCTGGTCGGCGACGAGGACGCCGGCCTCCTCCAGCTGTTCGCCGGCCTCAACCCCGAGCGCATCATGACCGCCGCCTTCGCGATCGGCATGGGCCGTCACGCCCTGGCCGGGGCCGTCGCGTACGCCCGCGACCGCACTGTCTGGAACACGCCCATCGGCGCCCACCAGGCCATCGCCCACCCCCTGGCCCAGGCGCACATCGACCTCGAACTCGCCCGGCTGATGATGCAGAAGGCCGCCGCCCTCTACGACGCGGGTGACGACATGGGCGCCGGAGAGGCCGCCAACATGGCCAAGTACGCCGCCGGCGAAGCCTGCGTGAAGGCCGTCGACCAGGCGGTGCACACCCTCGGCGGCAACGGCCTCACCCGCGAGTACGGACTGGCCCGGCTGATCACGGCCTCGCGCGTGGCCCGTATCGCCCCGGTGAGCCGGGAGATGATCCTCAACTTCGTCTCGCACCAGACCCTGGGCCTGCCCAAGTCGTACTGAGAACCTGAGACTTCCCGCGCCGCGAGGAGGAACCAGCCATGTTCCGCAGCGAGTACGCAGACGTCCCGCCCGTCGAACTGCCCATCCACGACGCCGTCCTGGCCCGGGCCGCCGAGTTCGGCGACATCCCGGCGCTGATCGACGGCACCGACGGCACCACCCTCACCTACGAGCAGGTCGACCGGTTCCACCGGCGCGTCGCCGCCGCCCTCGCCGAGGCCGGGGTCCGCAAGGGCGACGTCCTGGCCCTGCACAGCCCCAACACCGTCGCCTTCCCGACCGCCTTCTACGCCGCCACGCGCGCGGGTGCCACCGTCACCACCGTGCACCCGCTCGCCACCGCCGACGAGTTCGCCAAACAGCTCCGGGACTCGGCGGCCCGCTGGATCGTCACCGTGTCACCCCTGCTGGGCACCGCCCGGCGCGCCGCCGAACTCGCAGGCGGCGTACGGGAGATCTTCGTGTGCGACAGCGCGACCGGCCACCGCTCCCTGATCGACATGCTGGCCTCCACGGCCCCCGAACCGCACGTCGCCATCGACCCCGCCGAAGACGTCGCCGCCCTGCCGTACTCCTCCGGGACCACCGGCACCCCGAAAGGCGTGATGCTCACCCACCGGCAGATCGCCACCAACCTCGCCCAGCTCCACCCGGCGGTCCCCGCGGGCCCGGGAGACCGGGTCCTGGCGGTCCTGCCCTTCTTCCACATCTACGGCCTCACGGCCCTGATGAACGCACCCCTCCGGCAGGGCGCCACCGTCGTCGTCCTGCCCCGCTTCGACCTGGAACAGTTCCTCGCGGCCGTCCAGAACCACCGCATCACGGCCCTCTACGTGGCCCCGCCGATCGTCCTGGCCCTCGCCAAGCACCCGGCCGTCGCCCAGTACGACCTGTCGTCCCTGAAGTACATCATCAGCGCCGCCGCACCCCTGGACGCCCGCCTCGCCGCCGCCTGCTCCCGGCGCCTCGGCCTGCCGCCCGTCGGCCAGGCCTACGGCATGACGGAACTGTCGCCCGGCACCCACGTCGTGCCCCTGGACGCCATGAGCGACGCCCCGCCCGGCACCGTCGGCAAGCTCGTCGCCGGCACCGAGATGCGCATCGTCTCCCTCGACGACCCGGGCAAGGACCTCCCCGCCGGCGCATCCGGCGAGATCCTCATCCGCGGCCCCCAGATCATGAAGGGCTACCTCGGCCGCCCCGACGCGACCGGCGCGATGATCGACGCGGACGGCTGGCTGCACACCGGCGACGTCGGGCACGTGGACGACGACGGCTGGCTGTTCGTCGTCGACCGGGTCAAGGAACTCATCAAGTACAAGGGCTTCCAGGTGGCCCCCGCCGAGCTGGAGGCCCTGCTGCTCACCCACCCGGGCATCGCCGACGCCGCCGTCATCGGCAGGTACGACGCCGACGGCAACGAGATCCCGCACGCCTACGTCGTCCGCCAGCCGTCCGCCGCCGACCTCACCGAGGCCGAGATCATGATGTACGTCGCCGAGCGCGTGGCCCCGTACAAGCGGATACGCCACGTCACCTTCATCGTCGGCGTTCCCCGCGCGGCCTCCGGCAAGATCCTCCGCCGCCGGCTCAAGGAGAACACATGACGCTGATCGCCCGCTCCCGCGCGCGGGCCGTGGAGACCCTGTCCCTCGACTCGCCCCACAACCGCAACGCCCTGTCGGCGGCCCTCGTGGGAGAACTCGCCGACGCGCTCACCGACGCCGGCGAGGACACCGGCGTCCGCGCGGTCGTCCTGACCCACTCGGGCAACACGTTCAGCGCGGGTGCCGACCTCAAGGACCCACCGCCGCCCGAGGCACTGGTCGCCCTGCTGCGGCAGATCGTCGCGCTGCCCAAGCCGGTCGTCGCCCGGGTCACCGGACACGTCCGCGCGGGCGGCCTCGGCCTCCTGGCCGCCTGCGACATCGCGGCCGCCTCCACGGAAGCCACCTTCGCCTTCACCGAGGTCCGCATCGGCGTCGCCCCCGCCGTCATCTCCCTGCCGGTCCTGCCCCGCGCCGACCCCCGCGCCCTGGCCCGCCACTACCTCACCGGCGAACGCTTCACCGCCTCCGAAGCCGTGGCAACGGGCCTGCTCACCACCTGTGACAGCGATGTCGACCAGGCCCTCGCCCCCATCCTCGACGGTCTGCGCCGCTCCGCCCCCGAAGCCCTGGCCGAGACGAAACGGCTGCTCACGACTAGGGTGCTGGAAGCCTTCGACCGGGACGCGGCCGACCTGACCGCGCTCTCGGCCCGGCTGTTCTCCTCCCCGCAGGCCCGCGAGGGGATGACGGCCTTCCTCGAACGACGGGATCCGGCATGGGTGGTGTGAGCACGGTCGACCGTGCGGAGAGAGTCCCCAAGCAGGACCGCAGCCGGGCCACCCGGCAGCGGCTCCTCGAAGCCGCCGTGTCCTGCCTCGCCGAACACGGCTGGGCGGGATCCACCGTCTCCGTCGTCGCCGAACGCGCCGGCGTCTCCCGCGGCGCCGCCCAGCACCACTTCCCGACCCGCGAGGACCTCTTCACCGCGGCCGTCGAGTACGTCGCCGAGGAACGCTCCACGGCGCTGCGCGCCCTGTTCCCCGAGGGCGCGGCCGGCGACCGGCACGCCGTCGTCGCCGCCCTGGTCGACCTCTACACCGGGCCGCTCTTCCGCGCCGCCCTCCACCTGTGGGTCGCCGCCTCGAACGAGGAGCAGCTGCGGCCCCGCGTCACCGAGCTCGAATCCCGGGTCGGCCGCGAGACCCACCGCATAGCCGTCGAGCTCCTCGCCGCCGACGAGTCCGTCCCCGGCGTCCGCGAGACCGTCCAGGGCCTCCTCGACATGGCCCGCGGCCTCGGCCTCGCCAACCTCCTCACGGACGACGCGGCCCGCCGTGAACGGGTGGTCGCGCAGTGGGCGGGACTGCTGGAGGAGACGCTGGGCTGAGGGGAGTGTCAGTGGCGGGGCCTACGGTTCCGGCATGGGTGATCACTTCCAGACGATCGTCGACCTCGACGCGGGCGGGGCGGACGCGGAACCGCTCGCACGCAGGGTCGTGGAGTGGCTCGTGGCCGAGGGCATCGTCCTCGCCGAGCGCACGGACTGCGTGCTGAGCCTGCCCGAGGGGTATCCGCCGGGCCCCCGATGGGAACGCGCGGTCGACGAGGCCGCCGCGGACGACGAGCCGGGGGACGGCCTCGCCGTGCACGCCGTGCGCACCGTCTTCCACGGCTGGCCAGGAGGCCTGGAAGCAGCCGTCTGCCCGCGCTGCTCGACCACGACCCGCCTCGTCGACGACGCGTGGTCGATGATCGACGAGACCTGGGCGCCCTTCTCCGACGCCATCGAAACCTGGTCCGCCACCGGCGCGGCCCAGGTCCGCTGCCCGGCCTGCACCCGCCGGGTCCCCCTGGGCGAGTGGGCCTGGAACGACGGCTACTTCGCCTTCGCCCACCTCGGGTTCGAGTTCTGGAACTGGCCCGAGCTCACACCGGAGTTCCGCAGCCGCGTGGCCGAGCTGCTCGACGGGCACCGCACCACGTACGTCCGGGGAAAGATATGAGGCCCGTCCGGGAACGGGCAGGAGCCCGGCCCGTCACGGACTGAGCCGCTCCACCCGCCAGCTGCCGTCCGGCTGCTCCACGTACCGCAGGCGGTCGTGCAGGCGGTTCTCGCGGCCCTGCCAGAACTCCACCGTCTGCGGGGCCACCCGGAAACCGCCCCAGTGCGGCGGCACCGGCACCTGCTCGCCCTCCGGGTAGCGCGCCGCCAGCTCGGCGTACGCGGCGTCGATGTCGGCCCGGGTGGGAACCACCGACGACTGGGCGCTGGCCCACGCGCCCAGCTGCGAGCCGTGCGGCCGGGTGCGGAAGTACGCCGCCGTCTCGTCCCGCCCGGTCCGCCGTGCGACCCCGCTCACGATGACCTGCCGGGCCATCGGATGCCAGGGGAACAGCAGCGAGACGTACGGGTTCTCCGCCAGATCACGCGCCTTCCGGGACTCGTAGTTGGTGTAGAAGACGAAGCCCCGGGTGTCGAAGTGCTTCAGCAGCACCGTACGGGCGCTCGTCCGCCCCTCGGCGTCCGCCGTCGAGACGATCATGGCATTCGGCTCGAACAGTCCGCCGTCCGTCGCGGCCTGCTTGAACCAGCGCGCGAACTGCTCGACGGGCGTCGCGGCCAGCTCGCTCTCGGAGAGGCCCTCGGCCCGGTACTGCTTGCGCATCGAGGCCAGGTCGAGGGGGACGTCGTCGCGGTCGGTCACCCGGTCATCTTGCCGTACGGACGGTGTCCTTCGTCACTGCATGGCACTGAGTGCCGTGAACCCTCCCCAAGTGTGGCACTCGGAGATATCGTTTCCGTGCCGTTCCGGTTGGGTGACCGCCATCCGAACGGGGCATCACAGGGGCAACCGGCCAGGACCGCGAGTCGCCCGCCCGACCGCGGATCCACTGGACGGCGCCCGCTTCGCCAGCTGACAGACACATGGTTCGTTCGTCCCACCCCATAACACACCATCTGTCACTTACCTCACGAGGAGCCGCCTGATGTCCGACTTCGTACCCGGGCTCGAAGGAGTCGTCGCGTTCGAGACGGAGATCGCCGAACCCGACAAAGAGGGCGGCGCACTCCGGTACCGGGGCGTCGACATCGAGGACCTCGTCGGCCACGTCTCGTTCGGCAACGTGTGGGGTCTGCTCGTCGACGGTGCCTTCAACCCCGGTCTGCCCCCCGCCGAGCCGTTCCCCATTCCCGTGCACTCCGGCGACATCCGCGTGGACGTCCAGTCCGCCCTGGCCATGCTGGCGCCCGTCTGGGGCCTCAAGCCCCTCCTCGACATCGACGCCGAAGAGGCCCGCGAGGACCTGGCCCGCGCGGCCGTCATGGCCCTCTCCTACGTCGCCCAGTCGGCCCGCGGCCAGGGCCTGCCGATGGTCCCGCAGCGGGAGATCGACAAGGCCCGGTCCGTCGTCGAACGCTTCATGATCCGCTGGCGCGGCGAGCCGGACCCCAAGCACGTGGCGGCCGTGGACGCGTACTGGACGAGCGCCGCCGAGCACGGCATGAACGCGTCCACCTTCACCGCCCGGGTCATCGCCTCGACCGGCGCGGACGTGGCGGCGGCGCTGTCCGGTGCCGTGGGCGCGATGTCCGGCCCGCTGCACGGCGGCGCCCCCTCGCGCGTCCTCGGCATGATCGAGGAGATCGAGCGGACCGGCGACGCCGAGGCGTACGTGAAGAACGCGCTCGACAAGGGCGAACGCCTCATGGGCTTCGGCCACCGCGTCTACCGGGCCGAGGACCCCCGCGCCCGGGTCCTGCGCCGCACCGCCCGCGAACTGGGCGCTCCCCGCTTCGAGGTCGCCGAGGCCCTGGAGAAGGCGGCCCTCGCGGAACTCCACGCCCGTCGCCCCGACCGCGTCCTCGCCACGAACGTCGAGTTCTGGGCGGCCATCGTCCTGGACTTCGCCGAGGTCCCGGCCCACATGTTCACGTCCATGTTCACCTGCGCCCGCACGGCCGGCTGGTCCGCCCACATCCTGGAGCAGAAGCGCACGGGCCGCCTGGTCCGCCCCTCGGCCCGCTACGTGGGCCCGGGCACCCGCAACCCCCAGGAGATCGAGGGCTACGAGGACATCGCCCACTGACGCGGCCGGTGCGGCCACGCGGGGCCCCTCACGGCCTCACCCGCCCCCGGGTGAGGCCCCCGGCCCTTCCCCCTTCACCAGCCGGTCCAGCTCCTCCCCGATGGCCCCCCGCAGCAGGTCGTGCGCGGGCCCGAGCGCATACCGCTGCGCGCGCCACATCTCCCGCGGGTACAGCCACACCGGCAACCGCACCCGCTCCTCGGGCTCCCACTCGTACCGAGGCCACACATGCGCGTGCAGAAACCCGTCGGCATTCCCGAGAATCTCCAGATTGACCCGCCGGAACCCCTGCTCCACCCGGCGGCAGGCCCGCTCGACGGCTTCTCCCAGCCGGTCCATGTCGGCCAGGAACGCCAACCGCGCGCTCCGCGGCAGCTCGGACAACCGCTGCACGGCGGGATCGTCGGTCAGCAGGACCGAGTAGCCAGGCAGGAACTGCACGTCACCGATCGCCGCGAACCCGCTGTCCAGCCTTCGCAGCACGGCCGGGTTCTCGCCTCGCAGGGCGCTGCCGATCCGGTCGGTGCGCCAGCCGTCCGTCGCCATCGCCCCTCCGGGTGCCTCGTAAAACGCAGACGACCCGCGAGTCTGGTTCCTCCTGGGAGGAGCCGGCCGGACGTACCGGCGACTCGCGGGTCGGGTGACTGCTGGAGATTGGGCCGGCTGCGCGCTTCGATCACGCGCTGGTCCGGCACCGCACTGTGTGTGGTGACGGGCCGCTAGCCCGCAGCCACCTCACGCGTCCGGTTCTCATACATCTGCCGAACCACCTCCTCTCTCGTGTACCTGAACCCTAAGAAAGCGTTCGGTCTCGCATCAACCGTTTTTTTGAGACCTTGACTCCATGACGCAGCGGCAGGCGATTCTCAGCGGTTCGGTGTTCGAGGAGCGGATCGGGTACGCCCGGGCCGTCGTGGACGGCGACTGGGTGCACGTGTCGGGGACTACCGGATTCGACTACGCGCGGATGACGATCTCCGACGACGTGGTGGAGCAGGCCGAACAGTGTCTGCGGAACATCGGTGCCGCGCTGGAGGAGGCCGGGTGTTCGTTCGCGGACGTCGTCCGCGTGCGGTACCTGCTGCCCGAGCGGGAGGACTTCGAGCCCTGCTGGCCGGTGCTGCGCACGTGCTTCGGAGAGGTGCGGCCCGCCGCGACGATGATGGTCTGCGGGCTGGCGGACCCCAGGATGAGGATCGAGATCGAGGTGTACGCGCGGCGGGGGAGCGGCGACGGGTCTCCCAGCCGTTGATCGACTGCCCGGCGGACCCGGGGGTGACGGCCGGCCGGGGGCGGGTCCGGCGGGACGCCTCCGGTGGCGTTGACGTGGGCATTGCCGCCGTACAACGATTCCTTCAATGTTGTGGGAACCCGGTGTGCGCTGGGTCACGTTCCAGTTGAATGATGGCAAGGAGCGAACCGACGTGCCGCACGTGCGGACGCAGCCTGCAGGGGGTCCAGGTGAGTGCTTCCCGGCGTAGTGGGACCACCGACGAGCTGGGGCCGGACGAGCCCGAGCGGGACGGTTCGGATGGTTCGGATCTGCTTGCCGCTTTGCTGGACGGCATGGACGCGGCGCTGTGCGCGTTCGACGCCGACGGCGTCGTCACGCACTGGAACCGCGAGGCCGAGCGGATCCTCGGCTGGAGCGCGGACGAGGCCGTGGGGCGGCGCGGGCTCGCCGGGTGGGCCGTGCGCAGCGCCGACGCCGAGGAGGTCGAGAGCCGGCTGCTGTCGTCGATGCACGCCCCGGGGCGGCAGGTCCACGAGTTCGCGCTGCTGACCAAGGACGGCGGGCGGGTGCTCGTGCGGACGCAGTCGGCGGCGGTGCGCGGGCCCGACGGGAAGCCGGCGGGTGTGTACTGCGCGTTCAGCGAGGTGCACGCGCAGATCGATCTGGAGCGGTCGATCGCACTGAGCGAGGCACTGTTCGAGGACGCCAGCTGGGGTGTCGTCCTGGTGGACGTGGACCTGCGGCCGGCCGTGGTCAACGCGCACGCGGCCCGGGCGCTGGGCACCGGCCGTACGTCGGTGCTGGGGCGCCCGCTCGGCGAGCTGCTCTCGCAGGGCGTGGAGGAGCTGGAGAGCGCGCTGCAGCACGTGCTGGCGGAGGGCGCGCCGCCCGCGCCCGCCGAGGTGTGGGTGAGCGTGCGTGCCGTGGAGGGCGAGCAGCGCAGGTGCTGGCGCAGCGGCTTCCTGAGACTGGCCTCGCCGCTCGCGGAGGAGCCGGTCCCGCTGGGGGTGGGCTGGCTGTTCCAGGACGTGACGGAGGCCAAGCAGGCCGAGCAGGAGGCGTCCCTGCTGCGGTTCCGTACGCAGCAGCTGCACCGGGCGTCGCGGGCGGCGGCCGAGTGCGAGGACCCGGCCGAGGCGGCGACGGTCCACCTGGATTTCGCCCTGGCCGGTTTCGCCGATCACGCGCTGGTCGACCGGGTCGCCGGGGGCGCGCTCGCCGACGGGGAGGGCGAGGGGCCCGTCCGGCTGGTCCGGGTCGCCGCCACGCCGTCCGGCGCGCCGGGCCCGAGCAGCCTGTCCGGGCCCGCGGGCCTGCCCGTGCGCTACGCCGAGGGGCACCCGGCCCTGCAGTGCGTGGAGCGGGCGGGGGCCCTGCGGGCGAGTGCGGGCACGGCCCGGCCGGAGGCGGCCCGCGAGTGGGCCGAGGCCCGTCAGTGGCCCCCGGACGCGGTGCACGCCCTGTGCGCGGTGCTGCGCAGCCGGGGCCGGACGCTGGGTGTCGTGACCTTCCTGCGGGGCGCGGGCCGCAGCGCCTTCGAGCGCTCGGACGCGCTGTACGCGGAGGACGTGGCGGTACGGATCGCGGCGGCACTGGATCTCGCGGGGTTGTCGGGCGGGGAGTGAGCGCCGCCCGGCGTGGGCGCACCGCGCATCTCGGTCCCGGTACCGGCGTCCGTGCCGGCGGCGCACCGGCGCCCGTGCTGGCTCGGGCACCCGAGGCCGTGCCCGCTCCGGTATCGGCGGCGCACCGGCGTCCGTGCCGGCTCGGGTACCTGTGGCCGTGCCGGCTCCGGTATCGGCGGCGTACCGGCGGCCGTGCCGGTCTCAGTGCCGGTAGAAGATCCGGTCGCGGTACTGCTCCATGACGCGGGCGTTCCAGTCGTGGCCGCCGTCCACGTTGCCGGAGCGCAGGAGGGGCGGTTCGACGCCCCGGTCGGCGAGGGTGGTGGCGGTCGTCGCCATGACGGCCTGGAGGAGGGCCGTGGTGACGACCGTCGAGGCCGGGGCGAAGGGGGCCGGGATGTCGTCGTGGGTGAGGGTCGCGTCGCCGACCGCGATCCCCGAGTCGAGGACGAGGTCGCAGTGGTCCTTGAGGTACGTCCCGGAGGAGTGCCGGGACTTCGTCTCGCAGGCGTAGGCGACCGAGGTCACGCCGATGACCTTCACGCCGAGGGCGCGTGCGCTCATGGCCATCTCCACGGGCAGCGCGTTGCGCCCCGACAGGGAGATGATCAGCAGGGCGTCGCCCGCGCGCAGCGGCGAGCTGTCGAGGACGGCGCTCGCGAGGCCGTCGACGCGTTCCAGTGCGGAGCCGAGCGGTGCGGGCATCACGTCGACGCCGACGACACCGGGCACGACGAGCAGGTTCATCAGGGCGAGGCCGCCGGCGCGGTAGACCAGGTCCTGCGCGGCGAGCGAGGAGTGCCCGGCGCCGAAGGCGAAGAGCCGGCCGCCGTCCGCGACCGTGTCGGCGAGGAGCGTCCCGGCCGCGGTGATGCTGTCGGTCTCCTCGTCGCGCAGCCGCTGCAACAGGCCGATGGCGGCGTCGAGGAACGGGCCGGCCGGCGCGCGGTCGCTCATACGGGGTCCCTTCGGGCAGGCCTGGGCGGCGGGTGTCGCGCATCACGGTGCGGTCTGGACCAGTGCGGTGTCAATACGGCCGTGGGCACCGCGCGCCGAGCGCCTGAAGACCCCCGAAGGAGAAGTCCGTACCCTTGCGCGCGGCCGGGTAATCCTCCGCTTCGCCTCCCACGGCACGGTTGTCGGTGGTATCCGGCAGAATTGGGTTCAGGGCCAGCGCACACGCCGGTGAGCCGTCCAGCCTCCGGCAGATCTCATTCGAGGGGCACGTATGTCCGGACTGATCGACACCACGGAGATGTATCTCCGCACCATCCTCGAGCTGGAGGAAGAGGGTGTGGTCCCCATGCGCGCCCGTATCGCCGAGCGGCTGGACCAGAGCGGGCCGACCGTGAGCCAGACCGTGGCGCGCATGGAGCGCGACGGTCTGGTGTCCGTGGCGAGCGACCGGCATCTGGAGCTGACCGACGAGGGCCGCCGGCTGGCGACGCGCGTGATGCGCAAGCACCGCCTCGCCGAGTGTCTGCTCGTCGACGTGATCGGTCTGGAGTGGGAGCAGGTCCACGCGGAGGCGTGCCGCTGGGAGCACGTGATGAGCGAGGCCGTGGAGCGCCGCGTCCTGGAGCTGCTGCGGCATCCGACGGAGTCGCCGTACGGCAACCCGATCCCGGGTCTGGAGGAGCTCGGCGAGAAGGACGGCGCCGACCCGTTCCTGGACGAGGGCATGGTGTCGCTGGCCAGCCTCGCCCCGGGCGCCGAGGGCAAGACGGTCGTGGTGCGCCGGATCGGCGAGCCGATCCAGACGGACGCGCAGCTGATGTACACGCTGCGGCGGGCGGGCGTGCAGCCCGGCTCCGTGGTGAGCGTGACCGAGTCGGCGGGCGGGGTGCTGGTCGGCAGCGGCGGCGAGGCGGCCGAGCTGGAGTCGGACGTCGCCTCCCACGTGTTCGTCGCCAAGCCCTGAGCCCGGCCGCCCCGCCCGCGCACCGGGGCGGATGCCAACTCCCGCCGTAGGTGCGGTCGTTGTGGCGTCGGGGGGCTCTTGGCGTGATCCGGACCGAATCCGGTGTTCAGTCCTTCGAATGGCAGCGCGCGTCCGCTTCCCGTGCGAGGCTGTCGCGTGAGGCATATGACCTGAGGGCTCTGGGCCGCGGCTCGACCGTGAGGCCGCCCGGCCGGGGAGGGGGCGGGACGATGTGCCGTGAGGACGCGGAGGGCCCCGGCGCCGTGCGGCGCCGGGGCCTGTCCTCCCCTGTGCTGACCCGGAGCCCCGAGCTCTCAGGGTCATTCCCCGCGGACCGGTTTCCCCGAGCGGTCCGCCCCCCGCTGAAGATCTCCCCTCGGCAGCGGCGATCAATCCCCGGGGGTGGTCACTCGAACGAGGGGTGTTGTCCGCGAGAACCCCATCCTCGAAAGCGCATTCGATAGTCTGCGAGCGGCGCACGGCACAGGTGCACCGACGCGTACGGCAACCAGCACGGCAGAAGGCACAGCAGGCAGAACACGGTTCACAGGACCGGCCGGCTCGAAGGGCCGCGGTCCGCGCGAAGCTTTTGGGGGGTGCCAGACATGGCGCGACGCATCGACGTGACCGGGACGGGCGGCGTACGCCTGGCGGCCTGGGAGTTCGGCGACCCGCCCAAGACCGACCCGGCGCAGGACGGCCAGGGGGCGCACGACGGGCACACCGCGCCGGAGGGCTCGCCGGGCGTGCTGTTACTGCACGGCCTCATGGGCCGCGCCTCGCACTGGGCGTCCACCGCCCGCTGGCTGTCCGCGCGCTACCGCGCGGTCGCCCTCGACCAGCGCGGCCACGGCCGCAGCGACAAACCCCCGCAGGGCGCCTTCACCCGGGACGCCTACGTCGACGACGCCGAGGCCGCCCTGGAGGAGCTCGGCCTCGCCCCGGTCGTCCTCATCGGCCACGCCATGGGCGCGCTGACCGCCTGGCAGCTCGCCGCCAAGCGCCCCGACCTGGTCCGCGGGCTGATCATCTGCGACATGCGGGCCTCCGCGCTCGGAGCCGCCTCGCAGCGCGAGTGGAGTCAGTGGTTCGCGTCCTGGCCCCTGCCCTTCGCCACGCTCGCCGACGTCCGCAAGTGGTTCGGCGAGGACGACCCCTGGGTGGAGCGGCCCAATCCGGCCCGCGGCGAGTTCTACGCCGAGGTGATGGCCGAGTCGCCGGACGGCTGGCGCCCGGTCTTCGAGCCGGAGCAGATGCTCCGCTCCCGCGAGACGTGGGTGTACGACGCGCACTGGGAGGAGCTGGCCCAGGTCCGCTGCCCCGCCCTGGTCGTGCGCGGTCTGGACGGCGAACTGGGCCGCGCCGAGGCCCAGGAGATGGTCCGCGTCCTGCCCCGCGGCCAGTACGCGGAGGTCGCCGACGCGGGGCACCTGGTGCACTACGACCAGCCGGAGGCCTGGCGCGCCGCCATCGAGCCGTTCCTGGACTCGCTGGACTCGCTGAGCGACCGCGACCGCGACCGCGACAGCGGCGGCGGCGGAAACGGCGCGCGCGACAGCTGAGGGCCGCGCACCGGTCGGCGGGGTCACCCCTTGCTGACCGCCGCCAGGATCTCCGGCAGCCGCCGGGCCGTTTGCGGAGCGGCCAGTTTCAGCCCCGCCGCCGTGAGCGCCGCCCCGTACGCCGTGCCCACCGGCAACAGCAGCCACGCCCGGTCGCCGCCGTCGGCGCTCACGTTCAGCCAGATCGTGAGCGCGATGACGGGCGCGCACAGCAGCGCCGCCGACATCATCCCGCCGAAGATGGAGATCCAGGCGAGCCCGGTCTGGCCGGGGGCGACGTTCTTGTAGCCCTCCTGCGGGATGGAGTAGGGGAAGCGGGCGGAGGTCCACGCCCCGGTCGCGAGCATCGCGCCGAGCAGCGCGAAGGACAGCCCCAGCGCCTCCGGCAGCCGCCGCCAGTCGCCCAGCACGGCCGTCGTCACCACCGTCACGAGCGTGGCGTACGGCAGAGTGATCAGCAGCAGGGCGTACGCCCGGGCCCGCAGCTCGACGTAGGCGTCCCGGGACGAGGAGATCGTCATCGCGACCATCCAGAAGGCCGAGGTGTCCTGCCCGAACTGGTTGTACATCTGGATGCCGAGCATCCCGGCGGCGAAACACGCGAAGTACACCGACCCGGTGCCCTGCCAGGCGTTGAACACCGGCACGATCAGCCCGATGGCCAGCGAGGTCACCCAGGCGGCCTTGGTCTTGGGGTCGCGCCACACGTACCGCAGGCTGCGCTCCATGACCGTGCCCGTGCGGCCCGCGGGCAGCAGCCGTCCCAGCCCGGTCGACGACCGCTCCTTGGCGGCCGACTCCGCGCTCGGCAGGGTCGACCCGTCGGGCGAGGTCATCAGCCGGGTCAGATGCCGCGACCAGAGGGCGAGCAGCGCCACCAGCGCACCGGCGGTCAGCGCCAGCTGCGCGACGGCGAGCCCGTAACGGCCCTCGGACACCGCGTGCACGGCCCCGACCGCGGACGCCGGCGGCACCCACTGCAGGACGTGTGCCGGCGCGTCGAGTTCACCCAGCCCCGACTGCCCGAGCCGCTGGGCGCCGAAGTTGACGACCTGCGCCCCGATCGCGATCACGAGCCCGCTGAGCACCGCCAGGTCCCGCCCCTTGCGGCTGGTCAGCAGCCGTACGTTGGCGGCGGCGACGGCCCGCGCGAGGGCCACGCACACCAGCAGGGCCAGCGCCACGGCCACCACGCCCACCACGAACGCGGCCCCGCCCCGCGCCACCGCGATCACGGAACCGGCCAGCAGGCACAGCGTGAACAACGGCCCGATGCCCACCAGCGAAGCCGTCAGCAGCGCCCGGACCAGCGGCCGGGGCCGCAGCGGCAGCATCACCAGCCGGGTCGGGTCGAGGGTCTCGTCACCGCTGGGGAAGAACAGCGGCATCACCGCCCACCCGAGCCCCAGCACCGCCACGGCGAGCACCACCACCGACTCGGCGTGCGCGTGCCCGCGCAGCGCGATCAGCCCGATCAGCTGGAGCGCGGCGAACAGCAGCGCGAAGACGGCCGAGGTGATGTACGCGGCCTTGCGCCCGCCGGACTGCCGCAGCCCGTTGCGCAGCAGCGACAGCTTCAGCCGGACGAAGACGGGGGTGAGCGCGGGGGTGCTCACCGCGCCCCTCCGCCCAGCCAGTCGAGGTCGGAGCCGGCGTCCCGGCTCTGCGCGCCGACGAGTTCGAGGAACGCCCGCTGCAGCGAGGGCGCGTCCCCGCGCACCTCGGCAAGGGTGCCGGTGGCGCGGATCCGCCCCGCGGCCATCACCGCGACCCAGTCGCACAGCGACTCGACGAGCTCCATGACGTGGGAAGAGAACACGACCGTGGCGCCCGAGGCGGTGTACCGCTCCAGGACGCCCCGGATGGTCTGCGCGGAGACCGGGTCGACGCCCTCGAACGGCTCGTCCAGGAAGAGAACTTCGGGATTGTGGAGGAGCGCGGTGGCGAGCCCGATCTTCTTGCGCATGCCGGTCGAGTAGTCGACGACCAGCTTGTGCTGGGCCCCGGCCAGGTCGAGGACGTCCAGCAGCTGGGTGGCCCGCTTGTCGACCTCGGCACCGGGCAGTCCGCGCAACCGCCCGTTGTAGGCCAGCAGTTCCCGCCCCGACAGCCGCTCGAACAGCCGCAGCCCCTCCGGCAGCACCCCGATCCGGGCCTTCACCTCGACGGGGTCCCGCCACACGTCGTGCCCGACCACCTCGACGGTCCCCTGGTCGGGGCGCAGCAGCCCGGTCACCATCGACAAGGTGGTGGTCTTCCCGGCCCCGTTCGGCCCGACGAGCCCGATGAACTTGCCCGCGGGCAACTCGAGATCGACCCCGGCAACAGCGACCTGCTGCCCGAACCGCTTCCAGAGCCCCCGCACACGCACAGCGCTGGATCCCACCGCGCCTCCCTCCGTCACCGTGCACCCTACGGTTTCGGTGATGCCTCGGGGGTGCGGGGCTGTACCCGCTATGCGGCTCCGCCGCGTGGGCGTGATCAACCACGGACGGCCCGCAGTCGCCACACAACGCGAAGGGGCAGACGAATGGGCGCCTACCGATCCCTGCCGCACGCATAGGCCAACGGCGAGATCAACTCCTCCGCGTCCGGCAGCCACCGATTCGCCGGGGTCGGCCGGCAGGCCCACTGCACGGCCCCGCGGGACCCGAACCGCGTGGGCGGCGCGGCCACGTACGCCCCCTCACCCAGCACCGTCAGATCCAGCGACGACACCGACCACCCCAGCTTCCGCACCAGGTCGGGCACCTTCACCCCGGCCCCCGGCAGCACGAAGAACTCCATCCGCCGGTCCGGTGTGAGCGTCACCGGCCCGAGCGTCAGCTCCATCCGCTCCATCCGCGCCAGCGCCAGGAACCCGGCCGTCTCCGGCACGGAGATCGCGTCGAACGTCCGCCCTGTCGGCAGCAGGATCGACGCCGTCGGCTGCTTCTGCCACATGCGCCGCGCGACCGTCGCACTGCCCGTCGCCTGCGTCGCCCAGTCCGGACGCGCCGGGTGCGACCCGGGCGCCGGACACGCCGCGTCACCGCAGGAGCAGCGCTGGCTGCCGTCGACGGCTTCCAGCCAGGTGCCGGGGAACACGTCCCAGTGGCGCTCCTCGGCGTAGCGGACGGCGGTCTCCAGCAGCGATTCCCCGCGCTGCTTCGGGATCTGAGCGGCTTCGGTGCCGGCGATCGTCTCTTCCACGATGAACACAACTCTGGTCGTCACCAGGGGTTACGCCCGCCCGCGTGCGCGGGGGAGAGCATCGCCCCTGTTCCCGGGGCGCATGGGTGCATGTGCGGGGGCGCGCAGGAGGAACGGTGGCCGGGGCTGGGTAGCCACGAGTGGGGCCGGCACCAGCCGTTACCCCGGCATTCCTCACATGCCTCGCATTTTCGCCTGGTCGGCGGGGCATTGATCTTCACGGCCGGATCTTTTCGCCGGGACGTGAGGGGTTCGGCCGCGGAAGACACGTCAACTCGGTGCGTGGGCAGGCACCGCAGCCTCAGGGGGTACGCCATGGCCGCAAGGCCGCTCGTCGCCCGGCAGCCGAACGAACGGCTCCAGGCGCTCATCCAGGAAGCCGGATGCTCCAACGCGGGCCTGGCCCGCCGGGTCAACATGTGCGGAGCCGAGCACGGCCTCGACCTGCGCTACGACAAGACGTCGGTGGCGCGCTGGCTGCGCGGACAGCAGCCGCGGGGCCGCGCACCGGCGATCATCGCCGAGGCCCTGGGCCGCAAGCTCGGCCGCACGGTCACGATCGACGAGATCGGGATGGCCAACGGCAAGAACCTCGCCTCGGGCGTGGGCCTCCAGTTCTCGCCGACGGTACTGGGCGCCATCGAGCAGGTCTGCGAGCTGTGGCGCAGCGACGTGGGGCGGCGGGACTTCCTGTCCGGCTCCTCCGTCGCCTCGTCGGCGCTGGTCGAGCCCAGCCGGGACTGGCTGATCTCCGCGCCCGACGCGCAGGTGTCGCGCTCGGCCGGGCCGCGGGTCGGGCAGTCCGACGTACAGGCCGTGCAGGCCATGACGCAGGCGCTGGTGGACCTCGACCACCAGTACGGCAGCGGGCATGTGCGGCCGGTGGTCGTGCACTACCTCAACAGCGTGGTCTCGGGACTGCTGGCGGGGTCGTACCGGGAGGCGGTCGGGCGGGACCTGTTCGCCGCCGTGGCCCGGCTGACGGAGCTCGCCGGGTACATGGCCGTCGACACCGGGCAGCCCGGCCTGGCCCAGCGCTACTACATCCAGGCGCTGCGGCTGGCGCAGGCCGCCGGGGACCGCGGCTACGGCGGGTACGTCCTCGCGGCGTCCATGAGCCATCTCGCCGCGCAGCTCGGAAACCCGCGGGAGATCGCGCAGTTGGCGCGGGCGGCGCAGGAGGGGGCGCGCGGGCGCGTGTCGCCGCGGGCGGAGTCGATGTTCCTCGCGGCGGAGGCGCGCGGGCACGCCCTCATGGGCGACGTGCGCGCCGCGCATTCCTCGGCGGGGCGCGCGGTGAGCGCCCTGGAGGCGGCCGACCCGGCCGCCGGTGACGACCCGGTGTGGATCGCGCACTTCGACGAGGCCTATCTGGCCGACGAGTTGGCCCACTGCCACCGGGACCTCGGTCAGGCCGACGCGGCGGCCCGGTGCGCGCAGGAGTCGCTGGCCGGGCACCCCCGCACACGGGCGCGCCGCCGGGCCATCGGCTATGTGCTGCTCGCCACGGCACAGGTGCAGCAGCGTGAGATCGAGGAGGCGTGCAACACCGGCATGAAGGCCGTGGAGTTGCTGGAGGGGCTGCGCTCGAACCGGGGCGCCGAGTACCTGGAGGACTTCCAGCAGCGGCTGGAGCCGTACCGGGACGAGGCGGTGGTGCGGGAGTTCGGGGCGCGGCTCGACGTGCAGGCGGCGGCGTGAACACAGGGTCCGCGCATGCGTGAACGTCAGGGAAACGGCCGCCGGGTGCGAGGGAGGTGACGTGGGCGACATGCCGTGAGCCGCCGGTGTTACCGCGCTCACAGGGCGAGCGGTCGGGCCCTGTGCTGCGTGGCACGGGGCTCCGGGGACCCGGTAGCGTGACCCGACGATTCACAAGGTCCCCCATTAGTAGGAGTCCCGGTGACGCAGAGTGGACAGGGCGAGGAGCCCTCGGCGCGCCCCGCGCGCGAAGGCATCGTGCTGCCCTCGGACGGTGGCGAACCCCTGCTGCCGGGCATGACGGGCGGACCCGCCGACGCTCCCGGCCGCCGGCCCGCCCCGCCCTCGGCGGGCGAGCCGCAGGCGTCGGCCCCCGCGGAGGGCCAGACCTGGGGCCTGCCGTGGGGCCCCGACCAGCAGCAGACCCCGCCCCCGCCGCCGGGCCAGGGCTGGCAGTCCCCGCCCCAGCAGTGGGGTACGCCGGAGCAGCCCGCGTGGGACGCCCAGGCCCCGGGCGCCCTCCCCCCGGAGGGCGGCCAGGCCCCGGGCCCGGACGGTTACGCCTCGTACGGAACCCCGGGCGCGGGAGCCGCGCAGCAGCAGGGCGCGGACGCCTACCAGGGCGCACCGCAGCAGGGCACCGGCGGATACGGGGGCGCCCAGCAGCAGGGCGGTGACGCGTACGGGGGTGCCCCGCAGCAGGGCGGTGACGCGTACGGGGGTGCCCCGCAGCAGCAGGGCACCGGCGCCTATGGGGGTGCCCAGCAGCAGGGCGGCGACGCGTACGGGAGTGCCCCTCAGCAGCAGGGCGGCGACGCCTACGGGAGTGCCCCGCAGCAGTCGGGTGCCGATGCCTACGGGGGTGGCCTGCCGCCGGCCTCCGGGGCGTACGGGGCCCCGGCAGGGGGCGGGCCTCTGCCCGCGCCCGCGGACGAGGGCGCGACCCGGTACATACCGCCCGTCGCGGGCGACGCCGCCGCGGCCACGCAGTATCTGCCGCCCGTCGCTCCGGCCGCCGACGAGGGGGCGACCCAGTACATACCCCCGGTGGCCCCGGGGGCGCTGCCGCCCGAGATGCCCACCGGGGAGGACCCGGAGGCGACGCGGTTCCTCGGCACCGGGCCCCGGGCCGGCGCGGGGCCGCTGCCGCCGGCCTCGCATCCGGACGCCGAGGCGACGCAGTACATCCCACCGGTGCCCGGCGGCGACAAGCAGCCGCCCGCCGGCTTCGAGAACCTCTTCCGCGACGACCGGGGCGGCGAGAGCCCCGCCGGGGCCACGCAGCAGATGCCGCGCATCGAGCAGCCGCAGTCCCCGCCGCAGGCCCCCTACGGCGCTCCCCAGCCGTCCCACGCCCCGCCCGCCGGAGGCCGCTCGCGCGGGGGCCGCACCGGATCGCGCGTCCCCGTCATCGCCGCCGTCGGCATCGGCATCGCCGTCCTCGGTGTCGGCGCGGGCGCGCTGCTCGCCGGAGGCGGGGGCGGCGGTGACGACGACGGCGACGACAACAAGACCGTGGCCGCGTCCGCGCCCGCGTCGGACGACTCCGCCTCGCCGTCGGCCGACCCGGCCCGGGCCCAGGCGGTCGAGCTGGACAAGCTGCTCGCCGACAGCGGCAACAGCCGCAGCACGGTGATCAACGCGGTCGCCGACGTCAAGCGCTGCGACGACCTCCCCGGGGCCGCCAAGGACCTGCGTGACGCGGCCAAGCAGCGCACCTCGCTGGTGACCCGGCTCTCCGGCATCGAGGTCGACAAGCTGCCCGACCACGCCGCGCTGACCACCGCCCTCACCAAGGCCTGGCAGGCCTCCGCGTCGGCCGACAACCACTACGCGGCCTGGGCCGACCAGACGGCCGGCAAGAAGGGCTGCAAGAAGGGCCAGGCCCGCGCCACGGGCCAGACCCAGGCGGGCAACCGGGCCAGCGGCATCGCCAGCACGGAGAAGGCCAAGGCGGCCGGGCTGTGGAACGGCATCGCCAGGAAGTACGGCCTGACCGAGCGCCAGCCGACGCAGCTGTGACGGGGCGGTCCGCCCGGCGTGAACCACCGGGCGGGGACGCTCAGTAGTTCACGTCGGCGTTCTCCAGTGTCCTCGTCGTGTCGACGAAGCCCTTGCGGGCCGCGACGAGCCGCCCGTCCCGCACCACCTGAAGAGTCACGTTCGCGTTGACCAGGCGGGGGAAGCCCACCCCCGCGAGCTTGTCCTGGAAGCGCCACCGCAGCGTCGGGGTGAGCCCGCCCGTCTCGACCTCCAGACCGTCGTCCAGGGCCTCGGCCACCGTGTCGGCACTCACCTCACCGTCACCGAGCGACTCGACGACCTGCCGGAACACCGTGTAGGCGATCCACGTGGTCTGCACTCCGGCGTCCGCGGGGTCGATGCGGTTGTCGCCGAAGGCCTGCTCGCGGATCACCCGCTTCATCCCGTCCCAGCGCGGATCGGTCGCCACCGGGTACCAGCCGGTGATGTACGAGCCCTCGTAGGGCCCCGACGCCCCGCCGGTCGCGTCGATCACCGTCTGGTCGACGCTGCCCAGCACGGTGGCCGTCCGCACCTCGGGGTAGTCCTCGCGAGCCCGCCGGAACGAGTCCATGAAGGTGCCGTTGCGGTCCCCCAGCGCGGGCACCACGCACCCGTCGTCGGTCGCGCCGGCGGTGGTCGTGCGCAGGGCCCGGCCGGCCTGTCCGTCGTACTCGGTGGCGTCCTCCGCCGCGCGCTGGTCGGTCGAGGCCCGGTGCCCGCCCGCTTTCAGACCGGAGTCGAGCAGCGGGGGCAGCTGGTCGCCCGCGATGGTGTCGGGCCGGATCAGCGTGACGGGTCCGCAGTCGGCGAGGGCGCTGCCCAGACCGGCGAGCAGCGCGGGCTGCCCGCCGTTGACGGGGTAGGACAGGGGGCTGGTGAACTCGGCGTTGGTGATGCCGTAGCCGCCGATGTAGGGGATGCCCGCGCCCTCCAGCGAGGGGAAGAAGGAGTCCGCGTACTGGCTGTAGGAGCCGACGACCGCGGCCACGTTCTCCTTGACGGCGCGCCGGGCGCACTTCGCGGCGGCCACGCTGTCGTTGTGGTCGTTGCAGGTCAGCACGGTGAGCTTGCGGCCGTTGATGCCGCCGTTGGCGTTGATCCAGCGGGCGTAGGCGCGGGCGAAGGCGGGCATGCCGGGCTTGTTGGTGGCCTTGGTGTCCTGCGGGGCCCAGGTCATGACGGTGACGGTGTCGTCGTCCCCGACTCCCCCCGTGGTGCCGGGGACGACCCCGCATCCGGCGAGGAGCGACGCGCACGCGACCGCCGTGCCCGCGGTGAGGACGGCGCCTCTGGCGTGTCGGGTGAGGAGGCCGGGGAGGATGGTGCTGCGGGTGCGTCGCCTGCCGGTCATGCTTACGCACGATTCCGCCACACGACTAACCCATGCGTCATCTCTGGTCAACAATGAGTGACGCGCGGGTGAATTACGGGGGCCTGCGGGAACGACATGGAGGGGAACGTACGATCGATGACCGTGCAAGCTTCGGAGAACTCTTCCCGTCGTGGCCGTCGCTCCTCCACCATGGGCGGCATGCCTGTCAACGACATGCCGTGGTGGCGCTGGCGCAGCAACGTGCGCTCGGCGCTGCACATGCTCTCCGATCCCGGGTTCCAGCGGGACGTCTGGCTGGCCGGTGTGGACGGCTACGGCGACGTGACCGACGCGGTGTACCGGCTGGTCGAGGACACCTGGCTGGACCACTGGTCCGCCGAGAAGTACGTCGGCACGATCTTCCGGGACCCGCAGGAGGCGGCCCTCGTCGACACGGCGGTGCTGCGGGTGCTGCGGATCATGCACCAGGTCGGCCCCGACGCACCGGTCGCCGCGTACCTGGAGCACGAGGCGTGGCCGGAGGCGGTCCAGGCGGCCCGGGACGCGCACGTGCGGCTCGCCGCGAGCGACGGCGAGGAGCCGGACGCGGCGCCGCGCAGCCTGGACGTGCTGCGGCTCATGACGAGGTCCGCCTAGCGGTTCTCCCCGGCGAGGTCCGCCCTGCGGGACGATTGCCGGTGCTGTCGGTCCTTGTGGGAACCTGTCCTGCATGAACGAGCAGTCCACCAGCGCCGCGGTCCCGGCCGACCAGTACGTCCTCACCCTTTCCTGCCCTGACCGCAAGGGCATCGTGCACGCCGTGTCGAGCTACCTGTTCATGACCGGTTGCAACATCGAGGACAGTCAGCAGTTCGGCGACCACGACACGGGACTGTTCTTCATGCGGGTGCACTTCTCGGCGGACGCCCCGGTGACCGTGGAGAAGCTGCGGGCGAGCTTCGCGGCGATCGGTGACTCCTTCCAGATGGAGTGGCAGATCAACCGGGGCGACCAGAAGATGCGCATCCTGCTGATGGTCAGCAAGTTCGGGCACTGCCTGAACGACCTGCTGTTCCGGGCGCGGACCGGGGCGCTGCCGGTGGAGATCGCCGGAGTGGTGTCGAACCATACGGACTTCGCCGAGCTGGTGGGCTCGTACAACATCCCCTTCCACCACATTCCGGTGACGAAGGACACGAAGTCCGAGGCGGAGGGGCGGCTGCTCGACATCGTGCGCGAGGAGGGCGTCGAGCTGGTGGTGCTCGCCCGGTACATGCAGGTGCTGTCGGACGACCTGTGCAAGGCGCTGTCCGGGCGGATCATCAACATCCACCACTCGTTCCTGCCGAGCTTCAAGGGGGCGAAGCCGTATCACCAGGCTCACGCGCGGGGTGTGAAGCTGATCGGTGCGACGGCGCACTACGTGACGGCCGATCTCGACGAGGGGCCGATCATCGAGCAGGAGGTCGAGCGGGTCGGGCATGACGTGACGCCCGAGGGGCTGGTCGCGATCGGGCGGGATGTGGAGTGCCAGGCGCTGGCCCGGGCCGTGAAGTGGCATGCCGAGCGGAGGATTCTGCTCAATGGGCGGCGGACGGTGATTTTCGCCTAGGAGCCCGGGTCGTTCCGTTCGGGGGGCGGGTGCGGGTGGTGTGGGGTTGTTCGCGCAGTTCCCCGCGCCCCCGAGAACCTCACATCCTGCTCAGTGACGCCGCCGCGAACAGGACGTCTCTGATCGCCTGTTTGTCTCCCACTTGGCCCGCGGCCGCTTCCTGGGGAGGGACGTGGCCGGCGGCCAGGCGGCAGAACTCGACGCCGTCCAGGGCCACGTGGGCCACCTCGTGCTCGGCGGAGCCCTTCGCCGCGGGGGAGTCCAGCGGGATCAGCCACTCGCCGCCGCCGGAGCCCTCGATCTCCAGTCGGAGACTGCGGCCCGGTTCGCCGGCGGCGACCAGGTGGCGGTGGGGGGCCGGGGCGGCCAGACCGGCCCGGCGGCGCTCGGCCAGGGCCGTCGGCAGCATGCGGGCCGCCAGGTCGATCATGCGGTGCAGATGGCGTGGCGACGGCGGGTCGTAGGGGTAGTCGACGGCGTCGGCGATGTCCTCCGCGTGCACCCAGCACTCGAAGGCGCGGTCCAGCATCGCGTCGGGCAGCGGCAGTTCGAAGTCGCCGTACGGCACCGGCGTCCGCTCGGCGGCGCCGCCCGTGAAGGACACCGTGCGCACGAGGCTGTGGCTCTGCTCCCGCCAGGGCGCGCGGACGGACCGGGTGGGCGGGAAGTGGGAGGCGTGCCAGAACGCCTCGGTGCGGGCCGCCGGTGTCGGACGCCGGGCCGGGGTGTCGCCCAGCGGGTCGTCCAGACCGAGCGCGACCCCCACCAGTCCGTCGACGCTGAGCAGGTGCGCGATGACCCCGGCGACGGTCGTGCGGCGGCTCGTCGACTCGTCGGAGCGGAACCAGCGCAGCCGTACCGGCGCGTGCCACTCGGCGTCACCGAAGTCCTGCAGCAGCGCGTCCAGGCGCGCGGTCTCGGCGTCGTACGCGGCGGCCCACTCCGGTACCGGGACGCGCGGCGGGCGCCGCTCCAGGCAGGTGTCCAGGACGCGGGTGCGCAGCCCCGGGTCGAGGTCGAGGCTCTCGGGGCGTTGCAGCAGTCCGACCGCCTCGCGCAGCCGCCGGGCCTCGTCGGCGCAGGAGCCGCACGCGCCGAGGTGCTCCTCGACGGCCATGGCCTCCTCGGCCGTGCACGCGGCCAGCGCCCAGGCGCCCAGCAGGGCCTTCAGCACGGGGTGTGCGAAGACGGGCGGGGCGGGCGGCGGTGCGGTGTCGCCGGGGTCCGCCGACGCGGGCAGCGGCAGTCCGCTGTCCTCGACGGAGGCCCGGGGCGTGGGTATCCGCGGCGGACGCCCCCGTTCCGCGGGTCCCCCGGGCTCGACCCGGCCCTGCCCGTCGGAGCCGTCCGGCACCGGCTCGTCCGGCCGGCCGGAGCCGCCCGGGCCGAAGGAGGTGCCGTGTGCGCCCGCGCCGTTCGCACGCGGGGTGCCGCTCCCGTCCCGCACACGGTCCTCGTCCTCCATGTCGCCCTCGTCCCGGATGCCGTTCTCATCGCGCCGGACGCCGTTCTCATCGCGGTGGTCGGCCTGCTCCTCGTGGCCGTTCTCCCCCTCGTCGCCGTCGTACGCCTCGAAGCGGTCCGGGCCGTTCACACCGCACCCCCGTATCCGGGCGGGGCGCCCGGTGGTTCGGTGTCATGGGCGGTGGAGAGCAGTTGCAGGCCGAGCCGGAGGCGGCGGCGGGCCTCGTCCTCGGTGATGCCGAGGTCGGTGGCCGTCTGGCGGTAGTCGCGGCGCTGGAAGTAGGCCCGCTCCAGGGCCGAGCGCAGCGGGACCGGCATGGACTGGACGATGTAGTCGGCGCGGGCGGCGACCGAGGCGCGGCGCACCCTGCGCTCCAGTTCCTCCGCCGTGCCGCCGCCGTCCCGGGCGAGGGCGGCGGTCTCGGTGGCGCGCAGCCGCTGCACCGCGAGCCGGTGCGTCAGGGTCGCGACCCAGGTGCGCAACGGGCCCTGCCGGGGGTCGTAGGAGTCGGGATGCTCCCAGACGTGGGCGAAGACCTCACGGGTGATGCCGTCGGCGGCGCGCTCGTCGCCGAGCACGCGGTGGGCGAGGCCGTGCACGAGGGAGGCGAACCGGTCGTAGAGCTCGCCGAGGGCGGCCGCTTCGCCGCGGGCGAGCCGCTGCTGCATCGTGCGGTCCCAGCGGGGCGGTACGTCCTTTTTCGCCATGCGGCCCTCTCACCCCCTGCTCGTGTCCCGCGCCCGTGCTGTGTCCAGCCTGTGTCCGGCGTCTCCTCGAATGTAGTCGGCACGTCCGGTCGCGCACGCCCCTTTGTGGCAATGTGCGCCCCCTGACCGGCCGCAGGTGGTAGGGGGCCGCCCTCGCGCGCACCGGGTGCCTTTGGGCTCGCGCCTACCCCACCGACCCGCGAACAGGCCCGACTGATAAGGATCGAACAGGATCGAAGCCGAACAAAACAAGCCTCTTTCGCGGGGGATCCGTTTTCCGGGTTGCGTTTCAGGGAACCGCCGCTGGGCAGCCGCGCTGCAAGGAAGCGTAGGGTCTGCTTCCGGTTTGGCGATCGAAGGGCGTGGTGGTGACCTTCAAAGTGACCAGCGGCGAGCAGGGCGAATGGGCCGTGCTCCAGGTGTCGGGCGAGCTGGATCTGGTGACGTCACCGGTGCTGCGCCAGCGCGTGCACGACGTGGTGGCCGAAGGGCACCACGCTCTCGTCCTGGACCTGTCCGAGGTGTTCTTCTGCGACTCCAGCGGCGTCGGCGTGCTCATCGCGGCCCGCCGGCTGATCCGCTCGTGCCAGGGCCGGCTGCGCCTCGTGCTGCCCGCCCGCGGCGCGGCCGACGGGTCCCACGTCAACCGGGTGCTCGGCGCGCTGGGCGTCCGCAGGCTGTTCGACGTGTACGGCGATGTGGAGGCGGCCCTCGGCGACGAGGGCGAACCCCTGTCCGCGTGACGGCCCGATGACGCACGGTACGGCGGATGTCGCCGTTCCGGCACGCCGTTGTCCCGGAATTCCCCCGGTCTTGGCACAAGTGACGTTTTCCCGCGCCCGAACGGCGCCCCCCGTCGTACGCTCCGACCGAGACGTACCCCACCCGACGTAAGGCGGCCCGAGAGAGACATGGTCAGCAGCGAGTACGAGCGCAGGATCGCCGCCCGGTTCGCCACCTTCGACCAGGACGGCAACGGCTACATCGACCGCGAGGACTTCTACGGCGCGGCCAAGGCGCTGCTCACGGAGTTCGCCGTGGCGGCCCGGTCCGACAAGGGCCAGGCCCTGTACGGCGGTGCCGAGGCGTTCTGGCAGGGCATGGCCGGGATAGCGGACCGCGACGGCGACCAGCGCATCACGCGCGAGGAGTTCGTCAACGGCGCGGTCAAGCGCCTGCGTGACAACCCCGACCGGTTCGCCGAGATCGCCCGCCCCTTCCTGCACGCGGCCCTGGACGTCGCGGACACCGACGGCGACGGCGCGGCGACGGTCGAGGAGGCCGGACGCGTCCTGAAGTGCCTGGGCGTCCCCGAGGACGCCGCCGGACCGGCCGCCGCCGCGCTCGACACGGACGACGACGGCAAGGTCGGCGAGGCCGATGTCGTGCCCGCGTTCGCCCGCTACTTCACCGTGCCCGAGTAGGGCCACGCGACCGCGCCCTTGCCGGCGCCCCTGCGCCGTAGGGGTTGTTCACGGGCGGACAGCTGCGGGCTGTCGGTGGTTGTTCGCGCCGTTCCCCGCGCCCCCAGGGGGTCGTTGTTCGCGCGGTTCCCCGCGCCCCCAGGGGGTCGTTGTTCGCGCCGTTCCTCGCGACCCCGGGGGCCTGCCCGCGGCGGGTCACGTGCCCGCGTAGCGCTCGCGGAGCTTGTACTTCAGCACCTTCCGCAGGGTCTCGCCCCGCGGAAGGGCGTCCACCACCTCCAGCCGCTCCGGCAGCTTGTGCACCGACAGGCCCTCGGCGCGCAGGAAGGCGGTGACGTCGGCGAGGGTCAAGGCCCCCGCCCCCGGCGGCTGTTCCACCACCGCGCACACCAGCTCGCCGCGCGCCGCGTCGGGCAGGCCGATCACCGCCGCGTCCCCGACCGCCGGATGCCGGTGCAGCAGGTCCTCGATCTCCTGGGCCGAGATGTTCTCGCCCTTGCGGATGATCACGTCCTTCAGCCGGCCGGTGAGCACCAGGTGCCCGGTGTCCGTGAGCCGGCCGAGATCGCCGGTGCGCAGGAACCCGTCCTCGTCGAAGGCCTCCGCAGTCTGCCCCGGATCCAGATAGCCGCGGCACACGGCCTCCCCGCGCAGCCGCACCTCCCCGTCCACGATCCGGATCTCCATCCCCTGCGGTGGCCGTCCCTCGGTCGTGGCCAGCAGCTCGGGCTCGTCGTCGGGCGCGCCCATGGTGATCATCGGCACCTCGGTCATGCCGTACCCGTGGGTGAGTTGCACGCCCATCTCGCGCACCACGGCGTGGTACAGCTCCGGTGGCTTGGGTGCCCCGCCGCCCGCCAGCAGCCGCAGTGACGGCACCACCGGCTCGCCCGGGCGCTTGCGCTGCTCCGCGAGGAACATCGAGTAGAACGCCGTCGACCCGCCCGCCATGGTCACCCCGTGCGCGCGGTACGCCGCCAGCGCCTCCGGCAGCGCGAACTGCTCGAACAGCACCGCCGGGAAGCCGTACAGCAGCAGCATCACCGTGTAGTCGGGCCCGCCGATGTGGGCGTACGGGAAGGCGATCGAGCCCACGTCCCGTGCCGAGGGGCGCAGCGCGTGCGCCAGGCAGGAACCGCCCGCGAGCAGCGAACGGTCCGTGTGCAGCACGCCCTTGGGGTCGGAGGTCGTGCCGGACGTCCAGTAGATCCAGCGCACGGCGGTGCCGTCGGCGGGCGGCGGAGGCAGCAGGGACGGATCGCCGTCGGGCAGGTCGTCGTAGGCCTCGAAGACGCCCTTCGCGCCGAGCCGCCGGGCCATCTCCGCGTGGTCGAAGCCGCGCCAGGTGCCCGGCACCGCGAAGAACTCGGCCCTCGACTCGCGCAGCGCGAAGCCGACCTCGCGGTCCCGGTAGAAGGGGATCACCGGCGTCTGCACGGCGCCGAGCCGGGCCAGGGCGAAGGACAGCACGGCCGTCTCGATGCGGGTGGGCAACTGCCAGGCGACCACCGTGCCGGGGCGTACGCCCATGCCGTACAGACCGGCCGCGACGCGCTCGGCCCGGGCGTGCAGAGCGCCGAAGGTCAGCGTCCGGTCGTCCTGGAGGAAGAGCGGGCGGCCGGGGGTGAGGGTCGCGCGGCGGGTGACCAGCTCCCACAGCGTGCGGGACGCGCTCAGGGCGTGCGGGGTGTCGTTCACGGCTGCCCCCTTGCTGCTCGGCAGGTCCTTGGCTGACGGGTCGTCAGGTGCGATGCTATCTGACGAGCCATCAGATAAATACCGTCCGGCGGAGGGCACCCATGGCGACCGAACTGCCCCGCATCATCAGCGTCGACGACCACGTGATCGAACCCGCCCACCTCTTCGACACCTGGCTGCCGGCCAAGTACCGCGAGCGCGGTCCCCGGGCGGTGACCGCCGGCATCGGTGAACTCGCCTACGTCGGCGCCACGTACCGCATCACCATGGACCCGGACGGGCCGCCCACCGACTGGTGGGTCTACGAGGACCTGAAGTTCCCGTACAAGCGCAACATCGCCGCCGTCGGCTTCGACCGCGACGCGATGACCCTGGAGGGCATCACCCGCGAGGAGATGCGGCCCGGCTGCTGGGACCCGAAGGAACGCCTGAAGGACATGGACCTCAACCACGTCGAGGCGAGCCTGTGCTTCCCCACCTTCCCGCGCTTCTGCGGCCAGACCTTCGCCGAGGCGCACGACAAGGAGGTCGCCCTCGCCTGTGTGCGCGCCTACAACGACTGGATGGTCGAGGAGTGGTGCGGCGACAGCGGCGGGCGGCTCATCCCGCTGTGCCTGATCCCGCTGTGGGACGTCGGCCTGGCGGTGGGGGAGATCCACCGCAACGCCGCCCGCGGGGTGCGCGCGGTGACCTTCTCCGAGATCCCCACCCACCTCGGACTGCCGTCCATCCACTCCGGCCACTGGGACCCGTTCTTCGCGGCCTGCCAGGAGACCGGGACGGTCGTCAACATGCACATCGGCAGCAGCTCCCAGATGCCCGCCGCCTCCCCGGACGCCCCGCCCGCCGTCCAGGCCTCACTCAGCTTCAACAACGCGATGGCCTCGATGATGGACTTCCTCTTCAGCGGCGTCCTGGTCCGCTTCCCGCGCCTCAAACTGGCCTACTCCGAGGGCCAGATGGGCTGGATCCCCTACGCCCTGGAGCGCGCCGACGACGTCTGGCAGGAGCACCGCGCCTGGGGCGGGGTGCGCGACACCGTCCCGGAGCCGCCGTCCACGTACTACTACCGGCAGATCTTCTGCTGCTTCTTCCGCGACCGGCACGGGGTGGCGTCCCTGGACGTGGTGGGCCGCGACAACGCCACCTTCGAGACCGACTACCCGCACGTCGACTCGACCTTCCCGCACACCAAGGAGGTCGCCCTCGAACACGTCGAGGGCATCGACGACGAGACGGTGTACAAGCTGATGCGGGGCAACGCCATCCGGATGCTCGACCTGGACCTCGACCGCTGATGGACCTGTCGGACACACCCGAGGAGGCCGCCTTCCGGGCCCGGCTGCGGGAGTGGCTCGCGGGGGTGCTCCCCTCGCTCCCGCCCAAGCCGTCCCCCGGCGACTGGCCTGGGCGACGCGCCTACGACCTCGGCTGGCAGCGCCGGCTCCACGACGCCGGGTACGCCGACGTCCACTGGGACGCCTCCCCGACGACCCGCCTGATCTTCCTGGAGGAGACCGAGAAGGCGGGCGCACCCTACGTCGGCGCCAACTTCGTGGGCCTGCTGCACGCCGGTCCGACCATCGCCGCCGAGGGCACCCCGGAGCAGCGGGAGCGCTGGCTGCCGCCGATCCTGCGCGGCGAGGAGGTCTGGTGCCAGGGCTTCAGCGAACCGGACGCCGGGTCCGACCTCGCGGCGCTTCGCACCCGCGCCCGCCGCGACGGCGACGCCTACGTGGTGACCGGCTCCAAGATCTGGACCTCCCACGCGGAAGTCGCCGACTGGTGCGAACTGCTGGTCCGCACCGACCCCGCGGCGCCCAGGCACCGGGGCATCACCTGGCTGGCGATGCCCATGGACGCCCCCGGCATCACCGTACGGCCGCTGCGGACGCTCGCCGGTTCGGCCGAGTTCGCCGAGGTGTTCCTGGACGAGGTGCGGGTGCCGGTGGCGAACCGGGTCGGGGACGAGGGCGACGGCTGGCGCGTGACCATGGTGACGCTGTCCTTCGAACGCGGCACGGCGTTCGCGGGCGAGGTCGTGGCCTGCCGGCGCGTGCTGGCCGAACTGGCCGTCGAGGCCCGCAAGAACGGCCGGTGGGACGACCCGGCACTGCGGCGCCGGCTGGGCGTGCTGCACGCCGAGTTCCGGGCACTGTGGCGGCTCACGCAGTGGAACGTCAGCGCGGCGGAGGCGACGGGCGGAGTGCCGGGCGCCTCCGGCTCCGTTTTCAAGCTCCGCTACTCGCACGCCCGCCAGGAGCTCTACGACACCGCCGCCGCGGTCCTGGGGCCCGACTGCCTGGACCTGGACCGCCCGTGGACCCTCGACCGGCTGTCCGCCCTGTCCTACACCATCGCGGCCGGCACCTCGCAGATCCAGCACGACATCATCGCCGAGCGCATCCTCGGCCTGCCCAGGGGACGGTGAGCCGCCGTGCGCTTCCGGCTGACGGACGACCAGCGCGCACTACGGGACGGCGTGCGCGAGGTGCTCGCGCGACGGTTCGACGCCCAGGCGCTGCGCGCGGCGGTGGAGGCGGCCGGTGGGGGTGCTGCCGGGGAGGGCCGCGCGGACGGGGGTGGCGCTGACGGGGGTGGCGCTGACGGGGGTTGTGAGGGCGGGGGTGGTGCAGCCGGGGCCGGTGTGGGGCGTGAGGTTGCAGGTGGTGGTGACGGGGCCGGTGTGAGGCGTGAGGTTGCAGGTGGTGGTGACGGGGTCGGTGTGAGGCGTGTGGTTGCGGAGGGTGACGACAGAGCGAGTGCGGGGCGGGTGATCGGCCGTGGTGGTGGCGACGGCGGTGGTGCTGCCGGGCGTGGGGGTGGGGGGCCGCGGGTGGATCGGGGGCTGTGGCGGGGGCTCGGGGAGCTCGGGTTCTTCGCTCTGCGGCTGCCGGAGGCGGAGGGCGGGGTCGGACTCGGGCTGCCGGAGGCCGTGTTGGTGTTCGAGGAGGCCGGGCGGGCGCTGCTGCCCGGGCCGCTCGTCGCCACCCACCTCGCGGCCGGAGCCGTACCGGGCGCGGCCACCGGGGAGACGGTCGTGGCGGCCGTGGACGGCGGGCTCGTGGAATGGCTGACGGAGGCGGACGTCGTCCGCGGGGACGCCGCCGGGGCCGTGCCCCTGCGCTCGGTCGACCCGCTGACGCCCCTGCACCGCGTACCCGCCCGCCGCCCCGCGCCCGACCCCGTCGCGATCCTGCTCACCGCGGCCGAGCAACTCGGCACGGCCGCCCGCGTCTGCGAACTCGCGGCGCAACACGCCCGGGTGCGCGAGCAGTTCGGCCGGCCCGTCGGGGCCTTCCAGGCGGTGGCACACCTGTGCGCCGGGATCCTGGTCCGGACCGAGACGGCCCGCGCCGCGGTCTACGCCGCCGCCGTCACCGGCGACCCGGCCGACATCGCGGCGGCCCGGCTCCTCGCCGACGAGGCCGCCGTGCGCGGCGCCCGCGACTGTCTCCAGGTGCACGGCGGCATGGGCTTCACCTGGGAGTCCGAGGTCCATCTGCATCTGAAACGCGCATGGGTTCGAACCCAGCGTGCGGGCGGTGTGACGGTGAGTGAGGAGCTGCTCGCGGCGGCTCTGGCGTCCGAAACGGTCTGACGGGCCGTCTGGCTGCGGTGTCGCCGTACGCCCTCCGGGAGATGTCACGGATCGTGGCACAGCGGCATCACGGAGCGTTGATATCGGCTTGTGTCCTCAGTGTGACTCGTTACGGCCTGGAGTCGATTGCCGGCTCCGGTACCTTGTGTCAGATGCGAGTGGCTCCGAGCGCAGTGCGACCCCGTGGCGCCGCCTGTTCGACTGCCCGCGGCGAGCGTCGCACAGTATGCCGCACAGGTACTCCTTCGCGCTGGAATATGCCCGAAGCGCTTGTTGACGTGACTGTACGTCAACCATGCTGTCCCACAAGGGATTCACGTTCCGTGATCCTCGTCCCGGCCGTTGTTCTGGCCATGCAGAAAATGGCTACGATCGTGGCCCTCGTGAGGCGCGAGCCTAAGTGTCCGCCGGTTCGGATGGTGTGAGCGGTGCAGGTGCTTCAAGTGCAGCTGGAGATCCGGCCCGACCCCGCAGAAGTGGGGCGAGCCCGGCGGTGGGCCCGCTCCCGCCTGGCCGGGTCCGGCATACAGGCCGATGAACCCCTCGCCGAGACGCTGATCCTGCTCGTGTCCGAGCTCGTCACCAACGCCGTCGTGCACACCGGCCGTGCCGCTGTCCTGCGGCTGTCCCTGCCTCCCGTGGTGACGGAGGAGGCCACCGTCCGTCTCGAGGTCGCGGACCGCAGCGGCCGGGCCCCCGTGCCCCGGTGCGCCGGTGACGACGCGACCGGCGGACGGGGCTTGGCGCTCGTCGACGGCCTCGCCGACCGCTGGGGATGGAGCGTCGAGGCCACCGGCAAGCGCATCTGGTGCGAACTGGACCGCTGCCCGAAGTCCCGCGATCTCACGACCCCGTGCGGTGGCGCGGCGGCGTACGGCGGCGGAGCGGCCTACGAGGGGCTGGCGTACGAGGCGGTGTAGGGGCCCCGCTCGTCGCCCGCGTCCGCCGGTCGCGGTGTGCGGCGGCACATGCCGCGGGTGCGTGCGGCGGGGCCGGGGCACGGGTGCATGACGTCGGCGGGTTCCGGCAGGGCATGCGGCGATGCGCCGGGACGTGCTTCCGTGCGCGCCTCCGGCAAAAGCCGCAGAAGCGGCATTTCCCCGAAAGGCTGTTGACGGCTCGTGACCGCTTGCTCACGCTTGGGGGCAGCGATTCGCCGAGAGGGGACGACGAGGGCTTCGGTGGACGGCAGCCCTCGGCGAGTGTGAGTCGTGATTCGGCGTCGGCTCCCTTCAGGGTCGGGGAGCCGGGGCGGGAGCGCCGGAGTCGGGTGGCGGCGCGCGCTGCCGTGCTCGGGGCGAGCAGCGCGGCGCCGCCATCCAGCTGCGGCGGTGGCGGCCCGGTGCGGCGACGAGTCCCGCCGCCCGCCGGTCCGCGGGGCCGTCTACAGGACGGCGACGGGTGCCACCGGTGAGCCGGTCGCCCCGGTGAACGGCTCGGGGGTCGCCGTCAGCAGGAACGCGTACCGGCCCGCTTCTCCACAGGCTGTGGACAACTTTTCGAGATTCCAGTTCTGGCCCTGTGGCATGCCCATCTCCACGAGGTGGAGCGCGTGCACCGGCAGCCAGAGGTCCTCCACCTCCGGCGGGAACACCTCGAAGGTCAGGGTGTCGTTGGCGACGGCCGCGACGTCGCGCGCGTGGAACCACTCCGGCGTACGGATCGACAGCCCCGGCGACGGATACGCGTAGCCGTGCCGGTCCCCGGCCAGGAGGCTCCGGATCTGCCCGGTCCGCACGAGCACGACGTCACCGGCCCGCACCCGGGTGCCGGCCAGTTCCTCCGCGGCGTCCAGATCCTCGGGCGTGACGGCGTACCCGCCGTCGAGCCGCTCGGTGGCCCGGGCCCGGGCGACGTCCAGCAGCACTCCCCGTGAGACGACGTGCCGCACCGTGCCGATGCCGCTGAAGCCGGCGCCGCCGTGCGGGGTGACGGTGTGCGCCGGGCGGCCGTTGTAGAGCCGGCCCGAGTGCGAGACGTGGGGCAGCGCGTCCCAGTGGGTGGCCGCCTGGAGTCCCATGGTCACGATGTCGTCGCTGCACGCGACCGTGCCCGGCCCGAAGACCTCCTGGTTGATCTGCACCATGGTGTGCAGGGGGTTGACGCGGCCGGGGATCGCTCCGGTCTGCACGCCGTCCTGCTGGAGGGGCAGGGCCAGCGGGACGCGGAGGCCGGTGCGGACGGCCGCCGCCGCCTCCCGGACGACCTCGTCGGTGATCAGGTTCAGTGTGCCGATCTCGTCGTCGGCACCCCAACGCCCCCAGTTGTTCACGCGCTTGGCGATGTCGTGGAACGCGTCCGGCAGCGACATGAGTCCTCCCCGGGGCTTGTCTTCCCGTATCTGACGGGTCGTAGAATTCGGGAACCGACAATCTAACGGTCCGTCAGAAACCGTGGGACGGGAAGGGGCCGGGCGTGGGGAACTTCTTGGCAGGCAAGGTCGTCGCCGTCACGGGTGCCGGGCGCGGCATCGGCCGGGCGGTCGCGCGCGCCGCGGCGGCCGAGGGGGCGAAGGTCGTCGTCAACGACTACGGGGTCGCCGTCGACGGTGCCTCACCGGCGAGCGAGGTCGCCGAGGCCGTCGTCAAGGAGATCGAGGCGGCGGGCGGGGAGGCGGTGGCCGTCGCCGACGACATCTCCACGATGGCGGGCGGGCAACGGGTCGTCGACGTGGCGCTGGCGTGCTACGGGCGGCTGGACGGGGTCGTCTGCGTGGCCGGGATCCTGCGGGAGCGGATGCTGTTCAACATGACCGAGGAGGAGTGGGACCCGGTCGTCGCGACGCACCTGAAGGGCACGTTCACGGTGTTCCGGGCGGCCTCGGCGGTGATGCGCGGGCAGCGCTCCGGGACGCTGATCGGCTTCACCAGCGGCAACCACCAGGGGTCGGTGTCGCAGGCCAACTACAGCGCGGCGAAGGGCGGGATCATCTCGCTGGTGCGCAGCGCGGCGCTCGGGCTGCACAAGTACGGGGTGACCGCGAACGCGGTGGCGCCGGTCGCGCGGACCCGGATGTCGGCGGGGGTGCCGACGGAACTGGCGGAGATCGGGGAGCCGGAGGACGTCGCCGCGCTGGTGGTGTACCTGCTGTCCGACGCGGCCTCCCGGGAGGGGATCACCGGGCAGGTTTACACGGTCGCTGGGGCGAAGATCGCGGTGTGGGCGCAGCCGAGGGAGCTGCGGGCCGCGTACGCCTCCGGCGGGTGGACCGTGGAGGGGATCGCTCAGTTCCTGCCCGGCTCGGTGGGGGTGGATCCGATGCCGATGCTGGAGCGGGTGCGGGAGATGGAGAGGGCGGCGGCTCGGGGGGAGCGGCCGAACGCCCAATAGCTCGGGGGGCTGTGTGGCGGGTGCGGGTGCGGGTGGGGTGTGGCTGGTCGGGCGGTTCCCCGCGCCCCTGAGGGGGTCGCCCCGCTGCCCCTGTGCAAAGACGTGGCCAATCTGAGGCGGTCGAGCGTGGAGTTCGGGTTCGGGCAAGAGGATGAGGACTTTCGCGCCGAGGCGCGCGACTGGTTGATGGCGCATGCCAAGGATGCTCAGGACCGCCGCACTTGGGAACGCACCCTCGGCGCGGCCGGGTGGATCGGGCTCGGGTGGGGCGAGGACGGTTACGGGAACCGCCGGGCCACCCTCACCCAGCAGGTCGTCTGGGCCGAGGAGTACGCGCGGTCGGGGGCGCCGCCGCGGTCCGGGCACATCGGGGAGAACCTGCTCGCGCCCACGCTCCTCGCCCACGGCAGCGACGAGCAGAAGTCCCGGTTCCTCCCGCCGATCGCCGCCGGTGACGAACTCTGGTGCCAGGGCTACAGCGAACCCGGCGCCGGATCCGATCTGGCCGGGATCCGTACCGCGGCCGTGCGCGAGCCGGACGGCCGTACGTACCGCGTCACCGGGCAGAAGATCTGGACGTCGCTCGCACACCTGGCGGACTGGTGTTTCGTGCTGGCCAGGACCGAGCCCGGCTCGGCGCGGCACCACGGGCTGAGCTTCCTGCTCGTGCCCATGGACCAGCCCGGCCGCATCGAGGTCCGCCCCATCCGCCAGATGACCGGCACCAGCGACTTCAACGAGGTCTTCTTCGACGGCGCCCGCGCGGAGCACGTCGTCGGCGGGGCGGGCGACGGCTGGCGCGTCGCCATGAGCCTGCTCGGCTTCGAACGCGGAGTGTCCACGCTGGCCCAGCAGATCTGCTTCGCCGGGGAACTGGGCGCGGTGGTGCGGGCGGCCGTGGAGTCGGGCGCGGTGCGGGACCCCGTCGTACGGGAACGGCTCGTGTGGCAGTGGGCCGAGCTGCGCACGATGCGCTGGAACGCCCTGCGCACCCTGGGGGGTTCGGCTGACGCGGGCGCCCCGAGCGTGGCCAAGCTGCTGTGGGCCGGCTGGCACCAGCGGCTCGGGGAACTGGCGGTGCTGGTGCGGGGCGCGGAGGCGGCCGTGGGTCCCGGCGACTGGTCGGCCTCCGAGCCGTACGCACTGGACGCCGCCCAGCACCTGTTCCTGTTCTCGCGGGCCGACACGATCTACGGCGGCTCGGACCAGATCCAGCGCACGATCATCGCCGAGCGCGTGCTCGGTCTGCCCAGGGAGCCCAAGGGGGCCGTGTGATGCGAGGCGTGATCTTCGACGGGAAGCAGGTCCGGGTCGTGAGGGACCTGGAGGTGCGGGAGCCGGGGCCGGGCGAGGTGCGGGTGGCGATCGCGGCGGCCGGGCTGTGCCACAGCGATCTGTCGGTGGTGGACGGGACCATACCCTTCCCCGTTCCCGTGGTGCTGGGCCATGAGGGGGCCGGGGTCGTGGAGGCGGTGGGTGGGGGCGTCACCCATGTCGCGCCCGGTGACCATGTGGCGCTGTCCACCCTGGCGAACTGCGGTACGTGCGCGGACTGCGACCGTGGACGGCCCACCATGTGCCGGCGGGCCATCGGACGCCCGGGCCGGCCGTTCCGCCACGGCGGCTCGCCGGTGCACCAGTTCGCGTCCAACTCGGCGTTCGCCGAACGCACGGTGGTCAAGGCCGTGCAGGCGGTCCCGATCCCCGGCGACGTGCCGATGACGTCGGCGGCGCTCATCGGGTGCGGGGTGCTGACGGGCGTGGGCGCCGTGCTGAACCGGGCGCGGGTGGACCGCGGCGACAGCGTCCTGGTCATCGGCACGGGCGGCATCGGCCTGAACGTGCTCCAGGGGGCCCGGCTGGCGGGCGCCGGGCGGATCGTCGCCGTCGACGCCAACCCGGCCAAGGAGGAGGCGGCGCGGCGGTTCGGCGCGACCGACTTCCTCCCCTCGGCCGAGGGCGTGCGCGACCTCCTGCCCACGGGCGTGGACCACGCCTTCGAGTGCGTCGGCCGCGTGGAGCTGATCCGCCAGGCGATCGACGCGCTGGACCGGCACGGCCAGGCCGTCCTGCTCGGGGTCCCGCCCGCCACGGCCGAGGCGTCCTTCCGCGTCTCCTCCCTGTACCTCGACAAGTCCGTCCTGGGCTGCCGCTACGGCTCCTCCCGCCCCCAGCGGGACATCGCCCTGTACGCCGGGCTGTACCGCCGGGGGTGCCTCCTGCTCGACGAACTGGTCACCCGGACCTACCCGGTGGAGGACTTCGAGAAGGCGGCCGCCGACGCGGAGGCGGGGCGGGTGGCGCGGGCGGTGCTCACGTTCTGACGGCGCCGGCGGGGTCGTTCTCCGCCCGGAACGTGCGCCGGTAGGCGGTGGGGGTGACCCCGAGGGCCGACTGGAGGTGCTGGCGCATCGACTGGGCCGTGCCGAAGCCCGCGTCCCGGGCCACCTGGTCGACGGAGCGGTCGGTGGACTCCAGGAGGTGGCGGGCCCGCTCCACGCGCTGCTGGGTGAGCCACTGGCCGGGGCTGACGCCGGTCTCCTCACGGAAGCGGCGGGTGAAGGTGCGTACGGACATGGACTCCTGGGCGGCCATGTCCCGCAGCTGGATCGGCTCGTGGAGACGGCCCAGGGCCCAGGCGCGCGCCGAGGTCGTGGTCGCCTGCTGCGGATCGGGCACGGGCCGGTGGATGTACTGCGCCTGACCGCCGTCGCGGTGCGGCGGTACCACCGTGCGGCGGGCCACGTCGTTGGCGACCGCCGTGCCGTGGTCGCGGCGCACCATGTGCAGGCACAGGTCGATGCCGGCCGCGACACCGGCGGAGGTCAGCACGTCGCCGTCGTCGATGAACAGGACGTCGGGGTCGACCTCGATCCGCGGGAACAGGCGCTGGAGGCGGTCGGCGTCGGCCCAGTGCGTGGTGGCCGGCCGGCCGTCGAGGAGACCGGCGGCGGCGAGGACGTAGACGCCGGTGCAGATCGAGGCGAGCCGGGTGCCCGGGCGGATGTGCGCGAGGGCGGCGGCCAGTTCGCCGGTGAGCACGCCCTGCTCGAAGACCGGGCCCAGTTCGTACGACGCCGGGACGATCACCGTGTCGGCGGTGGCCAGGGCCTCGGGGCCGTGCTCGACCTGGACGGCGAAGTCGGCGTCGGTCCGCACCGGGCCCGGCGGGCGGACGGAGCAGGTGACGACGTCGTACAGCAGGCGTCCCTGGGCGTCCCGGGGGCGGCCGAAGATGCGGTGCGGGATGCCCAGTTCGAAGGGGAGCAGCCCGTCGAGGGCGAGGACGACCACGCGGTGCGGGCGGAACTCCGGGGCAGGGTGCATGGCCCGATCCTAGCGAATGCTGTCCTTCGGGCCACTCGATGGAGCGCGGCGCAGGCCGGAAGCTCTATGTCGTGACCCAGACAACCGAAGCAGCGTCCGTCCAGCAGCCGCCGAAGCCGACCCGGGCGCGCGTGCACCGCGCCTGGTTCGTCGCCGCCGTGACCTTCGTGACGATCATCGGTGCCGCCGCCTTCCGTTCCGTGCCGGGCCTGCTCATCGACCCGCTGCACGCCGAGTTCGACTGGTCGCGCGGCACGATCGGCGCCGCCGTCTCGGTGAATCTCGCGCTGTACGGTCTGACGGCCCCGTTCGCGGCGGCCCTGATGGACCGCTTCGGCATCCGCCGGGTCGTCGCGGTCGCCCTGACGGTGATCGCCGCCGGGTCCTGGCTCACCGTGTGGATGACCGCGGCCTGGCAGCTGATGCTGTGCTGGGGGCTGCTGGTGGGCCTCGGCTCCGGCTCCATGGCGCTGGCCTTCGCGGCGACCGTCACCAACCGCTGGTTCACCCAGCGGCGTGGCCTCGTCAGCGGCATCCTCACCGCCGCCTCGGCCTCCGGCCAGCTGATCTTCCTGCCCCTGCTGTCCTGGATCATCGACCGCTACGACTGGCGCCCGGCGGCCGTGACGGTCGCGCTCGCCGCCCTCGCGGTCGTGCCGTTCGTGTGGCTCCTGCTGCACGACCACCCGGCGGACGTGGGCCAGAAGCCGTACGGCGCCACCGCGTTCGTGCCGAAGCCGCCGCCCGTCCCCGGCGCCGCCCGCCGGGCCGTGACCGTGCTGCTGTCCGCCGTGCGCACCGGCCCGTTCTGGCTGCTCGCCGGCACCTTCGCGATCTGCGGCGCGTCCACCAACGGCCTGATCCAGACGCACTTCATCCCCGCCGCCCACGACCACCACATGCCCGTCCGGGCCGCCGCGTCCCTGCTCGCGGTCATCGGGATCTTCGACGTCGTCGGCACGATCGCCTCCGGCTGGTTCACGGACCGCTTCGAGCCGCGCCGCCTGCTGGCGGTGTACTACGCGCTGCGGGGCGTCTCGCTGATGTTCCTCCCGCTCCTGCTGGGCCCCGCGGTCCACCTTCCGATGGTCTTCTTCATCGTCTTCTACGGCCTCGACTGGGTCGCCACGGTCCCGCCCACCCTCGCCCTGTGCCGCGAGCAGTACGGAGAGGACAGCGCGATCGTCTTCGGCTGGGTCCTGGCCTCCCACCAGATCGGAGCGGCTCTCGTCGCCTTCCTGGGCGGTGTCGCGCGCGACACGTTCGGCACGTACGACGTCGTCTGGTACGCCTCCGGTGCCCTGTGCGCGGCGGCGGCCCTGATGGCCCTGGTGATCCGGCGCCGGCCGCTGCTCGTGACGGCGGCCTGAACCCGGCGGCCGTCAGGCGCGGTTCAGCCGTGCGAGGCCCGCCCGGGCAGTGCTGCGGATCCGCTTCGTCCGCCCGCGCTCGGCGAGGACGCCGAGGGCCTCGGGGCTCGCCCCGGCCGCGGTCCTCAGCTGGAGCCAGTCGGAGGCGGCCAGCAGGTCGTCCCGACGCCAGGGCAGCCCGAGCGCCACGGACCGGAACAGCGCCCACTCCTCCAGACGCCGCAGCAGAAAGGGCCGGCCCCCCACCGCCCGGGCCATGGCCACGGCCCACTCCTGCCAGACGGGTTCGGGCCAGAGCTCCGCTGCGCGGCGATCGAGGTGCCGCACCACGGCGGCCTGGGCCATCACCTGGTCCGGATCGGTGAGGACCCGTCCCACCAGCCCGGTCTCGTCACCGTCGGCGGCCTGTTCCAGCTCGGCCAGATACCCGGCGTATCGCGCGTGCTCAGCGGGCTCCTCCGCGCCGTCCTCGGTGTGCATGGCTCCGCTCTCCCGGTTCAGCCGGAACGCTCCGGCCGGTCGCCCTATTCTGAAGGGAGCTGCCGCACTGCCTCGAACGGTGAGTCGATGACACCCGGCATGGCCTCGCGATCATGTCGCTGTGGCGGCTGACGGCGGTGTGAGCCCTACGACGGCGACAGCCGGGTGAACCGCCCCTGGTGGAACAGGAGGGGGCCGTCCGGGGTGGTGCCCGTGCCGAGGGTGTGGACGCGGCCGACCACGATGAGGTGGTCGCCGCCGGTGTGGACGGCGTGGATCGTGCAGTCGATCCAGGCGACGGCGCCCGACAGCCGTGGAGCGCCCGACACCGGCGCCGCGTCGTACGCCACCCCGGCGAACTTGTCCGCGCCGCTCACCGCGAAGGCCCGGCACAACTCGCCCTGGTCCGCTGCCAGGACGTTGACGCAGAACACCCCGGCGCGGGCGATGTGCGGCCAGGTCGTCGACGTGCGGCCCACCATGAAGGCGACCAGCGGCGGGTCGAGGGAGAGGGAGGTGAAGGACTGGCAGGCGAAACCGGCGGGGGAGCCGCCGTCGGAGGCCGGGGGTGCCGTGATCACGGCCACGCCCGTGGCGAAGTTCCCGAGGACCCTGCGGAACTCCCGGGCGTCCAGGGGAGCGCGTTCGTCGGCGCCGACGCACCTCAACTCGGGGCGGGGCAGCGGCTCGACGGGCTCCGGGGCGGCGGTGCGGACCGACCTGAGGTAGCGGACGGCGGCCTCCGCCATCCCTGCTTGTCCCATCACCCCGTCATTGAAGCTGACGTACCGTCAGATAGGAAGGGTCAGCGGCCCCTGAACTCCGGGCTCCGCCGCTCCACGAAGCTCCGCACGCCCTCCTGCGCGTCCGCCGTCGTCATGTTGATCTCCTGCGCCGCGGCCTCGGCGGCGAAGGCGCCGGCGCGGTCGGTGTCGAGGGAGGCGTTGACGAGCTGCTTGGTCAGGGCGAGAGCGCGGGTGGGGCCGCCGGCGAGGCGCTCGGCCCAGGCATGCGCCGTCTTCTCCAGTTCGTCGTCCCGTACGACCCGGTTGACCAGCCCGAGACGTTCGGCGTCCGGGGCGGTGAGCGCGTCGCCGAAGAACATCAGCTCCTTCGCGCGCTGCGGGCCGACGAGGCGGGGGAGGAGAAAGGCACCGCCCCCGTCGGGGACCAGCCCACGGCGTACGAACACCTCGATGAAACGGGCGGATGCGGCCGCGAGGACCAGGTCGCAGGCGAACGCGAGGTGCGCGCCGAGGCCGGCCGCCGTGCCGTTCACCGCCGCGATCACCGGCTTCTCGCAGTCGAGCACGGCGGCGATCAGACGCTGGGCCCCGGTGCGCAGGGTGCGGGCGACGTCGCCCGCGAGGCGTTCGCCGGGAGTGCCGGCACCCCGGAGGTCCGCCCCGGCGCAGAAGCCGCGCCCCGCCCCCGTGATCACCACGGCCCGTACCTCCGCCGTGGCCGACGCCTGCGACAGCAGCCCGATGACCTCCTCGCGCTGCCCGGGCGTCAGGGCGTTGAGGCTCTCGGGCCGGTTGAGGGTGACGGTGAGGACCTGGTCCGTGGTCGTGTGCAGCACCGCGGGCCCCGGCATCAGCGGCACACCGCCAGCGCGTCCAGTGCCACGGCGCCCTGACCCTGCGGCAGCACCATCAGCGGGTTGATGTCCAGTTCCGCCAGCTGGTCGTCGAGTTCCAGGGCCATGCGCTGCACCCGCAGGACGACCTCGACCAGCGCGTCCAGGTCCGCCGGCGGCCGCCCCCGCACCCCGTCGAGCAGGGCCCGGCCGCGCAGCCCGGCGAGCATGTCCCGTGCCTGCTCCTCCCCGAAGGGCGGCACCCCCACCGCCGTGTCCCGCAGCACCTCGACCAGTACACCGCCGAGCCCGACGGTCACGGTCGGGCCGAACAGGTCGTCGTGGGCGACACCGATGACCATCTCCACGCCCTGTTCGACCATCTGGCACACCAGGACGCCGTCCAGGGCGACGTCCTCGTAGCGGGCGATGTCGGTCAGCTCGCGGTAGGCGTCGCGGACCTGGCTGGCCGAGGTCAGCCCGATCTTCACCAGCCCCAGCTCCGTCTTGTGGGCGATCCGGGCGCCGGAGGCCTTCATCACCACCGGGTAGCCCACGAGCCCGGCCGCCCGGACGGCCGCCGCCGCGCTGGTCACCAGCTGCTCGCGCGGCACCCGGATGCCGTACGCCCGCAGCAGCTGCTTCGCCGCGTGCTCGCTGAGCTGTCCGCCCGGGTGCATCAGGGCCTGTGCCTTGCGGTAGGACGGCGAGAGGGTGCGTGGGGCCTCGTCGAAGGGGGAGCGGTAGGCGGCCGTGAAGCGGTGGTGGTCGAGGTGGGCGCGGACGGCGGTGAGGCAGTTGCCGACCGTGCGGAAGGTGGCCACCCGGGAGGAGCCGAGCAGGACCTCGCGGTAGGCGGGCTCGGTGCCGACCGGCGACCCCCACACCACGCAGACGAGCTTGTCGGTCTGCTCGGCCGCGTCCACCAGGTCCCGCACGAGCCGGTCGCTGAGCGGCGGGAACGGCCCGGTGACCGGGCAGATCAGCACGCCCACGGCAGGGTCGGCGAGAATCGCGTCGATGATCTTCCGGCCGCGTTCGTCCCCGACCGGGTGCCCGCCGTTGTCGACCGGGTTGGCGACGGACAGGTACGCGGGGATCCACTGGTGCAGCTCGGTCTGTTTCGCCTCGGACAGGACCGGCAGCTTCAGGCCCGTCGCGGTCGCCAGGTCGGCGACGTGCGCGCCCGTGCCGCCGGAGATGGAGTAGACGACGACGCCGTCGGCCCGCGGCGGCCGGGCCCGGGCCAGGAGGGCGGCGGTGTCCTGGAGTTCGTCGAGTCCGTCGACGCGGATCACGCCGTACTGGCGCAGCGCCGCGTCCACCACCGCGTCCGCGCCGGTCAGTGTGCCGGTGTGGGAGGCGGCCGTGCGGGCGCCGGTCTCGGTGCGGCCCACCTTGACGGCGACGACCGGCACCCCGCGCCGGGCGGCCCGGTCGGCGGCGAGCAGGAAGGCACGGCCGTCCTTGAGTCCTTCGAGGTAGCAGGCGATGGCGCCGACCTCGGGCTGCTCGGCGAAGTAGGACAGGAAGTCGGCGCTGTCCAGGTCGGCCTCGTTGCCGGTGGGGGCCCAGTGGGACAGGCGGATGCCGAGTTCCTGGAGGGCGAAGACGGGGCGGCCCTGGTGCCCGGACTGGGTGATCAGCGCGATCGCCGGGCCCTGGAGGTCCTCGCGGAACCGCTCGAAGGCGTTGAGGTTGGTGTTGGGACCCAGCAGCCGCATCCCGGACTGCTCCACGGCGGCGGCCAGCCGGCGCTGGGCGGCCTCGCCCTCGGGGCCGGTCTCCGCGAACCCGGACGCGAAGACGACCGCGAACCGCGCCTTGGCGTCGGCCAGTTCCTCGATCACCGGCAGGGGGTCGCCGACCAGCACCACGGCGAGATCGACCTGCTCGGGCAGGGCGGCGACGGAAGGGGAGCAGGGGATGCCGAAGACGGCCGGCCGACTGGGATGCACCGGGTGCAGCCGGGCGCCGACCCGCTCCGCCCAGTCGGCCAGTTGCCGCGTGATGCCGGTGTTCGGGCGGCCCTCGGCGTCCGAGGCGCCGACCACGGCGACGGAGCGGGGGTGGAAGAAGCGGTCCAGATCGGGTACGCCGGCGTGCAGCGGCCGTCCGCTGACGTCCAGGTCGCCCGCCTGGGCCGGTCTGCCGTGCACGGCCGGGCCGGACCGCTCGCCACAGGCGATGGCCCGGGTCCGGCGGGAGTCGGTGGTGAGGGTGCCGTGGGTCGATCCAAGCATCGTTTCCGCCCGCTCCTGTGAGACAGCAGCCAACTGACGCCTTGTCAGATTACTGAACTGATGTGACGTCAGGAACGGTGCGGGCGAACGAAGTTGTCGAAAACGGCGACCCGTGTGGGGGGCGGGTCCGGGCGCCCGCCCGGCGGTGCGCCGGGCCGGGCGCGAGGCGGGGCTCAGCCCGGCAGCCGGGACACGCCTCCCGCGTGGTTCCGTGCCACGGCCTTCGCGATCTTCACCGCGTCCAGCGCCATCTCGCGGAGGTTGCCGCTGATCGGGTTGGTGAAGCCGGTGAAGTACAGGCCCGGGGCGGCCTTCGGGCTGCGGGCGCCGTGGGTGACGGGCCTGCCGCGGTCGTCGAGCACACCGAGGTGCCCGACGAGGTCCTCCAGGGCGCGGACGTAGCCCGTGGCGGCGATCACCACCTCCGGGGAGATCCGGCTGCCGTCGGCCAGGGCGACCTTGCCGCCGTCCTCGAAGCCCTCCACGGCGGCCACGACCTCCACCCTGCCCTTGCGCACGGCGTCGATCAGGCCGACGTCCTGCACGGGGATCGCCCCCTGTCTCACCCGCGTGTACAGGCCGGTGTCGGGACGCGGCAGCCCGTGGGCGGACAGGTCGGGCACGGCCACCTTGGCCTGCACCCGCGAGATCCGGTCGACCAGGCCGACCGGCAGCCGGCGTACGAGGACGCCGCTGTACTGGGCGGCCCAGCCGGCGGTCGAACGGCGGACGATGTGGGGGACGGTGCGCACGGCGAGCCGGACCCGTGAGGCGCCGCTCTCCACCAGGTCGACGGCGATCTCGGCGCCGGTGTTGCCCACCCCGACGACGAGGACGTCCCGGCCCGCGTAGGGCTTGCCGCTGCGGTACTCACCGGCGTGCAGGAACGCGCCGGTGTAGGCGGAGCGCCCGGGCCAGTCCGGCACGTGCGGGGTGTGGTTGCAGCCGGTGGCGACGACCACCGCCGCGCCGGTCAGTTCGCGGCCGCCGGTGGCGTGCAGCAGCCAGCCCGTGCCGTCGGGGGCGCGCTCGACACGGGTCACCTCGACGCCGGTGACGATCTCCAGACGGTGGTGCTCGGCGTACTTCTCCAGGTAGCGGACCACGTCGTCCCGGGACACCCACCGACCGAACCGGCGCGGCATCGGCAGTCCGGGCAGGGCGGACAGGCGGCGGGTGGTGTGCAGGTGCAGCCGGTCGTAGTGGCGGCGCCAGGACGCCCCGACGCGGTCGGACTTCTCCAGGACGACGGCCCGGACGCCCCGGGCGCGCAGCGCGTACGCCACGGACAGCCCGCCGGGGCCGCCGCCGATGACGTAGACGGGGCGGTCGGGTGGGGGCTGTGCGGAGGCGTGTGTGGGGGGTGTGGAGTCGGCCATGAGCGCGAGCGTAATCACGGGACTGCTTGATGGGTCTCGGTCAAGACCGGAATTGGTTACGGAATGATCACGCCTATAGGGGGAGGGGGCGGGGCCCGTGGCCGGCGGGCCCGGTTGTGGCGGTGCGGTGATCGTTCCTGGCGGGGCCGGGTGGCCGGGGAGGCCCTTCGGCTCCTTTGGGCGGGTGACGGCAGGGGGCTTGCGCATCCGCGTAACTGACGTACCGTCAGATCGCATGGACGCGATCTGGCTCACCGGGGCGGAATGGCTGGCCGTGCTGCGGATCGGGCTCGGGCTGTGGTGGCTGGAGAGCTGGCGGCACAAGGACCGCGAGGCCTGGTTCGCGCGGGGCGCCGGCATCGCCTGGGCCGCCGGAATAGCCGCCGAGCACCGCTGGAGAGCGGTCCGTTCGGGCTTCGAGGCGGTCGTGGCGCCCCGCCCGCGCGTGATGGCGTACGTCGTCGTCTACGCGGAACTCGCCCTCGGGCTGGGCCTGATCACCGGCTTCCTCACCCCCCTCGCCCTGACCGCAGGCCTCCTGCTCAACGCGCTCTACTTCACGCTCATGGTCCACGACGTCGCCGAGCAGGGGCAGAACACGATGATGGCGCTGACGTCGGTGGTCGGGCTGTTCGGCATGTCCTGGCAGACGTGGTCCCTGGACAGCGCGCTGGGGCTGTTCCTGTGACCGGCCGCTTCGACCTGCCCGAGCCCGACGCCTTCACCCGGACGTACTGGGACGCGGCCGCCGAGGGCAGGCTGCTGATCCGCCGCTGCGGGGCGTGCGGCCGGGCCCACCACTACCCGCGCGAGTTCTGCCCCCACTGCTGGAGCGAGGACGTGACGTGGGAGACGGCGAGCGGCCGCGCCACGCTCTACACCTGGTCCGTCGTCCACCGCAACGACCTGCCGCCCTTCCGGGACCGTGTCCCGTACGTCGCGGCCGTGGTCCGGCTGGCGGAGGGGCCGCGGATGATGACCGAGATCGTGGGGGCGGAGGGAAGCGGAGCCGGTGACGATCCCGGGCTGTCGGACGGGGCTCACCTGGACGTGGTGTTCCGGGAGGGGATACCGGTGTTCCGGCCGGTGCCCCGGTGACGGGTGGACTTCTTCCCGCCACCGCGTCCCGGATCGCGCCCCGGGGGATTGAATGGGCCCCATGGCCCCCATACGCGACCAGTCCCTGACCGGCCCCCACCCGGAGCTGCACGGCCGCGGCCTCCGCCTGCGCCCCTGGGACGCGGGGTCGGGCGCCGACGTCGACACGTGGCTGCGCGGACTGCGCGATCCGGAGTTCCGGCGGTGGAACACCCCGCTGCGACCGGTCACCGACCGGGCCGGTGCGCGGGAGTCCCTGCTCGCGCGGGCGCAGAGTGCCCTGGAAGGGACGTCGGTGTCGTTCCGGGTCGCGGACGCGCGCAGCGACGCCCCGCTGGGGCACATCGGCGTCAACGAGATCAAGTACCACCTGAAGGTCGCCCGGGTCGGCTACTGGGTCCTGCCGGAGGCCCGTGGCCAGGGCGTCGCCACCCGCGCCCTCCTGCTCGCCGCGCGCTGGGCCCTCACGGAACTGGGCCTGCACCGGTTGGAGCTGGACCACGCGGTCGGCCACGACGCGTCGTGCCGGATCGCCGAGCGGTGCGGGTTCCTCCACGAGGGCACCCTGCGCGGCGCGATCTTCCAGGAGGACCGGCACGACGCCTTCCGGGACGCCCATCTGCACGCCCGCCTGGCCACGGACCCGGAGCCGCCGGACCCTCAGGAGAGCGCACGACCGTGATGTGACGCGCATCACCCCGCTCGGCCGATCAGTCCCGCCCGCACCACCGGTCCCACCCCGTGACCGAAGCGCCACCGCAGTGCAGAGAAGGGACCGCCCGAGATGACCGCACCCGTGAAGGGCCCCGCCGGCTACTTCCCCTCCATCGAGAAGAAGTACGGCCGGCCGATCGCCGACTGGCAGGAGCTGATCCGCAGTTCCCCGCTGACCCGGCACATGGAGCTCGTCGCCTGGCTCAAGACCGAACACGGCCTGGGGCACGGCCACGCCAACGCGCTGGTGGCGTACACGCTCGCCGAGGACAGCGGCAGGTGAGCCGACGGGGCCTGCCGAAACGCAGGACTCCGGCACCGCGGCCGCCTTCGCCGAAACCCGGCAGCGATACACGGGCGCCCGGGCCGTCCCGCGTCAGCGCCGGCGGCTCCACCGACTCGGCACCCGTCGCCCCCGTCCGCGCCCCGTCCGGCCTGTGCCGCCGCGACCAAGCCGCCCGCGCCACACGCCACCGGAGCCACGCTCGCCACCAGGGCCAGGCTCGCCACCAGGGGCCAGGCCCACCACCGGGGCCAGGCGCGCCACCAGAGCGGAAAAAGGGAAAAAGTACGCAAGGGTGAGCGGTGCCAGGGTACTCGGCGGCCTCGGACCCACCCACCGGAACAGAGAGCAAGCCATGGCACACCACACGAGTGCCCGGGAGGTCGTGGACGCCCTGAAGGACGTCGACTTCCCGGCGACCAAGGACGAACTGGTGGAGGCCGCCCGCAGGGCGAGCGGCGGATCGGAGGAGGTCGTCGCGGCGCTGCGCGCCATCCCGCCGGACGAGTACGCGAACAAGGACGAGGTGGCTCGGTCGGTGCGAGTGGACCCCGCCTCCGACCTCGGCCTGAGTCCCGCACAGCGCGCCGAGCAGGCACGCAAGGGCGGCAGGCCGGGCCAGTCCCAGCATCTGCGGGACGCGCCGAAGCCGCCCATCCAGGAGGAACTGGACGGCTGACGCGAACGCAAGGAACGGCGGAGCACGAGGACGGGAGAGAACCATGGCCGGCAAGAAGATGGAAGGCAACGAGGAGCAGCGCCGGGCCGCGGCCCGTGAGGCGGCGGCCGCCGGCGAGAGCCCCAGCGCCCGCAACGAGACCACGGGCGCCTCCAAGCAGCGCACGCATCTGCGCCACGGCGAGACGCACGACGAACGGATCGCGGCGCAGCACCGCGGCAAGCAGCAGTGGCGCACCGGTGATCTGGCGGAGGAGCCGATCAAGGACCCGGCGGCGGTGGGCCCGGAACGGACGTTCGTCGACGGCGAGCGCCAGGAGTACACCCAGGAGCACGAGCGCGTGTTCCAAGCGGTGTCGGCGGCGCAGGCGGAGCGCAACGGCGATGCCGTGCTCCTGGACCACATCGCCCGGCGGGCGGACATACCGCCGAACCAGACGCGGGCGCTGCTGCACGATCTGACGCGAGTGCACCGCCTGGTCACGGAACTTGCGGGAACCGCCACCCCCGACATGGGCCCCCGCTGGGAGACCAAGCCCCGGCTGTGACCCGCACCGTCACCCGGTCTCGTACCGGCACCGCACCCGCGACGACGACTCGCCCACCGCGCCCCCACCTGCTCTGCGGCGCGCGCCCGGGCCCGGCGGTCCGGCGGCCCGGTTCGGCCTCACGGCCACAGCAGCTCCCGCGACCACCCGTCCCCGTCCCGCTCCTCCTCCCGCCGGTAGCGGAGCCGGACGTGGCGGCGGCGCTCGTCGCCCTGGAAGAACTCCACCTCATCGGCCCGCAGCCGGTACAGCGTCCAGGACGGCACCGGTGCCTCCGGCTCGCGGGACGCCCGTTCCCACGCCGACTCCGAGGCCCGGACCAGATCGTCCAGGGAGGGCAGGACCTCGCTCTGCCGCCCGGTCAGCGCCGCAGCCAGCGCACCCGTCGACCGGGCGTGCAGGTCGCCCTGGGCGTCCTCGGACGGAGCCGCGGTCACCGGGCCGCGGACCCGGACCTGGCGGCCCAGCACCGGCCAGTAGAAGCCGAGCGCGGCGTACGGGCGGCCCGCGAGCTGCCGGCCCTTGCGGCTGCCGGCGTGTGACGCGAAGGACCAGCCGTCGGCGTCCGCACCGTGCAGCATCACGATCCGCACGTCGGGCAGGCCCGACTCGTCCGACGTTGCCAGCGACATGGTGTGCGGCTCGGTCTGGCCGGCCGCCACCGCCGCCGCGAACCACTCGGTGAACAGGGGCAGGGGCGCGGCCGGAGCGGTGGCCGGGTCGAAGGAGGGCAGGTCGGTGACCTTCGGGTCCCAGACCCGCAGTGACCTCAGCAGCTCGTGAAGATCGGTTGCCATGCCTCGATTGTCACCGGTCGCCTGCGAAGGCGAGGGAGGAGGGCGGCACCCCCTCGCGACGCGTGCGGTGCGGGTGCGGAGCGGCTCCTGCTTGCGGCGCGTGTGGTGCGGGTGCGGAGCGGCTCCTGCTTGCGGCGCGTGTGGTGCGGGTGCGGAGCGGCTCCTGCTCGCGGCGCGTGCGGTCCGGGAGCGGCGCGGCTCGCCCCGGCGGCGCGGGCCGCTCAGCCCGCCCCCAGCACCACCGTCCCGGACGAGCAGAACCAGCCCCCCGTCCCCGACGCCACCGCCAGCCGCGGCAGCGATCCGCCGGCCCGCCGCACCTGCCGCTCCCCGCACTCCCCGCGCAGCTGCCGCACCGCCTCCACCAGCAGGAACAGCCCCCGCATCCCGGGATGCTGCGCCGACAGACCGCCCCCGTCGGTGTTCACGGGCAGCTCTCCGCCCTCCACCCGCAGCCGCCCCTTCTCCACGAACGCCCCGCCCTCGCCCTTGGCACAGAAGCCCAGGTCCTCCAGCGTCACCAGGGTCATGTAGGTGAACGCGTCGTAGATCTCGGCGAAGTCGATCTCCGACGGCCGTACCCCGGCCCGTTCGAAGGCGAGCCGCCCGCTCACCGCCGCCGGTGTCACCGTGAAGTCGGGCCACTCGGACATCGCCGCGTGCGAGACGGACTCGCCGCTCCCCAGCACCCACACCGGGGAGGTGCGGCAGTCCCGTACGTACTCCTGCGCCACCAGCAGCACCGCCGCCCCGCCGTCGCTGCGCACGCAGCAGTGCAGCTTGGTGAAGGGGTCCGCGATCATGGGCCCGGCCAGGACCTCGTCGACCGTGACCGGCGTGCGGAACATCGCCTCCGGGTTGAGGGCCGCGTTGGCCCGGGCCTGTACCGCGACCTGGGCCAGCTGCTCGATGGCCGTGCCGTACTCGATCATGTGACGGCGGGCCGCCATGGCGTACTTGGCGATCAGGGTGTGGCCGTAGGGGACTTCGAACTGCAGGGGGCCGCGCGTGCCGAAGGACAGGGTCCCGGTGCGGCGGCCGGCCCGGACGTCGGCGCGGGCCGTCGAGCCGTAGACGAGCAGCACCGCGCGGGCGTGCCCGGCCGCGATCGCGTCCGCCGCGTGGGCCGCCATGACCTCCCAGGTGCTGCCGCCCACGGAGGTGGAGTCGACCCAGGTGGGGCGCAGGCCCAGGTACTCGGCGACCTCCACGGGCGCCAGGGTGCCGAGGCCCGCCGAGGCGAAGCCGTCGATCACCGACCGGTCCAGGCCGGCGTCGGCCAGGGCGCGCCGGGCCGCCTGGGCGTGCAGGGCGTACGGGGTCGCGTCGTCCACGCGGCCGCAGTCCGAGAGGGCCACGCCGACGACGGCCACCTTCCTCCGGGCCACCACCATAAATCTGACGGTACATCAGATAGGGGCCGGTGCGGCAGGGCTCTGGGCTTCCCCGTCCCGCCGGCCTAATATGACGGGCCGTCAGATATGGCGGAAGGTGCTTGCGGAGAGAGGTGCCCATGGACGCCCGCTTCACCGACGAACAGGACGAGATCCGCCGCACCCTGCGCGAACTGCTGGCCAAGCGGTGCGGTCCACAGGAGCTGCGGGCCGCCGTCGACACCCCGGCCGGGTACGACCCCGCCCTGTGGGCCACCCTCGCCGGACACCTCGGCCTGCCCGCACTGGCCCTCCCCGACACCTACGGCGGCACCGGCTGCACCCCGACCGAACTGGCCCTGGCCTGCGAGGAGACCGGCCGGGTCCTCGCCCCCACCCCCCTGCTCGCCACCGCCGTCCTCGCTGCCCCGCTGCTGCTCGCCCTCGGCACCGGAGCCCAGCGCGCCGCACTGCTGCCGCGCATCGCCTCCGGCGCACTCACCGCGGCCCTCGCCGTACCGGGGCCCGCCCTCGCCACCGCCCTCGCGCTCACCGGCCACGACCGGCACGGCCGCTGGGCCGGCGGGGGCCGGGCCGGGGGCGTCCAGGCCCGGCGGACGCAGGACGGCTGGCGGGTGTACGGGCAGGTGGACCAGGTGCTCGACGGGCACAGCGCCGGGCTGCTCGTCGTGGCCGCGCACACCGGGGGGTTCGCCCGCTCCCGGGTGCTGCTCTTCCTCGTGCGCGGGGACGCCGACGGTCTCACCCGGGTGCGGCAGACCGCACTCGACGCGACCCGCCCCCAGGGCCGCGTCCAACTGCGAGACACTTCGGCGGAGTTGCTGGGCGAGGAGACGGCCGACGTCCTGACCGCCCTCGCCCGGCTCGGGGACACCGCCGCCGCCTGCCTCGCGGTCGAGGCGGTGGGCGCCGCCGCCCGGGTGCTGGAGCGGACGGTCGAGTACGCCGGACAGCGCGAGCAGTTCGGCCGGCCGGTCGGCTCCTTCCAGGCCGTCAAGCACCGGCTGGCCGACGCCTACGTCCAGGTCCAGGCGGCCCGCTCCGCGGCGTACTACGCGGCCTGGAGCGCCGCCGCCCCGGCCCCCGGGGAGACGGTCGGTGCCCTGGCCCTCGCCCAGGCGCTCGACGCGCTGCGCGGCGCCGCCGCTGAGGGGATCCAGCTGCACGGCGGCATCGGATTCACCTGGGAGCACGAGGCCCATCTGTACTTCAAGCGCGCCGCGGGCGACGAGCTGCTGTTCGGGCCGGTGCACCGGCTGCGGGCGCACGCGGCCGACGCGGCCCACGTCTTCGAGGAGGCCGGCACATGAGAGGTGCCCGTGTGGTGCAGAAGGTGTCGTCGACCAGGGGCTTCGCGCGGGTGGCGCCGCACGTGGTGCCCGCCCTCGACCGGGCCGTCCACCGGCTCACCGGCGGGCGGGTGCTGCTGAGTGCCCGGATGCTGCCCGGAGTGGTGCTGACCTCGACCGGGGCGCGGAGCGGGCTGCCCCGCCGTACGCCCCTGGCCTGCATGCCGGAGGACGACGGGCGCCGCTGGATCCTCGTCGGGTCCAACTTCGGGCGCCCCGGGCACCCCGCCTGGAGCCACAACCTCCTCGCGCATCCCGACGCGGAGATCAGCTGGAAGGGCCGGGACGTCCCGGTCACGGCCGTGCTGCTGGCGGGGGAGGAGCGGGCGGCGGCGTGGCGGGCGCTGCTGGCGTTCTGGCCGCCGTACGCCGCCTACCAGGCGCGGGTGGAGCGGGAGATCAGGGTGTTCCGGCTCGTCCCGAGGACGTGAGGAAGTGACGGGCGGCACAGCGCGACAGGCGGTGGCCCACCGGGGTGGACCACCGCCTGCCAGACAGGACTCAGGTGCGCGAGGGGCCGCCGCCCGGCGTTACTTCGTCGGCTTCCGGCCGGTCACGCCGAGGTGCACCAACAGGGCGAGGTTCGGTTTCAGTTCGGCCTGCTTCACGCCCCAGGAGGAGAAGCCCTTCTGGTGGGAGGCGACCGCCGCGAGCATGGCGACCAGAGAGCCGGCGACGGCCGCCGGGTTCACGTCCTTGTCGACCCGTCCCTTGGCCTGGAGCTCGGCGACGGCGTCCGCGAGGGAGTTGTTCACCGAGTTGAGGATCTTCATCCGGAGTTTGTAGAAGCGCTTGTCGCCCTCGGCGGCGCCCAGATCGACGACCCGGAGGATGGCGTCGTTCTTGCGCCAGAACTCCAGGAATCCGTCGACGAGTTCCTGAGCCGTCTGCCAGCCGGCCTTGCCGGCCCAGGAACGGCCCTCCAGGAGCTCCGTCAACGCGGCGCCCTCGGTCGCCACTTGCTCGGCGATCTCCAGTACGGCTCCCTCGACGTCCGGGAAGTACTGGTAGAAGGTCGCGGGCGAAGTGCCCGCCTTCCGGGCGACATCGATGACCTTGACGTCCCGGTACGGGGAGGAGCTGAGCATCTCGCTGAGGCAGTCGAGCAGCTTCTGCCGGGTCGCCTGCCCACGCCGGCCGGCCACGCGGCCGTCGACGGTACGCACTTGTCCTGTCATGCCGTCAGCTTACCGAGGCGTGATCGGGGCGCGATTCGGCCGACTGCAAATGGGGTGCGAGGGAGTACAGGGGCTGGTGTGCCTGGTCTGCGGGGTGCGGCCGTCGCGGTTACGTTGTCGACATGGCCGAAAACAGGGCATCGGTGTACGGAGAGGGCGTCCCCTGCTGGGTGGACGCGCAGCTCCCGGACGTCGAGGCGGGCAAGCGGTTCTACGGTGAACTTTTCGGGTGGACCTTCGAGGACTGGTTCGGCTCCTTCGCGCAGGCGCTGAAGGACGGCGAACCGGTGGCCGCCCTGGCCCGCAAGGTGGACGGACGGCTGCCCAGCGTCTGGACGGTGTACTTCGCGACCCCGGACGCCCCGGCCCTGGCCCGGCGCGTCCGGGACGCGGGCGGACAGGTCGTCTCGGCGCCGGTGCCGGCCGGTGAGCTGGGCGTCACGGCGCTCGTCACCGACCCCGAGGGCGCCGTCTTCGCCCTGTGGCAGCCGGAGGACCACCCCGGCTTCGGCACACGGCACGAGCCGGGCACCTTCGCCTGGGTCGAGCTGTACGCCCGGGACCCCGAGGCGGCCAACGCCTTCTACGGCGACCTCTTCCGGGAGGCCCTGTTCGGGCCGGACGCCGAGCCCGACTTCGGCCGGGCCGCCGTCACGGACGTCTTCTCCGAGCGGATGCCGCCCCACTTCCTCGTGCACTTCGCCGTCGAGGACGTATCGGCCGCCCTGGAGGACGTGCGGCGGCTCGGCGGCCGGGTCCAGGCCCCGCCCTTCGAGACCTCGTACGGAGAGGTGGCCGTCGTCACCGACAATCAGGGGGCGTCGTTCGCGCTGTTGCGCCGCTGAGCAGGCATGGTTTGGTCAACTTTTGATCGCTTCCGTGCCGAGACATCCCAATTGTCAGCGGGTTCGCCACCAGGGCTCCGGCCAGGAAGAATCAGGGTGCGTGCCGCCATGGCGGTGCGGTGGTGAGACGCTGCACGAAGGTCGCGTGGAACATGTGGCCCGGCGCGGCTCGTACGGGGAGGTGGCAGGCAGAGTGGTGGATCAGCTGACGCAGCACGATCCGCGGCGGATCGGGCCGTTCGAGGTGCTGGGACGGCTGGGTGCCGGCGGCATGGGGCTGGTCTATCTCGCGCGTTCGGCGTCGGGCCGGCGCGTGGCGATCAAGACCGTCCGGACGGAGCTGGCCGAGGACCAGCTGTTCCGGGTCCGCTTCACGCGTGAGGTGGAGGCGGCCCGCGCCGTCTCCGGCTTCTACACGGCCGCCGTCGTGGACGCCGACCCGCGCGCCGCCGTGCCCTGGCTGGCCACCGCCTACGTCCCCGCGCCCTCCCTCGAGGAGATAGTGAACGACTGCGGCCCGATGCCGGCCCAGGCGGTGCGCTGGCTGGCGGCGGGCGTGGCCGAGGCGCTCCAGTCCATCCACGGCGCGGGCCTGGTGCACCGCGACCTCAAGCCGTCGAACGTCCTCGTGGTGGAGGACGGCCCCCGGGTCATCGACTTCGGCATCGCGTCGGGCGTGTCGAACACGCGTTTGACGATGACGAACGTCGCCGTCGGCACCCCCGCCTACATGTCACCCGAGCAGGCGAAGGACTCCCGCAGCGTCACCGGCGCCAGCGACGTCTTCTCCCTGGGCTCGATGCTGGTCTTCGCCGCCACCGGTCACCCGCCCTTCCACGGCGCCAACCCGGTCGAGACGGTCTTCATGCTGCTGCGCGAGGGGCCGGACCTCGAAGGGCTCCCGGACGAACTGCGTCCGCTCATCGAGTCCTGTATGCAGATGGACCCCACGGCCCGCCCCAACCCCGCCGACCTCCAGGCGCAGCTGGCCCCCCACCTCTTCGGCTCCGGCTCCGACGACAGCGGCACGGCCTCCGCGTGGCTGCCCGAGCGCGCCGTGAGCCTGATCGAGTCCCGCCGCAACGGCCGCCCGGCCGGCAAGCCCGCCCCGAGCGCCGGCCGCAGCGGCGGCGGACGCCCCGGCCCCGCGCCGGGCCCCGCCCCCATCCCGCCCCCGCCCGCGCACGACCCCGTGGTCCCGGCGCCCGTGCCCGCCGGGTCCGTGGCCGCCCCGGCCGGCGGCCCCGACACCGGCCCCGTCCGGCTGGCCGGCGCCCAGGTGCCCATCGGCCCGGGCCCGCGCGTCGCCGACGTGCGCGCCGCCGCCGTCGCGGCACCCCGCCCGGAGGCCGCCCTCGCCGCCTCCTGGTCCAAGCCGCGCCCCGGCGTCAACGGCACCGATCCCGCCGTGGGCCCCGCCGTCGCCGCACCGGCCCCCACCGCGCCGCCGGAGCAGGCGGGCGGCTGGCGGCCCTGGCGCTTCCGCATGTCCAACGACGTCTGGGGCACCCCCTCCGTCGCTGACGACCTGGTCTACGTCACCTCCTTCGAGGTGCACGCCCTGGACGTCGCCACCGGCCGCCGCCGCTTCAAGACCCGGGACGTCGCCTGGTCCATGGCGGTCGCGGAGGGCCGGATCCACGCCTCCGACGGACCCACGCTCTTCGCCCTCGACGCCCGCGAGGGCGGCGACCTGTGGCGCCTGCAGACCGACGCCTGGGTCTACTCGCTCAAGGCCGGCCGCGGCACCGTCGTCACCGGCACCCGCGGCGGCGGCGTCCAGGGCTGGGAGGCCTCGAGCGGCCAGAAGCTGTGGGAGATCACCGGCTGCCAGACCGACTTCGAGTCCCCCGAGGCCGGGCCCGCCCTGCACGACGGCACGGTCTACGTGTGGCAGGACGCCCGGCTGCGCGCCCTGGACGCCCGCACCGGCGACGAGCGCTGGTCGTACCCGATCGGCGACACGGCCTCCTGCGGCGGGGTCCCGGTCCGGCTCACCCAGGCCACCGACGGCTACGTCTACGTCTGCGCCGGCACCCGCGTCCTCGCCCTCGACGTGGCCGCCGGGCACGTCAAGTGGCACTTCGAGGCCCCGGCCGTGTTCCTCTGCCCGCCCACCTTCGTCCCCGGCCCGGCCGTCACCGGCGGCGGCATCTACCTCGCCGACTACCTCGGCACGGTCTACGCCCTCGACGCCACCGACGGCCGCGACCGCTGGCGCATCGCCACCGAGGCCCGCTCCTGCGTCGACCCGGTCCTGGTCGCCGCCGGCCACGTCCACGTGGGCAGTGGCAAGGGCCTGTACACCCTCGACGCGGTCACCGGCACGCCCAAGTGGCGCTTCCAGGCGGGCGGCGACATCGTGGGCACCCCCTCGGTCGCCGAGGGCCGGATCCACTTCGGCTCCACCGACCACCTGCTCTACACCCTGAAGGCCGACGACGGCCGGCTCCGCTGGAAACTCGCCACCGGCGGCGAGATCACCGGCTCCCCGGTCGTCCGGGACGGGGTGGTGTACGCGTGCAGCAAGGACCGCTGCGTCTACGCGCTCGACGCGGAGAAGGGCACGGGCACGGCGCGCACCGCCTGACCGGCCCGAGGTGGCCGCCGCACCGGCGTACGGACCTGACCGGCCCGAGGTGCCGCCGCACCAGCGTACGGGCCTGGCCGGCCCGGGACGGCCGTCGCACCGGCGTACGGAAGGGGCTCCGGACGGCGGCCGTCGCTCGCAGGGGAGCGGGTCGTTCACCGCTTCCACCCCAGACGCTACGCCGGGCACGCTCCGGTCGCCACGCGGTGACATGACCGTGACAGACGATCACTAGGCTCTCCGGCATGCAGACACGGGGGCGCGGGCTCAGGTTCACGGCGGTGCTGGTGCTGGTGGTACTGGCACTGACCGGTTTCTCGTCCGGCCGGGGCCGGGGCGGCAGTCACGGTCACGGCGGCGGTGGCGGCGGATGCAGCAGCTCCGGCCAGGACCACGACAGTTCGAGCTCGTCCACCTCGGGCGGCGGCTCGTACTCCACCGGCGGCGGTTCCTACGGTTCCGACGACGATGACTACGGCAGCACCGGCGGCGGCTCGTACACCCGCAGGCCCGACTACGGCTCCACGCCGACGTCGTCCTCCGGCTCCGGCAGCGCAAAGGCGCTGAAGGACGGCATCGCGCGGCTGGTGAGCTGCGCGACCCCGGCGGCCCCCTACGCGACCGTCGAGGTGAGCAACCCCAACGGCCGCACGGCGGACTTCTCCGTCGCGGTGACCTTCGAGGACGAACGCGGCATCACCGTCGTCGACCGCTACGGGGACCTCACGGTGCCCGCGCACGGCAAGGCCACCGTCGACGTCCGCGTGGGCGGCGGGACGGGCCTGGTGGACTCGGTCGACCACTGCGAGGTCGACGGTCAGGCCCTCGTCGACCACTGACCTGCCCTCCGGGCCGTGTCGGCACGACGGGACGTCAGTCCCGCAGCTCGGTGAGGAACGCGATCAGCGCCTCGTTCACCTCGGCGGGCCGCTCCTGCTGCGTCCAGTGGCCGCAGCCCGGCAGCACGAGCGGCTCGCGGCGCAGGTTCGGCATCAGGCCGGGCAGCCGCTCGATCAGTTCGGGCGTGCCCGGGAAGCCCGGCACCAGGTCACGGTCGCCGTACACGTACAGCGCGGGCGGGGAGACGACCGCGCCCTGCCAGGGGGCGGTCAGCTCCCAGTTGCGGTCCAGGTTGCGGTACCAGTTGAGGGCGCCGGTGAAGCCGGGCTCGAAGCTCTCGGTCAGCACGTCGAGGTCGTCCTCGGTGAGCCACGCGGGCAGCACCTCGGGGTCCGGGGCGTCCGCGAGCCAGCCGCGCTCCGGGTCGACCAGGGCCTGTTCGGGGCGCCCGGCGCCCGGCGCGTCACCGGAGGTGGAGTACAGCAGCTTGCGCAGCGCCGTGCGGGTGTCGGCGCCGAGCTCGGCCTCGGCGACCCCGGGCCGGTCGAAGTAGTTCCAGTAGAAGCGGCCCCCGAACCGCTCCCGCATGGTCTGGAGCGGGGGCCGGTCGCCCCGGAACGGCGGCGGCACGCTCAGCCCGGCCACCCCGCGCACCACGTCCGGCCGCAGCAGCGCGGTGTGCCAGGCCACCGGCGCGCCCCAGTCGTGCCCGACGACGAACGCCCGCTCCTCGCCCAGCGCGTGGACCAGCCCGACCACGTCCCCCACCAGGTGGAGGATGCTGTAGGCGGCCACGTCGTCGGGGCGGTCGCTGCCGCCGTACCCGCGCTGGTCGGGCGCCACCACCCGGAACCCGGCCTCGGCCAGCGGGCCGAACTGGTGCCGCCAGGAGTGCCAGGACTCCGGGAAACCGTGCAGCAGCACCACGAGCGGGCCCTCGCCCTGCTCGGCGATGTGCAGTTGTATGCCATTGACGTCGATCATCCGATGCTCAACCACGCCCCGAGCATACGCGTGTAAGGGTCAACGACCTTTACTCGCGCAACCGGTACTCCCGCGACCGTCCGGCGAACAACCGGGCCTGCCGCTCATCCGGCGCGTTCCCGAGTGCGATCAAGTGGGGCGCCTGTGCGAAGCCCTGGGCCCGGGCCGCCTCGCTCGCGGCCCACAGCGCCCGCACGGTGCCCTGCACGGCCTCGGCCGGATACCCGGCGAGGACGGTGGCGCAGGCGGTCGCCGCCCTCAACGCCTCGCCCTCGGCGACGAGTTCCGACACCAGGCCCACCTCGTACGCCCGCCGGGCCGAGATCCGTTCCGCCGTGCCCATCAACGCCATCCGGGCCACCTCCCCGTACGGCATGCGCTGGGCCATGAGCACGGACTCGTAGGCGCTGACCATGCCGAAGGTGGTGTGCGGGTCGAAGAACGCGGCGGTGGTGTCGGCGACGACGAACTCCGCCTCGCCGAGCAGGTAGAAGGCGCCTCCGCAGGCCATGCCGTGCACGGCGGCGACGACCGGCTTCCACAGGTCGTTCGCCTTCGGACCGATGGCGAGCAGCGGATCGTCCTGTGCGTAGGGCGAGGTGGGCTGCGGCACGACGGTGTCCCGGTCGATGCCGGTGCAGAAGGCGCGCTCCCCGGCCCCGGTGAGGACGATCGCCCGCACGGAGTCGTCGAAGCGCAGCTCGCCCCAGGCGGCGGCCAGTTCGCCTGCCATGGCGAGGTCGACGGCGTTGAGCCGCCCGGGCCGGTTCAGCGTCACGACGGCGACCCCGCTGTCCCGGTCGGCCTCCACGCGCACACGGCTCATGACCGCTCCGGAACCCACTGGACGAGGCCGTCGTGGAAGACGGCCCGCACCCGTGCGCCGATGCGCAGGCTCTCCACCGGGAAGGCGCCCAGCGGCCGTCCGGCCGCGGGGACCAGGTTGCCCACGAGCCGGATGCGGGGCGCCTCGTCCAGCTCGACGACGACCACGTTGTACGGCGCCTGCGCCGCGTAGTCGGGCAGCAGCGGCGGATGGGCGACGACGTACGACCAGACCCGGCCGCGGCCGGACACCGGCCGCCACTCGCTGTCGAAGGACTGGCAGTGCGGGCAGCAGGGCCGGGGCGGGAAGCGCGGCTCGCCGCAGGCGGCGCAGGCCTGGACGCGGAGTTCGCCCTGGGCGGCGTACTCCCAGAAGGGGGCGCCGTCGGTGTCGGGGACGGGACGCAGCATCGGTGGCTCCTCAACTCCTCAGCAGCAGCGCGGAGGTCGGGACCCCCTCGCCCGCCGTGACCAGACAGACGGAGGCGTCCGGCACCTGCGCGGTACTGGTCCCGCGCAGCTGCCTGACCCCCTCGGTGATGAGGTTGAAACCGTGGACGTAGGCCTCGGACAGCCCGCCCCCGCCGGTGTTCAGCGGCAGCAGCCCGCCGGTCTCCAGCGCCCCGCCCTCGGTGAACGCCCCGCCCTCGCCGCGCCCGCAGAAGCCGTAGCCCTCCAGGGAGAGCAGGACCAGCGGTGTGAAGGCGTCGTAGATCTGGGCGACGTCGACGTCCTCGGGGGTCAGGTCGGCGTGCTTCCACAGGTGCCGGGCGGCGGCCCAGGCGGGGCCCGTGAGGGGGTCGTCGTTCCAGTAGTTGACCATGCCGTGGTGCTGGGCGGGCAGCGACTGGGCGGCGGAATGGACGTACACGGGCCGGTGCCGGCAGTCGCGGGCGCGCTCGGCGGAGACCACGACGCAGGCCAGTGCCCCGTCGGTCTCCAGGCAGTTGTCGAAGAGGCAGAGCGGCTCGCTGATCCAGCGGGAGGTCATGTACATCTCGCGGGTCAGCGGCCGGTCGTACATGATCGCGTCGGGGTTCTGGTTGGCCCGGTTGCGGCAGGCCAGGGCCACGTTGAACAGGTGGTCCCGGGTGGCGCCGTACTCGTGCATGTAGCGGCGGGTGAGCATCGCGATCTCGTCGGCGGGCCTCAGCAGCCCGTACGGGCGGGTCCACTGGGCCGGGGTCGGGAGCTGGACGGTGGTGTCGGTCCAGGGCCGGGGACCGCTGCCCCGCTTGCGGGAGCGCCACGCCACTCCGACGCTCGCCTGCCCGGCGGCCACGGCGGCGGCGAGATGGGCGACGGTGGCGCACGAACCGCCGCCCCCGAAGCCGACCTTGCTGAAGAACGTGAGGTCGCCGAAGCCGCAGGCCTTCGCCAGCTCCACCTCGTCCGTCTCCTCCATGGTGTAGGAGGCGAGGGCGTCGACCTCGCCGGGCGCGATCCCGGCGTCGTCGAGAGCGGCCAGGACGGCGCGGCAGGCGAGGGTGCGTTCGTCCTCCGGGAGCCGTTTGGCGAAGGGGGTCCGGCCTATGCCGACGAGAGCGGTGGCGTCCTTGAGGCCTCCCGATCCTGCTGCCATGCTGCGCGCACCTCCGGGGCCGAACCGTCGCTGACAGGTCGTCAGATTACCGATAATCTGACGGCCAGTCAGCTCCTACGTCGTCGGGAGGCGCACTGTGCGGGCGGATACGGCATGGGCGAGCATCCCCGCCCTGGTCAGGTCGGCGGCCGAGCGGTACGCGGACACCGAGGCCGTCGTCGAGGGCCGGACCCGCGTCACCTACGCGGACCTCGGCGTACGCGTGGAGCGCGCGGCGGCGGCCTGCCTCGCGACCGGCCTGGAACCGGGCGACCGGGTCGGCGTCTGGGCCCCGAACTCGCTGGACTGGATCGTCGGTGCCCTGGGCGCCGTCTCGGCCGGGGCGGTGCTCGTCCCGCTCAACACCCGCTTCAAGGGCGCCGAGGCGGCGGACGTCCTGCGCCGCAGCGGAGCCCGGCTGCTGTTCGTGACCGGCACGTTCCTCGGCACCTCGTACGTGGCGTCCCTGCGCAGGGCGGCCGGGGACGGCCCGGGCACCGGCCCCCTGCCCGGCCTGCCCGCCCTGCGCCACGCGGTCGTCCTCTCCGACGACGCCCCGGCCGGCTTCCTCACCTGGAAGGACTTCCTGGCCGCGGGGGAGGGGGTGGGGGCGGCGGACGTACGGGAGCGCTCCACCGCCGTACGCGGCACCCAGCCCTCGGACATCATCTTCACCTCGGGCACGACCGGCCGCCCCAAGGGCGCGGTCATCACCCACGAGCAGACCCTGCGCGCCTACGGCATCTGGAGCGACCTGGCGGGCCTCACCCGCGGCGACCGCTATCTGATCGTCAACCCCTTCTTCCACACCTTCGGTTACAAGGCCGGAGTCATCGCCTGCCTCATGCGGGGCGCGACGATGATCCCCCAGCCGGTCTTCGGCGTGGACACGGTCCTGGCCAACATCGCCGCCGAGCGGGTCTCCGTCCTCCCCGGTCCCCCGACCCTCCTCCAGTCCCTCCTGGACCACCCCGCACGCGCCGCCCACGACCTCTCGTCCCTCCGCCTGGTCGTGACGGGAGCGGCGGTCGTCCCGCTGCGCCTGGTGGAGCGCCTGCGCACCGAACTCGGCATCGGCACCGTCCTCACGGCGTACGGCCTCTCCGAGGCGAGCGGCGTCGTCACGATGTGCCGGCGCGGCGACGACCCGGCGGTGATCGCGTCCACGTCGGGCCGGGCGATCCCCGGCACGCAGCTGCGCGTCGCGGACCCCGAGGGCCGGCGCCTCCCGCCCGGCCTGCCCGGCGAGGTCCTGGTCCGCGGCTTCCACGTCATGGCCGGCTACCACGAGGACGAGCAGGCCACCGCCGAGGTGCTGACCCCCGACGGCTGGCTGCGCACCGGCGACATCGGCGTCCTGGACGAGGCGGGCAACCTGCGCATCACCGACCGCCTCAAGGACATGTTCATCGTCGGCGGCTTCAACGCCTACCCCGCCGAGATCGAACAGCTCCTGTGCGTCCACCCGGACGTGGCCGACGCGGCCGTGATCGGCGTGCCCGACGCCCGCCTCGGAGAGGTCGGCCGGGCCTACGTCGTACGCCGTCCCGGCGCCCTGCTCACCGGCGACGACCTGATCGCCTGGTCCCGCAGGGAGATGGCGAACTACAAGGTCCCGAGAAGCGTCGAGTTCGTCACGGAACTGCCGCGCAACGCGAGCGGGAAGGTGGTGAAGGGCGCCCTGCGGGACCGGGTCACCGGCCGGGCGGCAGGGCCGGGGTCCCGGTGACCGACATCATCAGGGAGTACAGCGTGGTGTCGGCGGCGATGAACAGCCGGTTGCGCCGGGCGCCTCCGAAGCGGACGTTGGCGACGGTGCCCGGCACCAGGATGCGGCCCAGAAGTGTGCCGTCGGGGTCGTAGCAGTGCACGCCCCCGTCCATGGCGGCGGCCCACAGCCGTCCCTCGTCGTCGAACCGGATGTTGTCGAAGGTGCCGTGCGCGCACGCGGCGAACACCTCGCCGCCGGAGAGCGAGGCGCCGTCCTCGCCGACGTCGAAGGCGCGGATGTGGTTGGCCAGGCTGTCGGACACGTACAGCCGCCGCTCGTCCGGCGAGAAGACCAGCCCGTTGGGCCCCTGGAACCCGTCGGCGACCAGCCGCACCTCGCCGCTCGCGGGGTCGACGCGGTAGACGTTCCGGGCGCCGATCTCGCTCTCGGCGCGATGCCCCTCGTAGTCGGTGGCGATCCCGAACTCGGGGTCGGAGAACCACACCGACCCGTCCGACCGCACGACGGCGTCGTTCGGGCTGTTGAGCCGCTTGCCCCGGAACCGCTCGGCGAGCACGGTGACCGAACCGTCGTGCTCGGTCCGGGTCACCCGGCGGTTGCCCTGCTCACACGTGACCAGACGGCCCTGGGTGTCCAGGGTGTTGCCGTTCGGGAACCCGGCGGGGGAGCGGTAGACGCCGACGGCCCCGGTGGTCTCGTCCCACCGCAGCAGCCGGTCGTTGGGAATGTCGCTCCACACCAGACACCGCCCCGCGGGCACGTACACCGGCCCCTCGGCCCACCGGCAGCCCTCGTACAGCGTCTCCAGCCGAGAGTCCCCCGCCTGGCACCTGCCGGTCCGGAACCGCTCGTCGAGCGTCTCGTAGAGATGGGGCTGCTCGCCGGGCATGGGGGCCGCCTTCCTGCGGGGAGCGACTGTGATCTGCGCCGACCCACTATCGCGCGCCGCGGTCCGCGACGCACTTCGCCGGGCCGACGGCCCTCCCGGCCGGCCGGCGGCACCGGAGGGCGAGCCGGTGGTTCCGTCCTGCTACCTGCGGAACCCGTGACCAAGGAGGTCGCCGACGCGGCGGTCGCCCTGCTCCGGACACCGGCCAGCGCGGCCCCACGTACGCGATCGACACGGCCCTGGCCGTGATCGCGAGCCGGCAGCCCGCGGGCGTGGTCGTCTTCACGTCCGACGAGGACGACACGGGGAAGCTGTGCGGGCCGGGAGGACGGGTCGCTTCCCTCTGAAGCGACGTCCCTGCCCGCGGACACACCTCGGCCGCGACGGCTCCCCCTCCGCGCCGCCGCGGCCGATCCCCCGGTTCGGGTGGCTTACTTCGTCGGCTTGAAAGGCTCCGACGTGGCGTGCAGGTCCTTCGTCTCCAGCGGCTCGTCCGTGGCGTGCAGGTCCTGCTTCTTGAGGGCCCCCTCGTCCGTCGCGTGCAAGTCCTGGGTCTCCAGCGGCTCGTCCGTGGCGTGCAGGTCCTGCGGCTTGAGCTCGTCGCCCATGGTCGTCAACTCCCCTTGGCGTGGAACAGGCAGTGAGGTCGGCGGGCCCGGCCGGTCACTCCCCCGAGGGTGGCCGGGCGGGCCCACCCGGGCCTCACCCCGGACAACAGGGCGAGGCCCGTGCGGCGACCCGTCTGCCCCCCGACGCGACGGATCGACTGCGTCCATCATGGCGGGGGGCGATAAACGAATGATGAACGCCTCCGCGCCCCCTCAGGCCGCCTGCACCGGGGACAGCAGCGCCCGCACCTCGGCGGCCTCCGGAGAGCCCAACTCCTCGTAGATCCCGGCCGCTTCCTGCCAGCAGACATGGGCCCGGCCGGTCTGGCCGATGCCGCTGAGCGCACGCCCGAGGACCGTGAGGACATTGCCCCGCCGCCACTCCCCGCCGATCCCGCGCAGCACCGTGAGCGCCATCTCGGCGTTCGCCGCGGCCCGGGCCGCGCGCCGGGCGGCGAGATCCACCTCGGCCAGCCGGAACAGGCTCATGCCCTCCCAGAGGCGCTGCCTGCTGTCGCGGAACACCTCCAGCGCCTCCTGGAGCCGGTCGGCCGCCTGGCCCAGCTCACCGCTCTGGGTGAGGGCCAGCCCGAGGGCGTAGCGGGCGTTCGCCCCGCGCATCGAGTTGCCCAGGCCGTCGTAGACGTCGATGCCCTGCCGCGCCAGCGCGACAGCGCTCTGGGTGCGGCCGGTCGCGAGGTGGATCCGCGAGAGGTTGCAGAGCGCGGCGGCCTCGCCGGGGCGGTCGCCCAGGGCCCGGAAGTGCTCGATGGCCCGGGAGAGGTGCTCCTCGCCGTCCGTGTGCCGGTTCTGGTAGAGCGCGATGATGCCGCGCGCGTTGCGGGCCCAGCAGACGGGGAGCAGGTCGTCGGACTCCTGCGCGAGCAGGATGGCCCGCTCCGCCTCCTCCTCGGCCCGCTCGAAACGGCCGCTCACGTGGTGGACGTTGACGAGCGTCATCAGGGCCCGTGCCTCCGCCCGTCCGAGGCCGTGCGACCGGGCCGCTGTGACGAGCGCCTCGGCCGTCGCCTCGTACTCCCGGGAGTTGGCCCCCGACTCGGACAGGTCGTGCGCGGCCCACAGCATGTCGATGGCCCGGGCGAGGCTCTCCGGCCGGCCCGCGGACTGCCGGGCGCAGGCGAGCAGGCACATGGCCTCCGCGTACAGCCAGTCCTGCGCCGCGTGCCGGTCGTCGAACCGCAGCCCCGGGTACGACGTGGGCTCCAGGTGGTCCACCAGCCGGTCACCCGGTCGTTCGATCGCGTAGACGCCGGCGGCGGACGCCAGATAGAAGTCCAGCAGCCGGGACAGCGCCGCCCCGCGTTCGCTCGGGGGCAGTTCGTCACGCTCCGCGCAGGCACGCGCGTAGAGCCGCACCAGGTCGTGGAAGCGGTAGCGGCCGGGGGCCGCCGATTCGAGGAGAGAGGTGTCCACCAGGGACTCCAGCAGGTCCTCGGTGTCCTCGGCCGGCAGGTCCAGGACCGCCGCCGCGGCGGTGAGGGAGATGTCGGGGCCGTCGGCCAGGCCGAGCAGCCGGAACGCGCGTGCCTGGGCGGGCTCCAGCTGGCCGTAGCCGAGCTCGAAGGTGGCCTTGACGGCCAGGTCCCCGGCCTGGAGTTCGTCCAGGCGGCGGCGTTCGTCGGCGAGCTTCGCCGCGAGGACCGACACCGTCCAGGTGCGGCGGGCCGCCAGTCGGGACGCCGCGATGCGGATCGCCAGCGGCAGGAAACCGCAGGCGGCCACCACGTCCAGGGCGGCCTTGCGCTCGGACGCCACCCGCTCCTCGCCCACGATCCTCGTGAACAGCGCCAGCGCCTCGTCCGGGGACATCACGTCGAGGTCGATCAGGTGGGCGCCCGCCAGGTCCACCATCCGCACCCGTGAGGTGACCAGTGCGGCGCAGCCGTCCGTGCCGGGCAGCAGGGGACGTACCTGGGCGGCGTCCCGGGCGTTGTCCAGCAGGACCAGCACCCGGCGCCCGGCCAGGACCGAGCGGAACAGGGCCGCGCGCTCCTCCAGGGAGTCGGGGATCGCCGAGTCGGCCGTGCCGAGGGCGCGCAGGAACGAGCCGAGGACCGTCTCCGGCTCCGCCGCCCGGGCGCCCGCGCCCTGGAGGTCGACGTACAGCTGCCCGTCGGGGAACGCCGTGCGGGCCTGGTGGGCCACGTGCACCGCGAGGGTCGTCTTGCCGACCCCGCCGATGCCCGCGAGGGCCGACACCGCCATGACCCGGCCCTCGGCGGAGGTGAGGATGTCGCCGAGCTCGCGGACGAACGCCGAGCGGCCGGTGAAGTCCGGCACGGTAGCGGGAAGTTGGGCGGGGCGGACCGGGGCCGCGGTCGGCTCGGGCGCCGGGGAGGACGGCTCCGCCAGCGAGGGGTCCGCCTGGAGGATCCGCTGCTGCAGCTCGCTCAGTCCGGGGCGCGGGTCCACGCCGAGCTCGTCGGCGAGCAGGCGGCGGGTGTCGGCGTACACGGCGAGCGCCTCGGCCTGGCGGCCGCTGCGGTAGAGCGCCAGCATCAGCAGCTCGCGCAGCCGCTCACGCAGCGGGTGGGCGGCGGTGAGGGCGGTGAGTTCGGAGACGGCCTCGGCGTGGCAGCCCTGCTCCAGGTCCATGTCCAGCCTGGATTCGAGCAATTGCAGGCGCCATTCCTCCAGACGGACACGCTGGGCCTCCGCGTAGGGGCCGGGCACACCGGCCAGCGTCTCCCCGTCCCACAGGGCGAGCGCGCGGCGCAGGGTGGTGCGGGCGTGGCAGAGGTCGCCCGCGGAGCGGGCCTTGTCCGCCTCGGTCGCCAGGTCCTGGGCGACGGTGAGGTCCAGGGCGCCCTCGGCGAGGTCGCGGACCGCGTAGCCGCCGGACTCGCTGACCAGGACGGCCGAGGCGGGGCCGCCCGGCCGGCGTGCCTCGCCGCTCGGGTCCAGCACCTTGCGCAGGCGGGAGGCGTACGTCCGTACCGCCGCCAGTGCCTGCGAGGGCGGTTCCTCGCCCCACAGGGCGTCGATCAGTTCCGCCGCCGTGGCGGTACGCCCCTCGCGCAGCAGCAGGGCGGCGAGCAGCGCGCGTTGCTGGGGGGACCCGGTGCTGACGGGCTCGTCGCCGCGCCAGGCCCGCACGGGGCCGAGCACCCCGAAACGCAGCGCCGCGGCATCCGCCGGTCCGGCCGGGCCTGTCGCCGGTGCCTCGGCATCCGCCGCTCCGGTAGGCCCGGTTCTGAGCGCCGCGGCCTCCGCCGGGCCGGCCGGGCCGGTCGTCGTCGCCGGCTCCGGCAGGGAGTCGGGACGCCGCTGCTCCGGTACGCGCGGCACACCCTTCGGTACACCGTCCATGCAGTCCCCCTAGACATCCTGAGCAACCAGGCCAGTTTGCCCTGTGGGCGGCGGATACGTCAGCCGTGGGAGACGCCGATCACAGGGCGGCGCGGGGAGTCCACCGGGTCTGCACACTCTCTTCGCGCGCGGCGGGCCCCCACCCGCGCGCATCACGCCATCGCGGCCGGAACCGACCGCTGCGCACATAGCTGACGGCCCGTCAGATCAGCGCTACCGTGAGCGCCATGGACACCCCCGACAGCACCTTTCCGCTGATCATCTCCGTGGACGACCACACCCTGGAGCCCGCCGGCGTCTGGCAGGAGCGGCTTCCGAGGAAGTACCGGGACGTGGGGCCGCGGATCGTGCGGGCCCCCGTGAAGGAGATGACCTTCCTCGGGGGGCGCTTCAAACCGGTCATGGGGCAGGCCGGGGACGACGGTCCCGTCGGGGACTGGTGGGTCTACGAGGACCTGCGGCGGCCGCTGACCCGGCTCGACACCGCCGTCGGGTACGACAGGGACGAGATCCGGCTGGAGGTCATCACCTACGAGCAGATGCGCCCGGGCTCCTACGACGTCACCGCGCGCCTCGCCGACATGGACGTCAACCACGTCCAGTCCGCCCTGTGCTTCCCCACCTTCCCGCGTTTCTGCGGCCAGACCTTCACCGAGGCGAAGGACCGCGAGCTGGGCCTGCTCTGTGTGCGGGCCTACAACGACTGGATGGTGGAGGAGTGGTGCGGCCCGGCCGCGCACGGGCGGCTCGTACCCCTGCCCATCGTCCCCCTGTGGGACGCCGGCCTGGCGGCTGCGGAGGTCCGGCGCAACGCCGCCCGCGGTGTCCGTGCCGTCGCCTTCTCCGAGATACCGCCCTTCCTCGGGCTGCCCTCGATCCACACCGACGACTGGGATCCCTTCCTCGCGGCCTGCGACGAGACCGGCACGGTCGTCGCCATGCACATCGGCTCCAGCAGCCGCATGCCCTCCACCTCCGAGGACGCCCCGCCCGCCGTCGGCTCCACCATCACGTACGCCAACTGCTGCTTCTCCCTGGTCGACTGGCTGATGAGCGGCAAGTTCGAACGCTTCCCGCACCTCAAGGTCATGTACGCCGAGGGGCAGATCGGCTGGATCCCCTACATCCTGGAGCGGGCCGACGTGGTGTGGGAGGAGAACCGCGGCTGGGGCGGCGTCGCCGACAAGGTGCACCGGCCGCCGTCCGAGCTGTTCGCCGAGCACGTGTACGGCTGCTTCTTCGACGACGCCTTCGGACTGCGCAACCTCGACTCCATCGGCGTCGGCAACGTCCTGTACGAGACCGACTACCCCCACTCCGACTCCACCTGGCCCAAGTCCCGCGAGGTCGGCGAGGCGCAGATGGGGCACCTGGCGCCCGACGTCATCGAGCGGATCGTGCGCGGCAACGCCATCGAGCTGCTCGGGCTGACGCCCGAGGGGCTGTGGCCGGGTGCCGGCGGGGTCGCGCGGTGAGCCTGCGGTACGGGATGCAGCTCCCCGTCCAGTCGCAGAGCACCCTCTACGCCGAGGACTGGGAGGCGGCCGCCGGGCCGGAGGACCTGCTGGAGATCGCCCGCGCCGCCGACGGGGCCGGGTTCGACTACCTGGCGAGCTGCGATCACGTCGGCGTTCCGCGCCGCCTCGCCGCCGCCATGAGCACCGTCTGGTACGACCCCGTGGCCACCCTCGCCTTCCTGGCCGCAGCGACCGCACACGTGCGGCTGCTCAGCCATGTCGCGATCGTCGGGCTGCGGCATCCCCTGCTCACCGCCAAGCAGTACGCGACCGTCGACCACCTTTCGGGCGGTCGCCTGATCCTCGGGGTCGGTGCCGGGCACGTCCAGGAGGAGTTCGAGGCCCTGGGTGTCGACTTCCGCGGGCGCGGGGCCGTGCTGGACGAGTCGATCGACGCCCTGCGCGCCGCCCTCGGGCCCGACGAGTTCCCCGAGCACCGCGGCAAGCTGTACACGTTCGAGGGGCTCGGGCAGCGGCCCCGGCCCGTGCAGGACCCCGTGCCCCTGTGGGTCGGCGGCTCCTCGCCCGCCGCCGTACGCCGGGCCGCGCTCAAGGGCGACGGCTGGCTGCCGCAGGGCGATCCGAGGGACCGCCTGCCCGCGCAGATCGCCCGCATCAGGGAACTGCGCGAGCGGGCGGGCCTACGGGGCCCGTTCACCGTGGGCGCCATCACCGAGCCGCTGTACGTCGGCACGCCCCGCTGGGAGGTGGGGCGCCGGACCCTCACCGGCGGTCCGCGCGAGCTCGCCGAGTCGCTGCGGGCGTACCGGGCGATGGGCGTGCACCGGATCCAGGTGCGGTTCCGCAGCCGGAGCCGCAGTGAACTCATCGACCAGATCACGGCGTTCGGCGCCGAGGTCGCCCCCGAGCTGTGAGGAGACCCCATGGGCAAGCTCGACGGACGGGTCGTCATCGTCACCGGCGCCGCACGCGGCCAGGGCGAGCAGGAGGCGCGGCTGTTCGCGGCCGAGGGTGCCCGGGTGGTCCTCGGGGACGTCCTCGACGACCGGGGCGAGGCCCTCGCCAAGGAGATCGGCGGGCGGTACGTCCATCTGGACGTGGGCCGGGAGGACGACTGGCAGGCCGCCGTCACCGCCGCCGAGGACGCCTACGGCCACGTCGACGGGCTGGTCAACAACGCCGGGATCCTGCGCTTCAACTCCCTCCTCGACACGCCCCTCGACGAGTTCCTGCAGGTGGTGCAGGTCAACCAGGTGGGCTGTCTGCTCGGCATCAAGGCGGTCGCCCCCGGGATGACCGACGGGGGCACGATCGTGAACACCGCCTCCTGCACGGGCCTGACCGGGATGGCCGCGGTGGGCTCCTATGCGGCGACCAAGCACGCCGTGGTCGGTCTGACCCGGGTCGCGGCCCTGGAGCTGGCGGGGCGCGGGATACGGGTCAACGCCGTGTGCCCGGGGGCGATCGACACCCCCATGGCCAATCCGGCCCTGCTCGACCCGGACGCCGACCCGGAGGAGTCGGCGCGGGGCCTGGACCGGCTGTACCGCAGGCTCGTACCGCTGGGCAGGGCCGGCCGGCCCGAGGAGGTGGCGCGGCTCGCGCTGTTCCTGACCTCGGAGGACTCCTCGTACATCACGGGACAGCCGTTCGTGATCGACGGCGGGTGGCTGGCCGGGGTCCCCGTTATCTGACGACCCATCAGCTCTTGACGCCCTCAGGGGCCGGTGGAACAGTCGGAGCCAGCATCTGACGCATCGTCAGAAATGACCGTGGGGCGGTGAATCTCCTTGGAATTCGGCATCTTCGTTCAGGGATACGTCGGCAAACGAGCCGAGACCGACCCGCTCGCCGAGCACAAGGCGCTGATGGAGGAGACCGAGTACGTCATCCAGGCGGACAAGTCCGGCTTCAAGTACGCCTGGGCCTCGGAGCACCACTTCCTGGACGAGTACTCGCACCTGTCCGCCAACGACGTCTTCCTCGGCTACCTGGCGCACGCGACCGAGCGGATCCACCTCGGCTCGGGGATCTTCAACCCGCTCGCCCCGGTCAACCACCCGGTGAAGGTCGCCGAGAAGGTCGCCATGCTCGACCACCTCAGCGGCAACCGCTTCGAGTTCGGCAGCGGCCGGGGGGCCGGGTCCCACGAGATCCTCGGGTTCATGCCGGGGGTGACCGACATGAACCACACCAAGGAACTCTGGGAGGAGACCATCGCCGAGTTCCCCAAGATGTGGCTCCAGGACGAGTACGCCGGCTTCCAGGGCAAGCACTGGTCGCTGCCGCCGCGCAAGGTCCTGCCCAAGCCGTACGGTGCTTCCCACCCGGCGATGTGGTACGCGGCCGGATCGCCGCCGTCGTACGCCATGGCCGCGAGGAAGGGCCTCGGCGTGCTCGGCTTCAGTGTGCAGAAGGTCTCCGACATGGAGTGGGTGCTGGAGCAGTACAAGACGGCGATCGTGGACGCGGAGCCGGTCGGGGACTTCGTCAACGACAACGTGATGGTGACGACGACGGCGATCTGTGCGCCGACCCACGCGGAGGCCGTGCGGATCGCGGCGAGCGGGGGGCTGCACTATCTGCCCTCGCTGGTGTTCCGGTACCACGACACGTTCCCGCGGCCCGAGGGGTTCCCGGTGTGGCCGGAGACGCTGCCGGAGTACACCGAGGAGTTCGTCGAGGTGCTGATCGAGGAGGAGCTGCTGATCTGCGGCGATCCGGACGAGGTGCTGCGCCAGTGCGAGCGGTGGGAGCGGGCCGGGGCCGATCAGCTGAGCTTCGGCTTGCCGGTCGGGGTGCCGAAGGAGGAGACGCTGCAGACGATCCGGCTGGTCGGGGAGTACGTGATCCCCAAGATCGATACGGATCCCGTGCACCGGACGTCGCGGTTCCGGCGGGGCGGTTGAGCGTGCGTCGGCGGGTGCGGGTCCGCAGGGGCTGTTCGCGCAGTTCCCCGCGCCCCTCAAGGCGACGTACTCGGAGGAGTTGAGTGGTCATGCTCGATCACGTCATCACAGGGGCGACCGTCGTGGACGGCACCGGCGCTCCCGGCCGCACCGCCGACGTCGGCATCAAGGACGGGCGGATCGCCGTCATCGGTGAGGTCACCGACGAGGCGCGGTCGGTCGAGGACGCCGCCGGGCTCGTCCTCACGCCCGGCTTCGTCGACCCCCACACCCACTACGACGCCCAGCTCTTCTGGGATCCGTACGCCACGCCCTCGCTCCACCACGGGGTCACCACCGTCGTCGGCGGCAACTGCGGGTTCACGCTCGCGCCGCTGCATCCCGGGCGGCCCGAGGACGCCGACTACACGCGGCGGATGATGTCCCGGGTCGAGGGCATGGCGCTGGTGGCGCTGGAGCGGGGGGCGCCGTGGAGCTGGCACTCCTTCGGTGAGTACCTGGACGCCCTGGAGGGGCGGATCGCCGTCAACGCCGGGTTCATGGTGGGGCACTGCGCGCTGCGGCGCTACGTGATGGGGCCGCAGGCCGTGGGCGGGCAGCCGGGCCGGGAGCAGCTCGACGCGATGGTGCGGCTGCTGCGGGAGGCCATGGACGCCGGGGCGTGGGGGCTGTCCACCACCCAGTCGACCAGCCACTCCGACGGCGACGGACAGCCGGTCGCCTCCCGGCACGCCCGGCCGGCCGAGCTGCTGGCGCTGTCGCGGGCCGTCGGGGAGTGCGAGGGCACGCAGATCGAGGCGATCGTCGCCGGCTGTCTGGATCAGTTCAGCGACGCGGAGATCGATCTCTTCGCGGAGATGAGCGCGGCGGCGGGGCGGCCCCTGAACTGGAACGTGCTGACGATCGACGCGGCCGTTCCCGAGCGGGTGCCCCGGCAGTTGCTCGCGAGCGAGCAGGCGCGGAAGGCGGGCGGCCGGGTGGTGGCGCTGACCATGCCGATCCTCACGCCGATGAACATGTCGCTGGGGACCTTCTGCGCGCTCAACCTGATCCCCGGCTGGGGGCCGGTCCTCGGGCTGCCGGTGCCCGAGCGGATCGAGAAGCTGCGCGACCCGGACGTGCGGGCCGAGCTGCTGCGGCGCGCGAACTCCAAGGAGGCGGGGGTCTTCCGGCGGCTGGCGAACTTCGGGCGGTACGTCATCGGCGACACCTACAGCGAGGCCAACGCCGGGCTGACGGGGCGCGTGGTGGGGGACATCGCCGAGGAGCGCGGGCAGGAGCCCTTCGGGTGCCTGGTGGAGATCTGCGCCCGCGACGACCTGCGCACGGTGCTGTGGCCGATGCCGACCGACAACGACCCGGCGTCCTGGGCGCTGCGGGCGGAGACCTGGCAGCACGAGGACGTGCTCCTGGGCGGATCCGACGCGGGCGCCCACCTGGACCGGATGTGCGGGGCGCCGTACACGACCCGGTTCCTCGGGGACTGCCTGCGGGGGCGGAAGCTGGTCGGTCTGGAGCAGGCCGTGAAGATGCTGACCGACGACCCGGCCCGGCTCTTCGGGCTGCGCGAGCGGGGCCGGATCGAGGAGGGCCTGCACGCGGATCTGGTGCTGCTCGACCCGGAGCGGATCGACGCGGGCCCGGCCACCCTGGTGCACGACCTGCCGGGCGGCAGTCCCCGGCTGGACTCCCGGGCGCTGGGCGTGCGGGCCGTGTGGGTCAACGGGGTCGAGGCGATCCGGGACGACGTGGTGACCGGGGCCGTACCGGGCCGGGTGCTGCGCTCGGGGCGGGACACGCGGACGGTGAGTACGCGGTGACGGCACGCCAGCCGCTGTTCGTCGGCGGCTCCTGGGTGGAGCCGGACGGCGGGCACTACGAGGTGATCGACCCGGCGACCGAGGAGACCGTCGGGTGGGCGCCGGAGGCCTCGCGGGACCAGGTGCTCGCGGCCTGTGCGGCGGCCCGCGAGGCCTTCGGGCCGTGGTCGCGCACCGCACCGGAGGAGCGGGCCGCGGTCCTCGGCCGGGCGGCAGGGATCATCGCCGCCCGGCTGAAGGAGTACGCGTCACTGGCTCAGGCGGAGACCGGAGCGACCCTCGGCACCGCCCGCGGCATGCAGGTCGGCGTCGCCGCCGCCCGCTTCCGGCGCTACGCGCGCGTGGAGCCCGCCGAGTGGGCGATCACGCCCCAGATCAACGAGGCCGGGCCGATGGGGAAGGCCGGTGTCATGGGCGCCCTGGCCGTCCGGCAGCCCGTCGGCGTCGTCACCTGCATCACCTCGTACAACAACCCCTGGGCCAACCCGGCCGGCAAGGTCGCCCCCGCCCTGGCGATGGGCAACACGGTCGTGGTGAAACCCGCCCCGCAGGACCCGCTGTCGGTCTACCGGATGGCCGAGGCATTGGAGGCGGCGGGCGTGCCGCCGGGCGTGGTGAACGTCGTCAGCGGCTCCCGTACGGAGGTCGGCGAGGCCGCCGTCACATCGCCGGACGTCGACATGGTCAGCTTCACCGGCTCCACGGCGGTCGGGCAGAGCATCGCCGAGGTGTGCGGGCGCGGTATGAAACGGCAGTTGATGGAGCTGGGCGGGAAGGGCGCCGCGGTCGTCTTCGACGACGCGGACCTGGACTCGGCCGTCGCCGGGATCGGCACCACCTTCTCCTTCTACAGCGGCCAGATCTGCACGGCACCGACGAGGGTCCTGGCGCAGCGCGGCATCCACGACCGGCTGGTGGAACAACTGGCGGCCTACGCCGACCGGTTGAAGGCCGGGGACCCGCGCGAGCCGGACACCGTCGTCGGGCCGGTGATCTCGGCGGCCCACCGGGACCGGGTGGAGTCGTACGTCGAACTGGGGCGGAAAGAGGGCGCGGTGGTGGTGGCGGGCGGCGAACGCCCGGGCCTGCCCCGCGGCTTCTACGTCGCACCGACCCTCCTGGCGGACTGCACTCACGACATGCGCGTGGTCCGCGAGGAGATCTTCGGGCCGGTGGTGGCCGTCGTCCCCTTCGACGACGAGGAGGAGGGCATCGCGCTGGCCAACGACACCGACTACGGGCTCGTCGACTACGTCTGGTCGGGCGACGTGGCCCGGGCGTTCCGGGTGGCCCGGCGCCTGCGGGCCGGCGGGGTCGGGATCAACACGGTCGGGCGCAACATGGAGGCGCCGTTCGGCGGCTTCAAACGCAGTGGCGTCGGCCGGGACGTCGGCAGCTACGCGCTGCACGCCTACAGCGAGGTGCAGGCGATCGTCTGGCCGGGCTGACGCAACTCCTCAGCCGTCCAGGTCCACCCGCACGGTCAGCAGGTTCGTCCCGAGGGCCCGCACGGCCACGCTGTTGACCCGCGGCAGCCCCCGCAGTCGCGCCACCGGATCGTCCTCCGGCATCAGGTGCGCGGTCCCCGCGTGCCACCGCCCCCGGATGCGCACCCGCACCCGCGGATCGGCCTTGATGTTGCGCACGTACTGGGACCGTTCGCCGAACTCCGACACCAGCCAGAAGGAGCCGCCGGCGCGGCGTCCGCCCACCGGCGTCCGACGGGGCAGGCCCGAGACGCGGCCCCTGGTCTCCAGGACCGTCTGGAAGGGGAGGCGGCGCAGGATCGGGTTGAGGCGGCGCTGGAACGCCGTCGTCGCGCGGAACCTCAGGTCGGTGCGGCGGGACATCGTCTTCCGGTCTCTCCTTCGCACGAAGCTCTCACGGACTCTGCAACGCGGCCTGCTTCAATGATCCCCCACGCGGCAACGAGGAGAGCGGGTGGCTGCGGATGCGGATCGTGACCTGGAACCTGTGGTGGCGCTTCGGGCCGTGGCAGACACGGCAGAAGGCGATCCTCGCGGCCCTGCGGGAGCTGCGGCCCGACGTCGTCGGACTGCAGGAGGTGTGGGCGGCCGACGGCGAGAACCTCGCCGAGTGGCTCGCCGGTGAGCTGGGCCTGCACTGGGCCTGGGGCCCCTCGCCCGCCCCGGAGCGGTGGCAGCGGCGGATCCAGGACCCCACGGTCGGCATAGGCAACGCGGTGCTGAGCAGATGGCCGGTCGTCGACCAGGACGTGCTGCCGCTGCCCGCCCCGGCCGAGTCGGACGACGGCCGCCTCGCCCTCTACGCCCGCCTGGCCACACCCGGCCACGAAGTGCCGTTCTTCACGGCCCACTTCAGCTCCGTCCTGCACGGGTCGGCGATCCGCCGCGGGCAGGCCGCCGCGCTCGCCGCCTTCGTCGCCCGGCACCGCGGCGACACCCCGTTCCCGCCCGTCGTCACCGGCGACCTCAACGCCTGGCCCGACTCCGACGAGGTCCGCCTCCTCGGCGGCTACAAGACCGCCCCGGCCGTGCCCGGACAGGTCCTCCTCGACGCCTGGGAGTACGCCGACCCGGCCGCCCCCTCCGCCACCTGGGACCCGGCCAACCCGTACGTGGCACCCGCCCGGGAGCCCGGCGTGCGCATCGACTACATCCACGTGGGCCCGCCCGGCCCCGGCGGACTCGGCCACGTACGGTCCGTCCGGCGGGCCTGCGACGGCCCGGCCGACGGGGTGTGGCCCTCCGACCACGCGGCGGTCGTCGCGGACCTGGCGGACACCGTCTAGTCGCGCCCCAGGAAGATCGGGTTGGTGAACGCCGCAAGGGCCCCCGGCAACGGCCCCGCCGCCGCCTCGTGCCGCAACTCGGCCCGGACGTACGCCGCGTACGACGGTGTCGTGCGCCACTCGACCACGCCCGAACCGGAGACCGGCAGCGGGTCGCTGGTGTGCAGGACGCCCTGGTCGGTGACGAAGCGGACCGTGCAGCGCGGGGCGCCGGTGACCTCCAGGCGGACGGTGACCGGGGTGTCGCGGCCGACGGCGAGCCGCTCGCCGATGCCCGCGTGCGCGCCGCGTCCGCCGGACGCCCGCAGCGACAGCGCGACCCGCGCGGACTCCGCGACGTAGGACCGCCCCGCCCGGATGCCCTCCTGAATGGCCTCCCGGGTCAGGTCGTCGGCGAGGACGACCGTCTGGGGGCTGCCCACCGCGTCCGGGGAGCGGTGGGCGTCGCTGCTGCCCATCGCCGGGAGCCAGCCGCGCCCGTCCCGCACGGACGCCACGAGCATGCTGTCCCAGTCGGCCAGCGCCACCTCGTCGTCGGGCGTGTAGGGGCCGTTCCACACCTCCACGGCGTCCGCCTCGGCGAAGCCGAACTTCCAGTTGCAGCCGACGCACGTGGCGTGCGGGTGGGCCGGGACGACCAGGCCGCCGGCCCGGCGGATCTGCCGCGCGAACCGGCCGAAGCGGTTGTCGCGGGCCCGGTAGCGCCAGTCGACGAAGGTCCCCGGGTCGGTGCCGAGCGCGACCACGTGCCCGTTCCTGGTCGTGACCTCCTCGCCCAGCATGACCAGCAGGTCGTCCCCGGCCACGTCGGCCCAGTGGGCGTGCGCGGAGTGCGTGTTGTGCTCGGAGGAGTTGATGAAGTCCAGGCCGGCCGCCCGGGCCAGTTCCCCGATCTCGGCGGGGGTGCGGCGGCCGTCGGAGTGCCAGGAGTGCAGGTGGCAGTCGCCCCGGTACCAGGCCCGCCCCCGGCCCTTCGCCCGCCGCGGCGGATACACCGGCCGGGCGGTCTCGCCCGGCTCCCCGTAGGTCAGCGTGATCGTGATCTCGTACGACAGGCCCTGCGGGGCGACGGTGTACGGGCCGAGCGCGATGTGCCAGGTGCCCTCGCGGACCGGGCCGGGGAGGTAGCCGGGCGTGGCGTCGTCCGCGCGGACGAAGAACTCGGTGCGCGCCCCGCCCGACCAGCCGCGGAAGCCCCGGCCGCCGAGCTCGGTGCCGCGCTCGTCGAAGACGCCGATGTCGAGGGCGTTGCCCGCGGTGCCGGCCGGGACGGACGGCCGGTCGTAGGTGTAGGCGACCTTCAGCTCGCGGACCCCGGCCGGGACCTCGACGGGCACGTACACGAAGTCCGGGGAGCCGGGCGGCAGCGTGCCCCGCACGGTCCTGGTCTCCCGGCCCCCGTCGGCCGCCGCGGCGAAGCTCACGCTTCCCACGGTAAGCGCGGCCGCCGCTCCCGTCACGAACAGGGCGCGCCGGCCGAGCCCGCCATGGTGGTCCTCGCACATGCTGCTGCTCCCCAGGTGTCGTCGCAGACGTGGCACGGGTGGCGCGGGATGGTGCGTGTGCACCCTTGTAGTCGGCCGTGAACAGGCGTGCAAGAGAGGGGAATCGGCCGCGGGAATCCCGGGGAAGCGGGGAAGCGGGAATCCCGGGGAAGCGGGGAGGCGCCGGCACGGGCCCCGGCGAGGGCCGTGGGTGGCCGTGGGTGGCCGTGGTGATCATCCGGACGTCCGACCGGTCGGTATCGACACTGTGGCCGTCCTCCGGTACAGATACCTCATGCGCATCGCCGTGACGATCTTCCTCACCGACGAGACGATCACCCCGACCCGGCTCGCCCGGGAGCTGGAGGAGCGCGGTTTCGCCGGGCTGTACCTGCCCGAGCACACTCACATCCCCGTGGAACGGACCACCCCGTACCCGGCGGGCGGTGAGCTGCCGCCCGAGTACGGCCGTACCCTCGACCCGTTCGTGGCGCTCGGCCAGGCCGCCGCCGTCACCGGGCGGCTCGGGCTCGGCACGGGCATCACGCTCGTCGCGCAGCACGACCCGATCGTCCTGGCCAAACAGGTCGCGACCCTCGACCACCTCTCCGGCGGCCGGTTCACCCTCGGCGTCGGCCTCGGCTGGAACGTCGAGGAGGCCGCCGACCACGGCGTGCGGTGGAGCACCCGGCGCGCACTGGTGCGGGACCGGATGGCGCTGATGAGGGCCCTGTGGTCACGGGAACCGGTCGCCCACGAGGGGGAGTTCGGCAGCGTCCGGGCCAGTCACGCGTTCCCGAAGCCCGTGCGTGAGCCGCGTGGCCCGGTCACCGGCCCGCGCACGCTGCTCGGCGGGGCCGCCGGACCCACGCTGTTCGCCCACATCAGCGAGTACGCCGACGGCTGGCTGCCGATCGGCGGCCGGGGCCTGGGCGAGGCCCTGCCGCTGCTGCGCACCGCCTGGGCCGACGCCGGCCGCGACCCCGAGTCCCTCCAGGTCGTCCCCTACGCCGTCCACCCCACCCCGGGCAAACTCGCCCACTACGCCGACCTCGGCATCGAGGAGGTCGTGGCGCAACTGCCTCCGACGGGCGAGGCGGAGGTCCTGAAGGCCCTGGACGCCCTCGCCGATCACCTCTGACAACTCCCCAGCCCGGCAGGCCGTTCGGCGCTTCCTACTAAACTGCGGGTCAGCAACCGGGCCGGAACCCACACCGGTGCGCGGCCGACCACCGCGCACCCGACGGCGTGGGAGACCGGCTCACTGATTCCACGTTCCACGGGGGAAGCGTCTTGAGGCTTTGGTGGTTTTCCTGGCTCCTGCGTCACTTCACCGAGTACGGCTACAGCCAGGGGCTGCTGCGCGCCGCGATCGGCACGACGGCCGTGCTGGTCACCGCCGCGGTGGTCTGGCTCACCCTGCACCGCAACCGGCCGGCCGCCGTGGCCGCCGCCGGTCTCACCTCGGCCCTGGGCATCGGATGGCTGGCCTTCCACTGACGGGGCTGCCCCGAGCCTGATCAGCGCACTCGTATGCTCGAAGAATGACGACTTCCGCGACCTCCGGAACCGGCCCCACCGAGAACTCCATGCGTCGCGCCCTGAAACGGGCCAGGGACGGCGTCTCGCTCGACGTCGCCGAGGCGGCGGTGCTGCTCCAGGCCCGGGGGGAGCAGCTGGAGGACCTGTCGGCCTCGGCCGCCCGGGTGCGGGACGCGGGCCTGGAGGCGGCCGGGCGGCCCGGCGTCATCACGTACTCCAAGTCCGTCTTCATCCCGCTGACGCGGCTGTGCCGGGACAAGTGCCACTACTGCACCTTCGTCACCGTCCCCGGCAAGCTGCGCCGCGAGGGCCACGGGATGTTCATGTCGCCCGACGAGGTGCTGGACGTGGCCCGCAAGGGCGCGGCCCTCGGCTGCAAGGAAGCCCTCATCACCCTCGGCGACAAGCCCGAGGACCGCTGGCCGGAGGCGCGCGAGTGGCTCGACGCGCACGGCTACGACGACACCCTCGCCTACGTCCGTGCCGTCTCCGTCCGCATCCTGGAGGAGACCGGGCTGCTGCCCCACCTCAACCCGGGCGTCCTGAGCTGGGCCGACTTCCAGCGCCTCAAGCCCGTCGCGCCCAGCATGGGCATGATGCTGGAGACCACCGCGACCCGCCTCTGGTCGGAGCCGGGCGGCCCCCACCACGGCTCGCCCGACAAGGAACCGGCCGTACGGCTGCGGGTGCTGGAGGACGCCGGGCGGTCCTCCGTCCCCTTCACCTCGGGCGTTCTGATAGGCATCGGCGAGACCTACGAAGAGCGCGCCGAGTCGCTGTTCGCGCTGCGGAAGGTCTCCCGTGCCTACCACGGCGTCCAAGAGCTGATCATCCAGAACTTCCGCGCCAAGCCGGACACCGCCATGCGCGGCATGCCCGACGCGGAACTCGACGAACTGGTCGCCACGGTGGCCGTCGCCCGCCTCCTCATGGGCCCGAGCGGCAACATCCAGGCCCCGCCCAACCTGGTCGACGACGAGTACGAGCGGCTGATCGCGGCCGGCATCGACGACTGGGGCGGCGTCTCCCCGCTCACCATCGACCACGTCAACCCCGAGCGCCCCTGGCCGCAGATCGAGCAGCTCGCCGAGAAGTCCCGCGCGGCCGGTTTCGAGCTGCGTGAACGGCTGTGCGTCTACCCGGAGTTCGTCAAGCGCGGCGAGCCGTGGCTGGACCCGCGGCTGCGCCCGCACGTGGCCGCGCTGGCCGACCCGGAGACCGGCCTGGCCCGGCCCGAGGCCCTGCCGCGGGGCCTGCCGTGGCAGGAGCCGGAGGAGGTCTTCGTCGCGTCCGGCCGTACCGACCTGCACAGCTCCATCGACACCGAGGGCCGTACGTCGGACCGCCGGGACGACTTCGACGAGGTGTACGGCGACTGGGGCGCCCTGCGCGAGGCCGCCGCCCCGGGCATGGTCCCCGAGCGCATCGACACCGACGTGCGCGAGGCGCTGCGCACGGCCGCCGACGATCCGACGAGGCTCACCGACGACGAGGCGCTGGCCCTGCTGCACGCGGACGGCCCGGCGCTGGACGCCCTCGCCCGGGTCGCCGACGACGTGCGGAAGTCGGCCGTCGGCGACGACGTCACCTACATCGTCACGCGCAACATCAACTTCACCAACGTCTGCTACACCGGCTGCCGCTTCTGCGCCTTCGCCCAGCGCCGCACCGACGCCGACGCCTACACCCTCTCCCTGGACCAGGTCGCCGACCGGGCCCAGCAGGCGTGGGACGTGGGCGCGGTGGAGGTGTGCATGCAGGGCGGCATCCACCCGGACCTGCCCGGCACGGCGTACTTCGACATCGCGCGGGCGGTGAAGGAACGCGTCCCGGGCATGCACGTGCACGCCTTCTCGCCGATGGAGGTCGTCAACGGCGCGACCCGCACGGGCCTGTCGATCCGCGAGTGGCTGACCGCGGCCAAGGAGGCGGGCCTGGACACCATCCCGGGCACGGCCGCCGAGATCCTCGACGACGAGGTCCGCTGGATCCTCACCAAGGGCAAGCTGCCCGCGGCCGACTGGATCGACGTCGTCACGACGGCCCACGAGCTGGGCATCCGCTCGTCCTCGACGATGATGTACGGGCATGTCGACCAGCCCCGCCACTGGCTCGGCCACCTGCGCACCCTCGCGGACATCCAGCAGCGCACGGGTGGCTTCACCGAGTTCGTGACGCTGCCGTTCGTGCACACCAACGCGCCGGTGTACCTCGCCGGGATCGCCCGCCCGGGCCCGACCCTGCGGGACAACCGGGCGGTGACGGCCATGGCCCGGCTGCTGCTGCACCCGCACATCCCCAACATCCAGACCAGCTGGGTGAAACTCGGCACCGAGGGCGCCGCCGAGATGCTCCGCTCGGGCGCGAACGACCTCGGCGGGACGCTCATGGAGGAGACCATCTCCCGCATGGCGGGCTCGTCGTACGGCTCGTACAAGTCGGTGAAGGACCTGATCGCCGTGGCGGACGCGGCGGGCCGCCCGGCCAAGCCCAGGAACACCCTCTACGGCGAGGTCCCCGAGGAGCGGCAACGGGCGGCGACGGCGTCGGACGGGCACCTGCCGGAGCTGCTGCCGGTTCTCGACTGACCGGTTCTCGACTGACCGGTACTCGACCGGTTGGTGCTCGACGGGTTGGTGCTCGACGGGTTGGTGCTCGACGGGTTGGTGCTCGACCGGTTGGTGCCCGACGGGGCGTGTGCGACCGGCTGGTCCCGACCGGCCGGTTCCCGACCGGCCGGTTCCCGACCGGCCGGTGGCCTACTGGCTTCCGGCGTCCGCCGGCTCGTGCGCCGTCAGGGGGCGGGCGGCCGTGGCGCCGGGGGCCGTCGGGGGCGGCGCGGGCCTGCCCCGGCCCAGCAGGAGCAGCAGCAGGCCGAGGGAGCAGGCGATCGCCGGCCAGTAGACGTACCGGTAGTCCGTCGCGGGCATGATCGGCAGGTAGCCCAGGATGTACGCCGCCGAGCTGACACCCAGCGCCCGGACGGGCATCGCGAACACGCCCCGGCCGGGACGGAGCGTCAGCACCAGGGCGACGGCGAGCCAGAACCAGCCGCGGAACAGCCACGGCAGGTCCTGTGCCGTGCCCTTGACATACGTGCCGAGCACGTCCTCCAGACGCGGGTGCGCCACCTCGACGCCCAGGTCGTTGCGGGTGATCCCCGCCTTGTACACGTAGTCGGTCTCGAACAGCAGGGTCGTGAAGAGCAGCAGCCGGTACTGGAGGTACCGCGGCACGTGCCCGCCCATCTCCCGCAGCCACAGGGACGTGATCTCGCCCGAGTCGCCGCGCAGCCCGTCCGCCGGGCGGCGGTAGCAGGCCCAGTAGGCGTCGGAGAGGGCGCCGACGCGTTCGCACTCCCGGGCGGAGGCCACGAGCCGGTCGCGCAGGGCGGGTGACACGTCCGCCGAGCGCAGTTCGTCCACGGTCAGCACGTGGACGAGGTCGTCGAGCATGATCTGCGCGCCCTGCTTGGTCTGCAGCGGCGCGGCGAACAGGGAGACGGCGGCGGCGGGGACGACCAGCGCGGCCGCCAGGGCCGCCGTGCAGGTCACCCACGTACGGCGGCCGGGGGCGCCCCACAGCGCGAGGACCAGCATGACGAAGACGGGGATCGCCGCGAGGAAGGCGTTCTTGCGCACCAGCATCGCGTAGGCGAGGAACAGCACGCCGAGCGCGAGCAGACCCCAGCGCACGGCGGGCCGGGGGTCGCGGTCGCGCAGCAGCAGGCCGGTGAGGGCGACCGCGCAGGCGGCGAGCAGCGCGAACGCCGCGTGCACGTCCTTCCACACCACCCCGGCGAACGTCAGCACGTACGGCAGCAGCCCGATACCGAGCACGGCGAGCGAACCGCCCCGGCTCGCGGTGAGCCGCCACACGCAGCGGGCCAGCACCCACAGCGCCGCCCAGAGGACGAGGGACTGCAGGACCAGCATGGACGTGATCGAGCCGGTCACCGCGATGAGCGCCCGCCACACCAGGGCGAGCACGGGCGGGTGCCAGTCCGTCAGCCGCGTCATGCCCCGGGCCTGCCGCAACTGGTCGAGGCTGTCGGGACTCAGATAGCCGGGGGCGAAGACGAGGACCGTGGCCGCCCAGCAGGCCGCGGCGACGGCGGCCAGCGCCCAGGCCCAGTACGGCCGCTCCCCCCGCACCCATCCTGTTTGTCCCATATGCCGGATGCTAACGGTTCGTGGGGGCGCGGGCGGGCGGGGGGGGGGGCGGGGGGGGCGCCGCCCGGGGGGCCCCCCCCCGACCCTGGCCTTGAGCTCCTCGATGCCGCCGCCCGCGACGACCCTGCCCTTGTCCACGACCGTGAGCTCGGAGGCGAGCTGCTCGGCCTCCTC
>NZ_JBHWFG010000024.1:0-131737 GCF_042733745.1 Streptomyces sp. NPDC059696
TGGGGTGTCCCCCCGGGGGGGGGGGGGGGGGGGGGGGGGGGGGGGGGGGGGGGGGGGGGGGGCGGGCGGCCCGCCACGGGGTGCGGCCCCCCAGACCGGCACGACTTCCGCTTGAGCGACTCATATGAGGTTCTGCCGACGGGGTTTCCGCACCGCACAGGCATCGTTAGGCACGGCGTCCGAATTCCCCGCCGGTGACGACAGTCGCCGAAGAAAGGATTCACGATGAAGTCCCTGAAGGCCGCCGCCGTCGTCGCCGGTTCCCTCGTCGTCGCCGGTGCCGCCGCACCCGCGCACGCCGACTACGACCCCGCCCACGTCACCCCCACCAGCCTCAACGGCGCCGTCAACGCGCTCACCAGGGAGCCCATCGACCCGATGCCGCTCAAGCACCAGTCCAACGCGCTCGACACCGAGAACAAGGACTCGATGCTCAGCACCGTCAAGCAGGCGACCACGCAGCTCAACTCGAACGGCGGGCTCCTCGGCGGTCTTCCGCTGCCGAAGTGACCCCGCCCGCACCGGCCCGGGCGCGCACGGCGGGCGCCGGCCGGGCGTTCGCCCTGCTGCTCGTGGGCACGGGAGCGGCCGGGCTGCTGGCGTCCTGGATCATCACCCTCGACGAGTTCAAGCTGCTGAAGGACCCGGACTTCACGCCCGGCTGCAGTCTGAACCCGGTGGTGTCCTGCGGCAGCGTCATGAAGAGCGACCAGGCCGAGGTCTTCGGATTCCCCAACCCGATGCTGGGCCTGGCCTCCTACGGCGTCGTGATCTGCGTCGGCACGAGCCTGCTGGCCGGGGCCCGCTTCCCCCGCTGGTACTGGCTCGCCTTCGACGCCGGATGCCTGTTCGGCGTGGGGTTCGTGACGTGGCTGCAGTTCGAGTCGCTGTACCGGATCAACGCGCTGTGCCTGTGGTGCTGCCTGGCCTGGGCCGCGACGATCCTCCTGTTCTGGTACGTGACGTCGTTCGCCGTACGGCAGGAGTTCCTGCCGGCGCCCGGGGCGGTGCGCCGGTTCCTCGACGAGTTCGCCTGGGTGCCGCCGGTGCTGCACCTCGGCGTCGTCGGCATGCTGGTCCTCACGCGCTGGTGGGACTTCTGGACGGGCTGAGCGGCACCCCGCCCCCGGGGGACCGGTCCGTCGTATTACTGCGGCAGTCGGGGGAATTGTGCGCTCGTGCGGTTCCCCGGCTCGTTACTCGGTACGCACGCTGAGCCCCCGACACGCGAAAGGGACCGTACCCCAGATGAAGTCGACCACCCGAGGAACCCTCGCCGCAGTGATCACGTGTGTGGCGGCCGCGGCCGGTGCCGCCGCCGCGACCCCCGCCGCCGCGGTCGGCACGGTCCCGGTCCCCCTGCCGCTGGGCGGCGCCGAGAAGGCACTCGGCATGGAACTGCCCGAGGTCACCGGGGAGCTCCCCGTGCCGCTGCCGGGCTCGCCCGAGGGCCCCCGCTATGTCGAGGGCCGGCTCCTCCCCGAGCGCGCCGTCCCGCAGCTGCCCCTCCACGGCGGACTGCCCGGCGCCGATGTGCGCGCACCCCTGCCGCACCTCCTCGGCACCGGTTTCGACCACATCGGCGTCGACGCCCCCGCCTCCGACCTGCGGACGCTCGCCCCCGGCGTCTCGGTCGACGCGCCGCTCACCTCCCCCACCGCGGACGGCTTCGGCCTGCCCCAGGCGAAGCTCCCGCAGGTGGGCCTGCTGGCCCCGCTCGTGCAGACGGTACCCACCGCCGACCTGGGCGTGGGCCCCGGCCTGTAGGACGTCGAGTCGTACCGGGTGTGCTCGTGTGGCCCCCGCGGTGGTGACCGCGGGGGCCTTCGGGCTGTTACCGCTACGACAACCCGAGCGGAACGAGGAGCGCGACATGGTCGTAGGCGTAGGCGGAGTACCGGTGGGAGCGGCGGGCGACGGCGAGGCCAGAGGCAGCAGGCGGGGCGTGCTGCGCGGCCTGGTGGCCGCGGCGGCCGGCGCCGCCCTCACCCCCGTGGCCCTGGCCGCCTGGCCCGACGAGACCGACGGCAGGAACACGGACGTGTGGGCCGACGACGGCATGTTCGAGGAGACCTACCGGGGCCGCCGCATCCGAGGCGTCCCGCTCACCTCCCCGGAGCAGCGGGCCGGTGACGCGGACTGGCACGTCACCGTGGACGGCCGGCCCCTGCACCTGATGCGCCGCGCCGACGGCAGCTGGCTGAGCATGGTCGACCACTACCGCTCCTACCCCACCCCCCTGGCGGCGACCCGCGCGGCCGTCGACGAACTGGGCCCGGGGCAGCACCTGCGCGACCTGCCCGGCCACGGCCCGGGCCACCTGGACGGGGGAGCCCATGGTGTACACGCGTAAGGACGTCAGCACCCTCACCCGTACCGAGAAACGCCGGTTCGTGAAGGCGCTGCTGGAGGTGAAGCGGCGCGGCGAGTACGACGAGTTCGTACGAACGCACATCGAGTACTACACCTCCGACGGCGAGGACGGCCTGCGCACCGCCCACATGGCGCCGTCCTTCCTGCCCTGGCACCGGCAGTTCCTGCTGGACCTGGAGAAGGCGCTGCGCCGGGTCGACTCGTCGGTGTCCGTGCCGTACTGGGACTGGACGCGCGACCGCACGACCACGTCCGCGCCCTGGACCGCGGACCTCCTCGGCGGCACCGGACGGCGCTCCGACCGCCAGGTGATGACCGGGCCGTTCGCCTACGCGGAGGGCAACTGGACCATCAAGGAGGGCGTCACCGACGAGGAGTTCCTCACCCGGGACCTGGGCCGCTCCCGCGACCCGATCCAGCTGCCCACCAAGACCGAACTCGAACGGGCCCTGAAGGACCCGCTCTACGACGCCTCCCCCTGGGACTCCACGGCGGCGAAGGGCTTCCGCAACAAGCTGGAGGGCTGGGGGAGCGGGCGGGGCAGCGCCTCCTGGCAGAACCACAACCGGGTGCACCGCTGGGTCGGGGGCGCCATGGTCGGCGGCGCCTCCGTCAACGACCCGGTGTTCTGGCTGCACCACGCCTTCGTCGACCTGGTGTGGTCCCGCTGGCAGCGGCGCCACCGCGAACACCGCTACCTGCCCGCGAAGCCGCCCGCCCGCGGCAGCGCGCAGTACCGGCGGATCGTGGCGAGACACGAGAAGCTGCCGCCGTGGGACGTGACGCCGGATCAGCTGGAGGATCACGGGCGGATCTACCGCTACGCGTGAGTCCTGCGGACGCGAGCACCGATGCGTGAGCCGTGGCTCCCTGGCCTCGGCGCTGCCGGGTATCGGCGCTCCCGGGTTTCGGCGCGCGTGGGCCGTGGCGCACGGGCCTCGGTGCTTGCGGGCCTCGGTGCTCACGGGTATCGGCGCATACGGGCGTCGGCGCTTGCGGACGTCGGTGCTCGCGGGTGTCGGTGCTCGCCGGGTGTCGGTGCTCGCCGGGTATCGGCTGCACGAGGAGAGCCCCGGCGCTCGAGGTGCCGGGGCTCTCCGTGCGTGCACGGGTGTCGCGTGCGATCAGTGGCCGTACCCGTAGCCACCCGGGTGGCCCTTGTGCTCGCTCTTGTTCTCGCACTCGTTGCCGAACGCGGGGTTCAGCAGACCGATCACGTTGACGGTGTTGCCGCACAGGTTGACGGGGATGTGGACCGGGACCTGGACGACGTTGCCCGAGAGGACGCCCGGCGACCCGACGGCCGTGCCCTGGGCACCCGCGTCGGCCAGGGCCAGGCCGGCCCCGCTGATGACCACGGCACCGGTGCCGAGCGCGACACCGGCTGCCTTCGCGATGCGAGACATCACGTTCTCCTTCTGACTCGGTGAGCACGCCGGCAGGTGGCGCCGCCGTGCTCACCGTTCAACGCGCCCGTGCACGGGTGGTCACGGCGATCATGGCCGGATCACCCGTCTTGGAGGGGCACGCACGCCATATGGGTCGTCCGGCGCCCGGATGCCCGTGCGACGGTCAGGGGAGCCGCCGCACGGGCGCCCCGTCGAGGAACGCGCGGATGTCCTCGACGGCCTGGCCGTAGTACGTCGCGTAGTTCGAGCGGGAGACGTAGCCGAGGTGCGGAGTGGCGAGGAGCCGGGGCGCCGTCCGCATCGGGTGGTCGGCGGGAAGGGGCTCGATGTCGAAGACGTCGACGCCGGCGCCGGCGATACGGCCCGCACGCAGGGTGTCGAGGAGGGCGTCCTGGTCGACGATCGCCGCGCGTGAGGTGTTGACCAGGTAGGCGGTGGGTTTGAGGAGGGCGAGTTCGGCGGGGCCCAGCAGGCCGCGGGTGCGGTCGCCGAGGGCGAGGTGGACGGAGACGAAGTCGCTGGTGGCGAGCAGGTCTTCCTTGGAGGGGGCGAGTTCGACGCCGACGTCGTCGGCGCGCTCGCGGGTGAGGTTCTGGCTCCAGGCCGTGACCCGCATGCCGAAGGCGAGCCCGACGTGCGCGACCCGGCTGCCGATCTTCCCCAGGCCGAGCAGCCCGAGGCGGCGGCCGTGCAGATCGGCACCGACGGTGCTCTGCCAGGGGCCGCCGGAGCGCAGGGCGTTGCTCTCCTCGACGATGCCGCGGGCCAGACCGAGCAGCAGGGCCCAGGTCAGTTCGACCGGCGGGGTGGAGGAACTGGCCGTGCCGCACACCGTGACGCCGTGGGCCTCGGCGGCCGCGTAGTCGATCACGGAGTTCCGCATGCCGGAGGCGACGATCAGTTTCAGCCGGGGCAGGCGGGCGATGAGCGACCCGGGGAAGGGCACGCGTTCGCGCAGGGTGACGACGATGTCGAAGTCGGCCAGGGCGGCGACGAGGTCGTCCTCCCGGTCGAGATGCCGGTCGAACGGGACGACCTCCACGTCGCCGGCGACCACGTCCCAGTCGGCGACCTCGGTCGCGACCTTCTGAAAGTCGTCCAGCACAGCACATCGCAGCCGCACGGCGTGCCCCTTTCACGACGCGGGGTCCGGTGAGAGGACCATGATCGCGCGTGGGGGGAGGGGAGGGAAGGGGGGTGGGGGGAGGGCGGCGCACGTGAGCTGGTCCGCGGCCGACGAAGGCCGATGCACGCCACGGCACCAGCCCAGGTGGCCGAGTGGGCCGGGAGTAGCGTTGCCGTGCTCCTGGCGACCACGCCCAATGCGTCGAGGGTTTGCTGCACGGCGGCTGGAGGCCGCGGGCGATCTGCCGCACGTGCCTGGCGCCGGCTGATCCGTCGCCGAGTTCGAAACCCCGGTGACAGCCGGCCAAGCGCTTAGAAGGTGCGCGGGCCTGAGTGATGCGCTCACCTGCGTGTTCGCACGTCGTCCACGAACGGAGATCCTCAAAGCGCTTGCTGTCAATTCCGGGATCCCTGCTCGATGGCGTCTCGGGTAGCGAAGGCGTGTGTCGTCGGCCGGAGCCAGGGCGCGTTCGGCAGCGGTGACACCGGAGCAACCACACCGTGAGGTATTTAGGTACCATGGCGGCGGAGGTGTGTTGACGATGACGACGGCGCCGAAGCCAGTACGCCAGTCCCCGCTGAAGGTGGACCCGGCGACGGACAAGTTGATCAGCCAGGGCGCTCATTTCCTGGGGCTGACGAAGAAGGACCTTGTGGCCGAGGCGGTCCGGGCGTATCTGGAGCAGCGTCGCGAGGATCTGCGGTCCGGCATGGTGGAGGCGCTCAGTGTGCTGGACGGCTCGCTGAAGTCGGATGTGATGCTGCTGACCGGGCTGACCGCGGAGGAGATCGACGCGGTCGGGGGAATCGAGGAATGAGCGGACCTGGCTCGCTGCGCCCGGCCCGCCCGACGCTGCGCTGCTTACGCGAGGATTTGTGCCTCGCGGTGCCGCCGGTCACGGTGCCGCTGGACGAGGTCGATCACCCGGTGCTGGCCAAGGTGTCCGAGCAGTTCGCGGACGAGGACGGCAAGCACGAACGCATTCGGTCAGTGGACGACCATGTGCTGTTCAAGGTCAAGGTGCAGCGGTGGCGCGGCGCGGTATGGCTGGACGCCGACCTGCCGTGGCTGGTCGCGGCGGGTCGGCGCGAGGACGGCTCGGGCGATGACTTCTATGCGGCCCTTGAGGCCGGCGGCCGCGCCGCCCGGGCTCGCTACAACGCGGAACGTCGCGACGGCCTGAAGACCGCGACGCACACGGCTCACCTCCTGCCCGCTCGCGAGGACCATGTCCGTTATCGCGCCGAGGCCGGTGTCCGCTTCATGCGTCGCCTGCGGGCGACTCTGCTGGACCTGGCGCACGCCACGCTGCGAGACGGCCGTGAGCACACACGCGAGTTCGACACCTTCACCCTTGGCCTCCAGGTGCGGGCGGACGACGGCCACGCGACCTACCTCGCCGTCCGGATCACTGGCTCCGTACCGCCGAACCTGACCGTGCTGATCCTGCGCAACGTCCCCGGCTGTGAGGCTGAGGGCTGGTATCCGGAGTACGCCCTGCCCGAGCGGGACCTGCTCCCGGCCGAACAGGCCTGGTCCAACCTCATGGACCCACGCGCGGCCGCCCAGGTGCTGGAGGAGGACGGGTAGCCAGGTATCTGTCAGCTCGCACTGCAACCTGGATCTCGGGCACGCATCCACGACTGTGGACAGTCAAGGCGCTTGCTCTCGCAGCGATGTGCACCCGGACGTCAAAGAACCCCTCACGCGTTTCCGCAGGGGAGAGGGTATGTGCGCCCCCGGCAGGACTCGAACCTGCGGCCAAGCGCTTAGAAGGCGCCTGCTCTATCCACTGAGCTACGGGGGCCGGGTGTGGTGGCCTCTGTCGTGGTGCCCTGGTGTGGGCCGATCCGTGACGTTGCCGGGGACAAGGATAGGGCTCCCGCGTCCTTGTCCCTGTTGCTTCGCCTCCGTGGCTCGATGTGGAGGTTCGGTGAAGCGGTCCTGATAATCGCAGGCAGGTACGAATCGTGCACCGCTTTTGGCGTCACAGGCATCGGGTGTTGTGCACTCGTTATGCCTGGAGTGGACCTCTGTCCCACTCGCCCCTTCCGTCCCTTGTGTTCCGTCGGCGCGCAGACATGCTCATATGCTTCAGAATTCCCCTAAAATTGGGCATTCTTCACATGTGGTGACCTTGGACGTACGGCCTCAGCTGCTCGACGCACTCTCCGCCCTGCGCGACCGTGTCGCCGCCGCACGCTTCCCGCTGCCCCTGGCGGGGGCCCCACGCGCGCGTGCCAACCGCGACGAGCTCCTCGCGCAGCTCGACGACTACTTGGTGCCCCGCTTGCGGGAGCCCGAAGCGCCGCTTCTGGCCGTCGTGGGCGGGTCCACCGGAGCCGGGAAATCGACGCTCGTGAACTCCCTCGTGGGACGGCGCGTCAGCGAGGCGGGCGTGCTGCGGCCGACGACACGCACCCCCGTGCTGGTCTGCCATCCGGAGGACCACCACTGGTTCAGCGGCATGCGGGTGCTGCCCGATCTCACCCGCGTGTGGGTGCCCCAGCAGGAGTCCACCGACGACCTGCTGCTCCCCGGCGAGAACCCCGCGCGCGTGCTGCGCGTCGAGACCGCCGACACGCTGCCGCCCGGCCTCGCCCTCCTCGACGCCCCCGACATCGACTCCCTGGTCGCCGACAACCGGGTCCTGGCCGCCGAACTCATCTGCGCCGCCGACATCTGGGTCATGGTCACCACCGCCGCCCGCTACGCCGACGCCGTCCCCTGGCACATGCTGCGCACCGCCAAGGAGTACGACGTCACCCTGGTGACCGTGCTCGACCGTGTGCCCCACCAGGTCGTGCACGAGGTGTCACGCCAGTACGGTGCCCTGCTCACCAAGGCCGGGCTCGGCGAAGTGCCCCGCTTCACCGTGCCCGAACTCCCCGAGTCCGCCTGGGGCGGCGGGCTCCTGCCGGCCTCCGCCGTCGCCCAGCTGCGCACCTGGCTGATCCACCAGGCCCAGGACCCCGCGGCCCGCCAGCAGGTCCTCGCCCGTACGGCCTACGGCGTCCTCGATTCCCTCAAGTCCCGCATGCCCGAACTGGCCGGTGCCGCCGCCGCGCAGTACGCCGCCGCCCTGCGTCTCACCTCCGCCGTCGAAGGGGCGTACGACAGCGAGCACGCGCGCGTGCGGGGCCGGTTGCAGAGCGGGGCGGTCCTCGCCGGGGACGCGCTCAAGCGGTGGCGCGCCTTTCCCCTGGACTGCACCGCTGGTGAACTGCTCGACGCGCTCGTGGAGAGCCTCGCCGCGCTGCTGCTGTGCGCCGTCACCGCCGCCGACGAGCGCGTCGACGACGCCTGGCGGCGCGAACCGGCGTCCGCCGCCCCGGAACTCGCCGCACGCGAGACCGGCGCGGACAGCGCCGAGCACCGCATCGGACTCGCCGTACGGCGATGGCGGCGCGAGCTCGAGGAACACGCCGAGGACGAGGTGCGCGAACTCGACCGCAACCTCGCACCCGACCCCGAACTGGTCGCCGCCCTGGTCGCCACCTCCCTGCTGGGCGGCCGCCGGGGCCGCACGGCCGGGGAGGGACTCGCCGAGCGGATCGGCGCCCACGGCGCGCTGCGGCTGCGCGACCGGGCCGGGCGGCTGCTCACCGAGCACGTCGACCGCGTCCTGCACGCCGAACGCGAGCGCCGCCTCGCCCCGCTCGACGCGCTGGACGTCCACCCCGAGCCCCAGGCCGAACTCATCGCCGCGCTGTCCGTACTGCAGAAGGAGAGGTGACCGGTGACCGCCGTCACTGACCAGGACCCCACCGAGCACTCCGACCAGCCGGACGACGACGCCCACAAGGCGGGCAGAGCAGCCGGCCGGGGCACGCCGGACGGCGAGCGTGCGGCCCGTACCGACTCCGCTGAGGCCTGGGACGACGGGCTCATCGCACGCCGGGTCAACGAGACCGCCGAAGGAGGCCGCTTCCCCGTGACGGACAGCCGCTGCGCCGCCCCGCCGACGGTGACCCCGCTGACGTACGAGGGGCCGCTGCGCGCCCGGCTCGAAGCGCTGCGCGAACTGGTGGGGCTCTCCCGTACCCGGCTCGACAGCCGGACGCTGTCGGAGGCCGGCCGGGTGCTCGACGAGGCGACCGCGCGGCGCAGACTGTCCGGGCAGCACACCGTCGTGGCCATCGCGGGCGCCACCGGAAGCGGCAAGTCACAGCTGTTCAACGCGCTCGCCGGGGTGACCATCTCGGAGACGGGCGTACGCCGTCCCACCACCGCGGCGCCCATCGCGTGCAGTTGGAGCGACGGCGCGGCCGGCCTCATCGAGCGGCTCGGCATCCCGCCCCGGCTGCGCCGCCGGCCGCTGCCGACCGGGGACGGCGAATCGCCCCTGCGCGGCCTCGTCCTGATCGACCTGCCCGACCACGACTCCGCCGCCGTGCAGCACCGCAGGCACGTGGACCGCATCCTGGGGCTGGTCGACGCGGTCATCTGGGTGGTCGACCCGGAGAAGTACGCCGACGCCGTCCTCCACGAGCGCTACCTGCGGCCGATGGCGGCGCACGCCGAGGTCATGTTCGTCGTCCTCAACCAGATCGACCGGCTGCCCGGGGAGGCCGCCGAGCAGGTCCTCGACGATCTGCGGCGGCTCCTGGACGAGGACGGCATCGCCCTCGGGGAGTACGGCGAACCGGGCACGACCGTGCTCGCGCTGTCCGCCCTCACCGGTGACGGCATGGGCGAACTGCGCGAGGCCCTCGGCCAGTTCGTCTCCGAGCGCGGAGCGCCGAACCGTCGTATCTCGGCCGACGTGGACATGGCCGCGGCCCGGTTGTGGCCCGTCTACGCCACCCAGCGGCGGACCGGGCTGAGCGAACAGGCCCGGGAGGAGTTCTCCGACCGGCTCGCGGACGCGGTGGGCGCCACGGCGGCGGGCGAAGCGGCCGAACGGGCGTGGCTGCGCAACGCCAACCGCGCCTGCGGCACGCCCTGGCTGCGGTTGTGGCGCTGGTACCAGGACCGGGGCGAGCCCACCACGGGACGGCTCCCCTCACGCACGCAGGCCGACGAGGAGGCCACCGCCCGTCAGCGGGTCGAACAGGCGGTGCGGACCGTCGCCGACCGGGCGTCGGCCGGGCTGCCCGCGCCCTGGGCGCAGGCCGTGCGCGAGGCCGCCGTCCGCGGTGCGCAGGGACTGCCCGAGGCGCTGGACGAACTGACCGTGCGGGCGGGGGTTCCGGCGGGGCGGCCGCCGCGGCCCGGGTGGTGGCCGTTGGCCGTGCTGATCCAGGCGTCCATGACGATCGTGCAGTTCCTGGGCGGGCTGTGGCTGCTGGGCCAGATCATCGGGGTCATGGCGCCGAATCTGGGGGTGCCGGTGCTGCTGATGGTGATCGGCATCGTGGGCGGCCCGCTCATCGAGTGGAGCTGCCGGATGGCGGCCCGCGGCCCGGCCCGGCGCTACGGCCTGGAGGCGGAACGCCGATTGCGGGAGGCCGCGTCCGGCTGCGGCAGGGCCCGGGTGCTGGACCCGGTGGCGGCGGAGCTGTTGCGGTACCGGGAGGTCCGGGAGCAGTTCGGGAGGGTGGTGGGAGCGGGGCGCTGACGCCCCTGCCCCCCGCCCCCGCCCAGGCCCGGGTCACTCGTGTGGGTGGCGGCGTTGTCCACAGGCCGGGGGTGGTCCACAGCGCTCAGCGGGCCCGGCCCGGCGGCGGCAGTCTGGAAGACGCAGCCGTACGGGACGGGCCCGTACGCGTGTCGGCCCGGCGCGTTGCCGCAGGCCGGGCGAGGGAGGTTCGCGATGAACGAGACGATGGTCTGCGCGGTCGGCAGGGTGGCGACGCAGCCGGTGTACCGGGAGATGGCGTCCGGTCCGTCGGCGAGGTTCCGGCTGGCGGTGACCGCGCGCTACTGGGACCGCGAGAAGAACACGTGGACCGACGGGCACACCAACTTCTTCACGGTGTGGGCCAACCGCCAGCTGGCCACGAACACGGCGGCGTCGTTGACGGTCGGCGAGCCCGTCATCGTGCAGGGCAGGCTGAAGGTGCGGACCGACGTGCGCGAGGGGCAGAGCTGGACGTCGGCGGACATCGACGCCGTCGCGATCGGTCACGATCTGGCGTGGGGCACCGCTGCCTTCAGGCGGGCGGCCAAGGCGGACGTCACCCCGTCGCCGGCCCCGCCCGAGCCCAACTGGGAGACACCGCCCGAGGGTTCGGCAGGTCCGCCCCAACCCCACGTGACAGCACCCGCTCTGACGTAACGTCAGTCACCTGGTGACTCTGTCCGAAGTGCGGCTTATCGACGAATGCGCACCGATGGCCAGGGGTGGATTTGTCGATAAGCCCTGCTCGCAGCGGATCTTGGCGATAACGATTCCGAGTCGGATCACTCGTCCGACCGTCTGACCGGCGGGCGGCGTCCCCCGCGTCCCTAGGATGCCGGACATGGCTCTCGGGACACTTGTGTCCGATGAGGCCTCTGATTCTGCAGGTGGGACCGTCCCCCCACGTCAACGGGTCCTGCTCGAAGGGGAATTTGGTGTTTGCTTCGTTCTCTGAGCTGTTCGTCCACCGGCGAGGCGCGGCCCGCCTCGCCACCGCGACCGTGGTGTCCGGGCTCGTCGCCGCCGGCGGGCTGACCGGCGCCGGCCGGGCGGTCGCCGACGAGACGACGCAGAGTCAGGGCGGGGCGGCCGCGACGATAGGCGGCCTCAAGACGTTCGGCGCGGCGGTGATACACGCCGGCACCGGCGACCAGGAGATCCCGGCGGGCCTGTTCGAGATGTCCGTCGACGGCGGCGGCATGCTGCAGACGTACTGCGTCGATCTCCACAGCCCCACGCAGCGGGACGCCAAGTACCACGAGACGCCCTGGAGCAGCACGTCCCTGGGTGCCAACAAGGACTCCGGCAAGATCCGCTGGATCCTGCAGAACTCCTACCCGCAGGTGAACGACCTCGCGACCCTGGCGCGCAAGGCGGGCGTCCGGGGCCCGCTGACCGAGCAGGACGCGGCGGCCGGTACGCAGGTCGCGATCTGGCGCTACTCGGACGAGGTAGCCGTCGACGCCCTCGACCCGCAGGCCGAGCAGCTCGCGGACTACCTGGAGAAGCACGCCCGCACCCTGCCCGAGCCCCGGGCCTCCCTCACCCTCGATCCTCCCGCGGTCTCCGGCCGGCCGGGGGAGCTGCTCGGGCCGGTGACCGTGCGCACCACCGCCGGCAGCGTGACGGTCAGCCCGCCCGCGGACGCCGCCACCAGCGGGGTGCGGGTCGTCGACAAGCAGGGCAAGGCCGTCACCTCCACCGTCGACGGTGGCCAGGTCTTCTTCGACGTTCCGGAGGACGCGGCGGCCGGCACGGCGGAGCTGACCGTGCAGGCCTCGACCACTGTGCCGGTCGGCCGGGCCTTCGCCTCCGAGAGCCGCAGCCAGACGCAGATCCTGGCCGGTTCCAGCGAGTCGACGGTGTCCGCGGCGGCCGGGGCGACGTGGGCGAAGCAGGGCCCGGTCCCGGCGGTGTCGGCGGCGAAGAACTGCGCCGAGGGCGGCGTCGACATCATCGCGTCCAACAAGGGCGACGAGCCGTACACCTTCGAGCTGGCCGGGCTCCGGCACACCGTCGCCGCGGGCGAGACCCGCACGGTGACGGTCCCGCTCCAGGAGGACCAGTCCTACGACTTCACGATTCACGGTCCCGGCGGCTTCGAGAAGCGCTTCACCGGCCTGCTGGACTGCCTGACCCGCGGCAGTGACACCGGCACCACCACGCAGACCCTGAGCGAACCGAGCCCGGCGACGGTGGGCGGCACGGCCGCGGACACCAACCTCGCCGAGACCGGCGGCTCCGCGATAACGCCCATGATCGCGGGTGTGGCCATCGGCTTGGTCGTGATCGGCGGGGCGACGCTGATCGTGCTGCGCCGAAGGGAGCAGACGGCGGGGGAGTGACCAGGGCGAACGCCGTTCGCTTCCGCCGGGTCCCCGGTCCGGCCGCGGCGCGGGTCAGGCGGCGAGAGGCACGTGCGCTCCCTCTGCCGGGATCTGGTAGTGAGCCCAGATCTGGTTCACCTCGTGCTGGTAGTAGAGCGGATACAGACCGGCCACGATGAAGAGGATGACGCCGATCCAGGGGTTGCACTCCTGCTCCATCCCCGCGGACCGCTCCATACGGGCGATGCGCAGACCGGTGTTGTACACCGAGATGAAGGGGGGAACGATCAGCAGCCAGCCGAGGGTGATGGCCACGACCGCCATGGCCGGATTGACCTCGATCCGGCTGTCGAAGTCCCTGGCCTCCCGGTTGATCTTGTAGTACCAGACCAGGTGATAGATGCCCAGCGTGATCAGCGGCCAAATCAGCCAGACGAGAAATATGTTGCGGGTTTTCCCCACGCGACCTGACATGACACACCTCCCATATGTCCAGTTCATCACGGTCGGGAGTGGGGCGCGCGGGGTGAGATCGAAGGCCTGACGGGATGAGACCGAAGACCTGAGGCGCAGGTCAGAGGGTCGCGGTCAGCCGAGCGATCACCACCGGGCCGGCCCCGGGCCGTCGCTGGGCCGTGCGAGGGTGACCGAGGTCCGTCAACGGTGATGGGCGAAGACGGGCGAGCCTCCGCCGTCCCTCGCAAAGAACGAGGTCAGCCGCCCCCCGTCATACGCGTTTCCACCCAGGGGTGGCGGTACGGCAAGATGGGGTGTATCTGCCCACTGCCAGTTTCAAGCTGCCGGACGGTTTCTCTTGGCTGAGTTCATTTACACCATGCGCAAGGCGCGCAAAGCGCACGGCGACAAGGTGATCCTCGACGACGTGACGACGAGCTTCCTGCCGGGGGCGAAGATCGGCGTCGTCGGCCCGAACGGCGCCGGCAAGTCGACGATCCTGAAGATCATGGCCGGCATCGAGCAGCCGTCCAACGGGGACGCCTTCCTCACGCCCGGTTACACGGTCGGCATCCTGCTCCAGGAGCCCCCGCTGACCGAGGACAAGACGGTCCTGGAGAACGTCCAGGAGGGCGTCGCCGGGATCAAGGGCAAGCTCGACCGGTTCAACGAGATCGCCGAGCAGATGGCGACCGACTACACCGACGCGCTCATGGAGGAGATGGGCAAGCTCCAGGAGGACCTCGACCACGCCAACGCGTGGGACCTGGACGCCCAGCTGGAGCAGGCCATGGACGCCCTGGGCTGCCCGCCCGGCGACTGGCCCGTCACCAACCTGTCCGGTGGTGAGCGCCGCCGCGTCGCGCTGTGCAAGCTGCTGCTGGAGCAGCCCGACCTGCTGCTGCTCGACGAGCCCACCAACCACCTCGACGCCGAGTCGGTGAACTGGCTGGAGCAGCACCTCGCCAAGTACCCCGGCACCGTCGTCGCGGTCACCCACGACCGGTACTTCCTCGACAACGTCGCCCAGTGGATCTGCGAGGTCGACCGCGGTCGCCTCTACCCCTACGAGGGCAACTACTCGAAGTACCTGGAGACCAAGGCCGCCCGCCTCAAGGTCGAGGGCCAGAAGGACGCCAAGCGGCAGAAGCGGCTCAAGGAAGAGCTGGAGTGGGTGCGGTCCAACGCCAAGGGGCGTCAGGCCAAGTCCAAGGCGCGTCTGGCCCGCTACGAGGAGATGGCCGCCGAGGCCGACAAGATGCGGAAGCTGGACTTCGAGGAGATCCAGATCCCGCCGGGCCCGCGCCTGGGCAACGTCGTCGTCGAGGTCAGCAACCTCACCAAGGGCTTCGGCGAGAAGCTGCTCATCGACGACCTCAGCTTCACGCTGCCGCGCAACGGCATCGTCGGCATCATCGGCCCGAACGGCGCCGGCAAGACCACCCTGTTCAAGATGATCCAGGGCATCGAGGAGCCGGACTCCGGCGCCATCAAGGTCGGCGACACCGTCAAGATCTCCTACGTCGACCAGAGCCGCGAGAACATCGACCCCAAGAAGACGCTGTGGGCCGTCGTCAGCGACGAGCTCGACTACATCAACGTCGGCCAGGTCGAGATGCCGTCCCGCGCCTACGTCTCCGCGTTCGGGTTCAAGGGCCCGGACCAGCAGAAGCCGGCCGGCGTGCTCTCCGGCGGTGAGCGCAACCGGCTGAACCTCGCGCTCACCCTCAAGCAGGGCGGCAACCTGCTGCTCCTCGACGAGCCGACCAACGACCTCGACGTCGAGACGCTCTCCAGCCTGGAGAACGCGCTGCTGGAGTTCCCCGGCTGCGCCGTCGTCGTCTCCCACGACCGGTGGTTCCTGGACCGCGTCGCCACGCACATCCTCGCCTACGAGGGCGAGTCCAAGTGGTTCTGGTTCGAGGGCAACTTCGAGTCGTACGAGAAGAACAAGATCGAGCGGCTCGGCCCGGACGCCGCCCGTCCGCACCGCGCCACCTACAAGAAGCTGACCCGGGGCTGATCGATCTTGCGGCACATCTACCGCTGCCCGCTGCGCTGGGCGGACATGGACGCGTACGGCCACGTCAACAACGTGGTGTTCCTCCGCTACCTGGAGGAGGCCCGTATCGACTTCCTGTTCCGCCCGGAGAAGGACTTCAAGCAGGGGTCCGTGGTGGCACGCCATGAGATCGACTACAAGCGGCAGCTCGTCCACCGGCACCACCCGGTCGACATCGAGCTGTGGGTCACCGAGATAAGGGCCGCGTCCTTCACCCTCACCTACGAGGTGAAGGACGGCGACCAGGTCTACGTGCGGGCGTCGACGGTGATCGTGCCGTTCGACTTCGAGGCCCAGCGCCCGCGCCGGATCACCGCGGAGGAGCGGGAGTTCCTGCGCGAGTACATGGATGACACCGAGGAGGAGGCCGTCGCCGCATGACGGTGCTCCACCTCGCCGACGAGGGGGAGGCGGCGGATCTCGCCGCCTTCCTCTCCCGGCTGCTCCACTACGACCGTGGGGCCGCGGTGCGTCTGCAGGCCGCGGGCACCGCACTGGCCGTCTTCGGGCGGCCGCCGTCCTTCGAGGTGCTCGCCGTGCGGGCGGTGCGGCTGGCGAAGCCGTACGAGAAGGGCCTGGAGGTCACGCTGGACGTGACCGTGTCCGCCGGGGAGTTCCTGGAGACGGTGGACGAGACGGCCTGCACGGCCGTCGTGCCGAGCGCGGTGACCGGGCCGCCGTGGGCGGGTGTGCTGCCGCCCCGGAGCGGCTGGCGGGCCGAGCCGGGACTGCCGGCGCCGGACGCGCTGCGTGAGCTCGTGGCCGCCGTCGTCGCCGAATTCCGTTCCCGCACGCGGGAGTTGTCCCCCGAGGGGCGGACGCGGGCCGAGCTGGACCGGATCGGGCGGGACGTCTGGTCCCGTACCGTCGGGGACACCCGGCTGCCCGTCCGGGCCGTGCACGCGGCGCACTCCCTCGGCTTCCTGCGGCCCGGGGTGCCGCCCGCGCTGTTCTCGTCGGGCGCGTGGCTGAGGCTGCGCACGCCGTACGGGTCCGTCGCCGTACGCCGCGCCGGGCTTGGGGCCCTGGACGTCAGCGTCCGCTGAGCGGCGCCCTTCCCCGTCCGCGCGCGGTGGGAGTCAGCCCGCGGTGTTGACCATCGAGGCCGCCGCGTACGTCAGGTACTTCCACAGCGTGTGCTCGTGCTCCTCGGACAGGCCGAGTTCCTCGACGGCGACCCGCATGTGCTTCAGCCACGCGTCGTGCGCCGCCCGGTCGACCGTGAAGGGCGCGTGCCGCATCCGCAGCCGGGGGTGGCCGCGGTTGTCGCTGTACGTCGTGGGGCCGCCCCAGTACTGGATGAGGAACAGCGCGAGGCGCTCCTCGGCCGGGCCCAGGTCCTCCTCGGGGTACATGGGCCGCAGCAGCGGGTCCTCGGCGACTCCCTCGTAGAAACGGTGGACGAGCCGACGGAAGGTCTCCTCACCGCCGACCTGCTCGTAGAAGGTCTGCTCCTGAAGCGTGCCGCGCCGAATCTCATTCACGCGATCCATGGTCTCAGACGCCGCGGCATAGGACTCAAGCCCTAGGACCCGGCTCTCCTGCCAGGACGCTGCCCCTACTGTGGAGACATGGGCGGCTACGCACCCGGCAGTGAACTCGACGGCCTCGCCGCCGCCGCGCGGGCGGCGCTCGTGGAGCGGATCGAGGCGAGCGGGGCCTGGTCCGGCGATCCGGCCTGGCGCGAGGCCTTCGCGGCCGTCCCGCGGCACCTCTTCGTGCCGTACTACTACGTCGGTGCCGCCCGCGGCTACGAACGCCGGTGGGGCGAGAGCGCCGACCCCGGGGCGCGGGAGCGGTGGCTGCGCGGCGCCTACGAGGACACCCCGCTGGCCACCCGGCTGCGCGACGGCGAGCTGCTGTCCTCCAGCAGCCAGCCGTCGCTGATGGCGGACATGCTGGCCGCGCTGGAGGTGCGGGACGGCCACACGGTCCTGGAGATCGGCGCCGGGACCGGCTACAACGCGGCGCTGCTGGCGCACCGGCTGGGCGACGACAAGGTCACCACCGTCGACCTCGACCCGGAGATCACCGAGTCGGCCCGCCGGCACCTGGCGGCCGCCGGGTACCACCCGGTCGTCGTCACCGGCGACGGCGCCCGGGGCGTGCCCGAGCGCGCTCCGTTCGACCGGATCATCGCCACCTGCGCCCTGGGCGGCGTCCCGCGCGCCTGGGTGGCCCAGAGCCGCCCCAGGGGCCGGATCCTCATGCCGCTGGCCACCGGGCTGATCCTGCTGACGGTGACCGGCGCGGGGCGCGCCGAGGGACGCTTCCTGCACACGCCCGCCTACTTCGTGCCGCTGCGCGGCGCCGGTCGGCCGGGGGGCGAGCCGACGCAGTTGGGCGGGGTGCCGCACCGGGCCCGGGAGGACGACCTCTTCCGGTTCCTGCTGGCCCTGACCCGGGGCAGCCTGGACCCGCAGGAGGCCCACGCGCTGTGGGAGCAGGAGGGCAGACCGCAGCGCGAGCGCTACGGCATCACGGTCGGCGAGGAGGCGGAGTGGGCCTGGCTGGACGACCCGGAGGGGCCGTACGCCTGGCCCCTCCCGTCGTGAACGACCTCACCGAACGCCCGGTGAGCGGTCTCAGCCGCGGCGGATCGTGATCGTCGTCCAGGCGCCCACGTGCACCCGGTCGCCGTCCTGGAGCGGCACGGGGACGAAGGGCTGGATCGGTTCGTCCGAGCCGTTGACCGTCGTGCCGTTCGTCGAGTTCTGGTCGACGACCGCCCAGCTGCCGTCCGGCTGCTGGACCAGCACCGCGTGCTGGTGCGAGACGCCCGGGTCCTCCGGCGGTGTCGACAGGTCGATGTCGGGGGTGTCGCCGGTGGAGTGCCGGCGGCGGCCGATCGTGAGCTGGTTGCCGGTGAGGGTGCGCTGCTGCTCGGGCGAGTACGCGGGCAGGTTGAGGCCCGCCGCCTCGGGGCCGGAGCGCTGCATCATCGCCATGAAGTAGTCACGGTCCGGGCCGATGGTCGCGGTCCACGTCGCCGGTCCCTGCGGCGCCTGGGGCTGCTGCGGGAAGCCGCCGGGGCCGGGCGGGGCCTGGGTCGCGCCGGGCTGCGGGTAGCCGTAGCCGCCCTGGCCGGGACCACCGGGGCCGCCCTGGCCGCCCGGGCCGGACGTCGGCGGGGAGATCACCCAGTCGTCGTCACCGCCGCCGAAGGACGGGCCGCCCTGCTGCGGGGGCCGCTGGGTCTCCTGGGGGAACCCGGGCGGGGCCGGCGGAGCGGACGGGTGGAACGCCTGCGGGGCACCGGGCCCACCGGGACCGGGCGGGGTCGGCCGCGAGGGGTCGCCACCGAAGCCACCGGGACCACCGGGGCCACCGGGACCACCAGGGCCGCCGGGACGTCCCGGACCGCCGGGTCCACCTGGGCCGCCTGGGCCGGAGGGGCCGCCGAAGGCACCGGGGCCGCCCGGGCCGCCGGGGCCGGGCTGGGTCTGCGCGGGGCCGGGCTGCGGGTAGCCGTAGCCGCCGCCCTGCGGACCGCCGGGACCGCCGGGGCCGGGGCGGCCGGGCGGGTCGCCGAACGGCGGGATCGGCTCGGCCGGGCGGTTCACCTGGGACGGGCGGGAGCCCTGGTACTCGTAGGAGTCACCGCCGCCGTACGACGGACCGGGCGGGCCCTGCCGGCCCGGCGGCGGGAAGTGCGACCCGGGTCCGGACGGCGGGGCCGCGGGGGTGTACGACGTCGCCGTGTTCGTCAGGAAGTTCCACCGGCACTCCTCGCAGAACGGCGCGCCGCCCTCGCGGGGCGTACGGCACTGCGGGCAGAGCTCCGGCTCGGCGTTCGGCACGGCGGACAGGTGCGGCGGGCGTCCACCGGGCTGGCCGCCGGGACCCTGCGGGCCCCCCTGGCCGGCGGAGGGCGGGAAGCCGTAGCCGCCGGGCGGCGGCGGGGGAGGAGGCGGAGGCACGGCACCCGCCATGCGGTGACCGCAGACCTCGCACCAGTCGTCGGAACCCGACTGGTGTCCGTTCGGGCAGGTCGGCATGTCGGCGCGTCCCTCCTTCGATCTCTTCCAGGTCACTTCTTGACACGAACGGTCTTGGTGGAACGAGTTTCGAGCGTCATCTCGTCAGCCTCCGCGACCTTCGCCTTAAGTCGCACAGTACCGGTCGCGGCATCGACCACGTCCACCACCTTCGCAAGCAGTTTCGCAGTATCGGCGTTCCCGGAGGCACTCGCGAGCTGAACGGCCCGGCCCAGTTTGGCCGTTGCTCCATCCATATTGCCCGACTTGCGAAGATCCAGGCCTTGTTGGATGACTTGTGCCAGTTCGGCCTGCCCGGTGTAGTGGGCGACCTGAGGGTTGATCGACGTCGAGGCGACCATGTCGTCCGTCCACACCGCCCGCACCAGACCCTGCGCGCCGAGGTTGTGGACGCTGCCGTCGGGCTGCGGAACGACCAGCGAGATCCGGGCCGCCAGCATCTCCTGCCCGATGTGCGCGACCGGGACCTGGACGCAGACGTGGTAGTCCCGCGACTCGTCTCCCCAGGAACCAAGGGGGTAGTCGCCGGCGCGCGGGCCCGCCTCGGTGCGCCGGCCGGTCAGTTCCTCGACCGTCGGCGCGACCTGTTTGACGAACTTCACGGTCGTGCCGACCGGGGTCCACAGCCGCAGCGAGACGTCCGCGACCTCCTTGCCCATCGCCGTCTCCATCATCTGCGTGAAGTCGGCGGCGAGCGCGGCCGGGTCGGCGACGATGTCGGCGGTGCCGAGCAGGGCGGAGGCGATCCCTGTGACTTCTTTCACTTCCCAGTCGGTGCCCACGCCGCGCGCGTCACACGTGAAGCGCCCGGCGCACGCGTCGAGCGCGGCCTTGAGGTCCTGGGGTGACTCGTGCTCGTTGCGGCCGTCGGTGAGCAGGATGCCGTGCCGGATCGCGACGTCCGCGGAGGACAGCAGGCGGTCGGCCAGCTTCAGCCAGGTGCCGATGGCCGTGCCGCCGCCCGCGCTGAGCGAGCGCAAAGCCTGCTTGGCCTGCTCCCGGGTGGTGGCGTCGGCGACGGCGACGCGGCCGCCGCCCGGGTAGATCTCCTTCGCGACGTGCGTTCCGCCGATCACCGCGAAGTGCACGCCGTCGCGCAGGGTGTCGATCGCCGCGGCGGTGGCGTCGCGGGCGTTGCGCATCTTGGCCGGCGGGTAGTCCATCGACCCCGAGCAGTCGACCATGATCGCCACGGCCGCCGACGGGCCCTGGCCGGGCGCGTAGAGGTGGGGGGCCGCGACCGCGCTGCCGATCGTGCCGCCGCCGGTCGCCGTCACCGTGACGATGGCGTTGACCTCGCCGGCCCCCTCCGGCAGGTACTCGTTCTGGTAGACGTCCACCGAGAACTGGGGCACGTTCGACTTCGAGAAGTTGGCCATGCCTGCTTCGATCCCCCTTCAAAGCCCCCGCCGAGGCGGGGTGATGACGGTAGGCGGACCGGTCCCCTCCGGTCCGCCGAGGCGTCCCCGTACGTGGCCTCAGGCCGATCCTGCCCCCTGGGGCACGGCCGGGAACGGCACGAGCGCCACTGTTACGTTGTCGTGGCCCCCGCCGTCCAGGGCGTGACCGACGAGCACCCGGGCGCTGTGCAGCGGATGCGCGCTCGCGTCGAGGGGGACGACCCGGGCCATCTCCTCGGCCGCCTCCGCGTAGTTCCACAGGCCGTCCGTGCAGACCACGACCACACCGGGCCGGTCCGGCTTGAACGCGGCGGTGTGCGGCTCCAGCTCGTAGGCGTCGGCGCCGAGCCAGCCGGTGATCGCGTGGGCGCGTTCGTCGGCGTAGGCCTCCGCCTCGTTCATCAGGCCCGCGGCGACCATCTGCGCGGCCCAGGAGTCGTCCTCGGTGAGCCGGGCGGGGGGAGCGCTCCGGTCGACCGGCACCCAGTAGGCGCGGCTGTCGCCGACCCAGCCGACGATCAGCAGGCCCGAGGTCACCACGGCGCCGACGATGGTGCACGCCGGGGCGTTCTGGTGCGGGGCCTGCTCGCGGGCCGTGGCCGGTTCCGCGGCGAGCGAGTTGACGGCACGGGAGGCCGCGAGGATCGCGTCGTGCATCGCCTGCTGCGGGTGCGCGCCGCGCGGCAGGGCCGCCAGCAACGTGTCACCCGCCGCCTTGGACGCCGCCGCGGAGGCGTCGTCGGGGCGGGTCGCCGAGGAGACGCCGTCGCAGACGATCGCGACGGAGGCGGGCGAGCCGTCGGGCAGCGTGGTGGTGCCGACGGCGAACGCGTCCTCGTTGCGGTGGTGGCGCAGACCGCGGTCGCTGACCGCGGCCACCGGGCCGGACTCCTGCTCCATGTGGTCCCGTTCGCGCGGCTGGGCGTGGCCGCAGTTCTCGCAGTAGCCGTCGTCGTCCACGCGGCCGGCCCGGCAGGCGACGCAGACCTTGCCGCCGGCGCCCGCGGCCTGGGCCGCCGGCTCGGCGGACACCCGTGGGTCCGGTGCCTGGAGGAGGTACTCGTCGGGCTGTGTCTGGTAGATCTCCGGCGACGCGGCGGGCTCGTCGGGCCGCGGCGGCCGGTCGAAGCGCACGCCCCCGGCCCCGGCCGGCGGGGCGCCCGGCGGGCAGGGCGCCTCCGGCGGCAGGGGGGAGCCGCCCGAGTCGGTGCCCGGCAGGTCCGACGGCAGGTGCGCCGCCTCAGGGGCACCCGCGCCGTCCGGTCCGGGAGCGGGCCAGGCCGCGCCGGCGGGGGGCGCCGACGGGGGCTCGGGGTACGCGCCGGGCCCAGTGCCCTGGGCGGGCACCGAGCCGTTCAGGGCGATGGTGGGGTTGTCCTGCGGCCGTTCCGGCACGGCGGACAGGTCGTATCCGCACGCGCCGCAGAAACGGTCACCCGATTCGAGGGGTTCCTCGCAACTCGGGCAGGCGGACAACCGGGGCATCTGCGACATCAACTACACCCACGTCCGGGGGCGGTAACGATTGGCACGTTCCACCAGGTCGATCCTCTCCTCGCCGCCCCGCGCCAGCCGGGCCAGCATGCGGTACGAGCGTTCCAGACCGAAACGCAGGCCCCGCTCGTCCAGGCCGCTGCCGAGCAGCGTCCGTCCCCCGGCGGCGGGAGGGGCGGAACCCTGGCCCCCGGAGAGTACCCAGTCCAGCGCGCAACCGAGGACTTCGGCCGACAACCGCTCCCGGCGCGCCGGGTCCAGACCGTACGCCTCCAGTGCCTCGACCTGCGCGGCGGCCGCCGTCAGATCCCCGAGGAACGCCGCGTCGGCGGCGGTCGGAGTGCGCTGCCGCAGCCGCGCGCGGACGGCCGCGACCCGCGCGGCCGTGTAGTGGATGGACGACTCCGGGACCGACTCCAGCGTCCGTACGGCACCGTGCCGGTCCCCGGTCGCCAACTGGACGCGGGCCAGGCCGAACGCGGCGCTCACATGGCTCGGGTCGGTGGACCACACCAGCCGGTAGTACTCGGCGGCGTTGTCGAGCTGGCCCAGCACCTCCGCGCACAGGCCGAGCGCTAGCTTGGGCGCGATCTCGCCCGGGAAGGCGTCGTAGATCGCGTCGAAGGCGAGCGCGGCGCCCTCGTCGTCGCCCGTCACCAGGGCCGCCACGCCCCGGTACCAGACCACCCGCCAGTCGTCGGGCCGCTCACCCTCCAGCGCGACCAGTTCCCGCAGCGCCGCAGCCGGGTCCCCGGTCTCCAGCCAGGCCCGGATCTGCCGCAGCCGCGTCTCGATCGACGGGGCCGGGGCGGCCGCCAGCGCACCGAGCAGCTCCCCCGGTGCCGAGGTCATCAGGCCGGCCAGGAAACCGGCGTTGGGGTCGGTCGGGTCGACGCGCGGGACGGGCAGGGAGAAGGCGGCGGCCGGGGTGTCGACGGGTCTGACGAGGCCGTGCGGGCCCTCGGGACCCCGCGGGGGCGCCAGGACGGCCGCAGCGCCGGTGCCCGCCCGGGCGGGGCCCACCCGCGCCCCCAGCCGGGACACCTCGCCGTCCAGCCGCGGGAACAACTCGGTGTCCGTCACCCGCAGTTCCGGACCGAACAGCGTGGACAGGGCAGGGCGGGCGCGGCCCGTCTGGAGGGAGACCACCTCCCGCAGGACGCCCGTCAGCTGCTCGGTCATCTCCTGCGCGGAGGCGAACCGGCGCGCCGGGTCGGGATCCGTGGCGCGCACCAGGAGCCGGTAGAACGACTCGTACTGCCGGAACACCTCGATGTGGTCCGGGTCGGGCAGCGAGTCGGCGTAGACGTTCGTGTAGCCCTGGAAGTCGAAGGTCATGACCGCCAGGGTCCGGGCGACCGTGTACAGGTCGCTCGCCACCGACGGGCCCGCCTCGGCCACCTCCGGGGCCTGGTAGCCGACCGTGCCGTAGATGGCCGACTCCTCGTCGTCCATCCGGCGCACCGCGCCCATGTCGATCAGCTTCAGCTGGTCCTCGGTCTGGATGGCGTTGTCGACCTTGAAGTCGCAGTACAGCAGGTTCCGGCTGTGCAGGTGCCCGAGCGCCTCCAGCGCCTCGATGCCGTACGCGCAGGCCTGCTCCACCGGCAGCGGGTCGCGTCTGCCCTGCGGGGTGCGGCGGGCGTTGGCGATCTCCTTGAGGGACTTGCCGCCGACGTACTCCATGACGATGTAGCCGTCGAGCGAACCCGTGCGCTGGTCCAGGTGCTCCACGAAGTTGTAGATCCGGACGATGTTGGCGTGCTCGATCTCCGCGAGGAACCGCCGCTCGGAGATCGCCGCCGCCATCGCGTCCTGGTCGCCCGTGTCCAGCAGGCCCTTGAGGACCACCCAGCGGTCCGAGACCGCCCGGTCGACGGCGAGGTAGATCCAGCCGAGACCGCCGTGCGCCAGGCAGCCGACCACCTCGTACTGGCCGTGCACCACGTCGCCGGACCTCAGCTTCGGCACGAAGGAGTACGGGTGGCCGCACTTGGTGCAGAACCCCTCCGTGCGCCCGGGCCGGTCGCCGCGCGCCCGGCCCACCGGGGCGCCGCAGTCCGAGCGCGAGCAGAACCGCTTGCGCTCGGGCACCTCCGGGTTGTCCAGGACCATCTCGCGCGGGTCGGGCCGCGGGATCGGCGGTACCTGCACCAGCCCGGCGCCCAGCCGGCCACGCGATCCGGAACCGGCGGTCGATCCGGAGCTGCGCACCGACACCGAGCGGCCCGTCGACTTTCCCGACAGGGACCGCGACAGACGCCCCGACACCGAGCGGCGGGACTTCGACGACTGCGACGAGGTGCGCGAACTGCGGCCGCTGGAGCGCGAACTGCCACTCCCGGCCGACCCGCGCGAGCCGCCCCTGCCTCCGGCGGTGACGCCGGTGGGCGGCGAACCGACCATCCCGTTCGCCGCGACGACCGGGGCCAGACCGCAGGTGTCGCAGTACAGTTCGCCGCCGCCCATGTCCTCGTACGCGCCGTCGCAGCCGGGGCGCTGGCAGGCGCGCGGCGAACCGGCCGTACCGTTCGCCGCGACGACGGGGGCCAGGCCGCAGGTGTCGCAGTACAGTTCGCCGCCGCCCATGTCCTCGTACGCGCCGTCGCAGCCGGGGCGCCGGCAGGCGCGCGGCGGCGCGCCGGCGGGCTCCTGCGGTGCCTGCGTCATGGAATCCCCCTCGTCGCTCATGCGCCCGGCCCCCTCCGGTCGTCCTGCGGCACGTCCTGCCCCGGCACCCGCGGGCCACCGAGCAGCTCGGCGGCCGCGTGCTGGAAGCGCAGCACCGCCTGCTCGGCGGCGCGCAGGTCGCAGGGGGCGCTCCACAGCATGCGGCGCGCCTTCTCGTACCGCTCCACCAGCAGGGTGTCCTCGGCGAAGCCGTGCCGGGCGACCTTCGCCTTGTACGCGTCGAGACGGCCGCGCAGCTCCGCGCGGACCGCCAGCGGGGCGGTGACCGCCGTCAACGACTCGCGGGCCCGCAGCAGTTCGTCCTCGGCCTTCTGCTCCAGGGCTTCCAGCAGCGGCGACAGCCGGTGCCACTGCGCCTGCCTGCGGTACTCGGCCGCGGCCGCCAGCTGCTCCTGCAGCACGGTCGGCGGTCCGCTGACGACCGGCACCTCCGTCGCCGCGATCTTCGCGAGGACCTCGCCGCGTGCCGTGCGTGCCTCGGCCAGCGTGCGGTCCGCGCGGCTGAGGATGTCCCGCAGCCTCACGATCCGCTTCTCGGCGTCCTGGCGGACCGTCAGCACCGCGTCGATCTCGCGCCGCACGTCCTCCAGGGCGCGTGCCTCACGGTCGTACACCGTCGTGTCCGGTCTGCCGCCGCCCGGCGCCGAACTGCCCTCCGCGGCCAGCCAGAACGCCAGCGGGTCCGAGACCACCTGCTCGCGCAGTGTGGTCAGTATCCGCGTGATGCGCTCCAGGTCGTCACCGGCCGGGTGCTCGCCGGGGCGCACGCCGACGGAGTGCGCGAGGCGGCGGGTGCGCTGGAGTTCCGCCGCGAGCAGGTCGATCCTCGCCGGCAGCGCCGACCAGACCGCGTCCGCGGCGACCACCATGTCCAGGCTGGTCGCGTACAGCTCGTTCATCCGGTCGACGAGGGTGCTGAGCGAGTAGCGCTCGCTCAGCTTGGTCGGACCGCCGTGCAGGGTGGGGGCGTTGGCCGTCGCCGCGGCGCTGCCCGCGACCGTGACGGACTCGCCGTTCAGCAGTTCCGTCAGCTCCACGAGGTCCTCGCGGCTGGACCAGCGGCGGCGGGCCCGGATGTCGCGGGCGGAGCGCAGCGCGTCGGTGTACGCGTCGAAGTAGGTCCACAGCAGCGTGATCGACGCCTCCGTGGACGTCCAGCGCTCCCGGGTGACGCCGGTCAGCTCGGCGCCCTCCAGGAGTCTGCGGCCCGCGTGGTCCTGGAGGGCGAGGAGCGAGGTCTCGATCGCCTCGTGTTCCGCGCCGAGCCGCGCCAGCGCACGGTCCACCTCGTCCCGGTCCATCACCGGCCCGGTGGGTCCCGTGGCGCCCATCGATCACCTCTCGCTGCGGTCGTGCCCGTCGGGGCGTGTCGTCGTGGTCCGGTCGTGCGCCGGTCGTCAGCTCGTGCGGAGGTACTGCGGTGCCGGGGGTTCCGACTTCTTCGCATCCTTGCCCAGTGTTGCCGACAGCCATTGGTCGTACGACGCCTGCCAGCCGTTCGCGGTGTCCTCGCGGTAGTCCACGAGGATCCGGTTGACCCGGCGTACCAGATCGTCCGCGTCCTTCTTCATCGCCACGCCGTAGTACTCGGCAGTGAAGGGGTCACCCTTGAGCTGAACCGTCGGATCCTGCGCGGCCTGGCTCGCGGCGAGCGCGCCGTCGGTGACCACGGCGTCGACCTCGCCGAGCTGGAGCCGCACCAGACAGTCGAGTTGGTTCGGGACGGTGGTGGATATGTCGGTGCTGGCGGGCAGTTCGCCGGCCTTCTGGTCCGCCTCCAGCGTGGAGTACGCCGTGGAGCCGGCCGCGGTGCAGACCTTGCGGCCGGCGAGCGTGTCGTCGTAGCCCTTGACGGGCGAGGACTTCGGGGCGAGGACCTGCTGGCCCGTCTGGAAGTAGGGCGCGGAGAAGGCGACGTCGGCGATGCGATCGCAGTTGATCGTCATGGTGCGCACGACCATGTCCACACTGCCGTCCTGGATCGCCGGGATGCGCTGGTTGGTGGGGATCGCCTTGAACTGGACGGCGTCGGGGTCGCCGAGGATGTCCTCGGCGATGCGGTGGACCAGGTCGATGTCGAAGCCCTCGAGCTCCGCGGTCTTGCCGCTGTTGGGGTTGCGGTAGCCCCACCGGTAGCTGTTCTGGTCGACGCCGACGACCAGCTTGCGCTTCTCGCCCTCGCGGTTCTTGATGGCCCGGATGGTGTCGCCGTCGGCGGACGAGGGGGAGAGGGTCTGCTTCTCGGGGGCCTCGCAGTCCTCCTCCGCGCCGGTCTCGACGGTACGGGTGGTCGCGGTGGCGCTCTGGGCGGTCCTCGTGCTCGTGGTGAGCGGCAGGCACAGGGCCACCAGCGCCACCAGGGCGCAGACGACTGCCATCGCGGTCACTCCGCCCCAGCCCCTGAGCGTGTCTCGCACGGTCGTTCCTCCCTTCGCCCCTGGCCTGTTCATCGGTACTCCGACAGCCTGCGGCCGATGCCCACGACCGCGCCCGCGGCGCCCAGCACCGCCAGTACGGCCGCTCCCGCCGGCATGCCCGTCAGCGCGTCACGGCCGTCGCCCGCCGCGCGCTTGAACTCCGTCTCCTCGTGCGCGAGTGCCGTGCGCAGGTTCTCGTCGACGCTGTCGAAGCACTCGCCGGTCGCGCCCTTGGCGCCGATGACCCGGTCCAGCGCCTGCTGGTAGTTGCCGTTCTCGTCCTGCTCGCGGGCCGCGCCGTGACGCTTCTGCCACTCCTGCATGTTGCCCAGGGCGGCGGTGAGGGGGCGTTCGCCCGCGGAGTCGTCGGCGAGCTTCCCGGCCGCCGCCAGGTGGGTGGCGAGGGCCTTGATGTCCCTGCCGAAGTCGTAGTCGTAGGCGTCGTACGTCTCGTCGCCGACCTTCTTCGTCTCCGCGCCGCGGGCCACCAGCGTCAGGTTCTCGTTGCCCCGGGCCTTGAGGGAGGCGATACGGGCGTCGTGCAGGACGTTCAGGGAGCGGACGCCGTGGTCGAAGGAGTCGTTCAGGCCCGCGCGGGCCAGGGTGTGGCCGACGACCAGCCAGAGCAGGACGACCGTCGCGGTCGCGGTCGCGGCGACCAGGCCGTGGTTGAGGACCCTGTTCGTCCGCCGGTAGGTGCGGTGCTGGGCCCAGGCGAGGGCGGCCAGGGCGGCGAGGCCGAGGGCGATGGCCGCCCAGGGGTAGGGCGTGGCGGCCGCGTAGTCCGCGGCGAGGCGCTGGTTCTCCTTGGTGTAGAGGTCCTGTGCCGCCGGGAGCATCTGCCGCTGCATCTTCTCATTGGCGTAGCGGAGGTAGGCGCCGCCTACCGGGAAGCCCTGCCGGTTGTAGGTGCGGGCGCGCTCCACCAGGCCCTTGTACTCCGGCAGGAGCCGGTTGAGCTTCGCGATCGTCCGGGTGGAGGGGGAGTCGGGGTCCGCGTTCGCGGCGGCGTTGACGAGCTTCTCCGCGGCGGTGCGGATGTCCCGCTCGTAGCGGTCGCGGGTGGCGGCCGACTCCTGGCCGCCGGCGAGGAAGCCGCTGGAGGCGGCGGTGTTGGCGTCCGCGAGGGAGCGGTAGATGTCGGCGGCGTCCGAGCTGAGGGGCTGGCTGCGGGTGAGGACGTCGTCGGCGGCGGCCGCGCGGTCGGTCATCTGCCAGGCGGTGACGGCGCCGAAGGCGAGGACGAGGAGGGCCAGGAGGGCGCCGATGACGCGCAGTCGGCCCGGCTCGGTGGTGGCGGCCGAGCGGAGCTGGTCGACGCCCTCGGCGAAGGCGGTGCGGCGGGGGCCCGTGGGGGGACTGGAGGGCGCGGGGGTGTGTGCGCCGGGCCCGGTGGGGGGTGCGGGTGCCACCTGCGCCGGGACCGCCGGGAGGACGGGCAGGCCCGGGCCCGGTGGTGGCGGACTGCTCTTCGGCGTGTACGTCACTGTGACCTCCCCCATGGTCATCCGTCGACGCAAGTATCGCTGCCGGGGCCGACATCCGCACCGGCCTTGCCCCGATCTTGATCGGATCGCAGCGTGGCGCTCCGCCCCCAGGCGCCACGCCCCGTCATGGAACACGTACGGGGGGTTGGTTCGGTTCCCGAGCGGGTGGGTGGGGGCGCGCGTCCTCGCCTGCCGACGGGTGGTGGGGCGGGGACGTGTCGGGGGGTGTCCGTCCTCGGAACGGCGCGATGGACGTGCGTGCCGACTGACTGTTCGTTGACGCGCCAACCGCTGCGGGCGGACCCCCCGACCCGTCCCCTTCTCGCCGTGCGCGGGTGCGGGTGCGTGCGGACTTCCGCCCCCGCTGCGGGCAGTCGTGGGCGAGTTGCGCATCGCGCCGCCTCAGCCCCGGCGGGTCATACGCCGTAGTACCTCCGCAACCGGCCCTGTGCCTCCTCGCTCGCGTCCACCGCGTCCAGGCCCAGCAGCGCCGCGCCCAGGACGGGGCTCGCCGTCACCACGTGCGGCGTCGCCTTCGGGGCGCGGGCTGCCAGCAAGTGGGCGATGTGGTCGTTCAGTTGGGCGTGCCGGGCCGCCAGGACGCCGCCGCCCAGGAGGACCGGTGCCGGCTCGTCGAGGAGGTCCAGGCGGGTCAGGGCGACCACCGCCATGCCGACCACCTCCTCGGCCTGGCGTTCCACGATCGTGCGGGCGATCGGGTCGCCGCCGGCGGCGGTGGCGAAGAGGACCGGGGTCAGTTCGTGGCGGCGCAGCGCCGGGATGTGGTCCAGGTGCAGTGCCTCCACCAGGGCGTACACGGAGGGCAGACCGAAGTGGGCGGGGAGGGTGTGGGACAGGGCGGTGGGGGCGCCGCGGCCGTCCTCCGCCCGGGACGCGTGCCACAGGGCCTCCTCGGACAGGCCCCAGCCGCCGCCCCAGTCGCCCGAGACCCTGCCCAGGGCCGGGAAGCGGGCCGTGCGGCCGTCGGGGCGCATGCCCACGCAGTTGATGCCCGCGCCGCAGACGACCGCCACGCCCCGGGGTTCGGTCGCACCGGCCCGCAGGATGGCGAAGGTGTCGTTGCGGACCGTCACCGTCGTGCCCCAGGCGCGGGCCCGCAGCGCCGCGGCCAGTCGCTCCTCCTCCACCGGGAAGTCGGCGTTCGCCAGGCACGCCGACACGTGGGTGACCGAGGTGAGCCCCGCGGTGGCGAGGGCCTCGGCGACGGTCACGGCCAGATCGTCCGTCGCCGCGTCCACGCCCACGGCCGGCGGGCGGAAGCCGCCCCCGCGTGCCGTGGCGAGGACGTCCCCGTCCGCCGTCACGATCGCGACGTCCGTCTTGCTGTTGCCCGCGTCGATGGCGAGGACTCGTGCGCTCAGGCCCACGCGAGGTGCTCCCGGTTGTGTGCGATCAGCCGGTCGGTGAGCGTCTGGGCGTACGCGTACTGGCCGACGAGGGGATGGGCGAGCAGGGCGCGGAAGACGCGGTCCCGGCCGCCGTGCAGGGCGGCCTGGAGGGCCAGGTCCTCGTAGGCCGTCACGTTCGCCATCAGACCGGCGCAGAGCGGGTCCACGGGGGGCACGGGCAGCGGGGACGCGCCCTTGGACCCCACCGCGGCCTGCACCTCGATCACCGCGTCGTCGGGCAGGAACGGCAGCGTGCCCCGGTTGCAGGTGTTCACCACCTGGTACGGCGAGCCGCCGCCGCCCAGCAGGGCCGCCGCCAGGTCCACCGCCGCCTCCGAGTAGAAGGCGCCGCCCCGCTTGGCGAGCAGCTCCGGCTTCTCGTCCAGGGCCGGGTCCGCGTACAGCGAGAGCAGTTCGCTCTCCATCGCCGCCACTTCGGCCGCTCGAGACGGCTTCGTCCGCAGGTCCCGTACGACCTCGTCGTGCGCGTAGTAGTAGCGCAGGTAGTAGGAGGGGACCACGCCCAGGGTGTCGAGCAGGGGGCGGGGCAGGCGGAGGTCGGCGGCGATCGTGTCGCCGTGCTCGCCCAGCAGTTTCGGCAGCACGTCCTCGCCTTCGGGACCGCCCAGGCGTACGGCCGTCTCCCAGGTGAGGTGGTTGAGGCCCACGTGGTCGAGGTGGACGTCCGGCGGCGTCACGTTCAGCAGGGCGGCGAACTTGCGCTGGAGGCCGATCGCCACGTTGCACAGGCCCACCGCCTTGTGGCCGGCCTGGAGCAGGGCGCGGGTGACGATGCCCACCGGGTTGGTGAAGTCGATGATCCAGGCCCCGGGGTTGGTGCGGCGGACGCGGTCCGCGATGTCCAGGACGACCGGGACCGTGCGCAGGGCCTTCGCCAGGCCGCCGGCGCCGGTGGTCTCCTGGCCCACGCAGCCGCACTCCAGGGGCCAGGTCTCGTCCTGCTCGCGGGCCGCCTGGCCGCCCACGCGCAGTTGCACCAGGACCGCGTCCGCGCCGTCCACCGCCTCGTCCAGGTCGCCGGTCGTGGTGACGCGGCCCGGGTGGTCCTGGCGGGCGAGGATACGGCGGGCCAGGCCGCCGACCAGCTCCAAGCGGTCCTGGGCGGGGTCCATCAGGACCAGCTCCCCGACGGGCAGGGTGTCCCTCAGGCGGGCGAAGCCGTCCACGAGTTCGGGGGTGTAGGTCGAGCCTCCGCCGACCACGGTGAGTTTCATGCTGTTCAGCCCTTCACTCCGGTGAGCGTGACACCCTCGACGAACGCCTTCTGGGCGAAGAAGAACACGAGGATCACGGGGGCCATGACCAGCACGGTGGCGGCCATGGTGAGGTTCCAGTCGGTGTGGTGCGCGCCCTTGAACGACTCCAGGCCGTAGGAGAGCGTCCAGGCGCCCGGGTTCTCCGAGGCGTAGATCTGGGGGCCGAAGTAGTCGTTCCACGCGTAGAAGAACTGGAACAGCGCCACTGCGGCAATGCCCGGTTTCGCCATCGGGAGCACCACCTTCAGCAGGGTGCGCAGGTCTCCGCAGCCGTCCACCCTGGCCGCGTCCACGTACTCGTCGGGGATCGTCGTCAGGAACTGGCGCAGCAGGAAGATGGAGAACGCGTCGCCGAACGCCATGGGGACGATCAGCGGCCAGAGGGTGCCGGACAGGTCCAGTTGCTTCGCCCAGAACAGGTACATCGGGATGACGATCACCTGCGGCGGCAGCATCATCATCGAGATGACCAGCATCAGCGCGAGATTGCGGCCGCGGAAGCGGAACTTGGCCAGGGCGTAGGCGACGGGGATCGAGGAGACGACGGTGAGGACCGTGCCCAGGCCCGCGTAGACGAGGGTGTTCTTCCACCAGGTGAGGAAGCCGGGGGTGTCGAACACCTTGGTGTAGTTGCCCCATTCCCAGGTGTGCGGGATCAGGTCGCGGCTCAGCGCCTGGCTGTCGCTCATCAGCGAGGTGAGGAGGACGAAGACGAAGGGGAGGGTGAAGAAGAGCGCCGCCGCGATGCCGAGCGAGTGGATCGCGATCCATTCCAGCAACGCCCTGCGGTGGGCCGTGCGTTGTGCGGGTGAGGGCGGGGCTTTCAGCGCCGGGGGCGTGTCGAGCAGCTGTGTCATCGTTCACCTGCCTGGATCAGGCCGCCCCTGCGGCGCATCAGAAGTGCGGTGAAGGCCATGGAGAGGGCGAAGAGGACCAGGGCCACCACACAGGCCGAGCCGTAGTCGAAGCGCTGGAACCCCAGGTTGTAGACGAGTTGGGGGAGGGTCAAGGTCGACTTGTCGGGGTAGCCGGGCTCGAACAGTGTGCCCGCGCCCTGGATCACGCCCGAGGCGACCTTCCCGGCGATCAGCGGCTGTGTGTAGTACTGCATCGTCTGGATCACGCCCGTGACGACCGCGAACATGACGATCGGTGAGATGTTCGGGAGCGTCACGTAACGGAAGCGCTGCCAGGGGCTCGCGCCGTCCAGTTCCGCCGCCTCGTACTGCTCCTTCGGCACGTCGAGCAGGGCCGCCATGAAGATGACCATCAGGTCCCCGATGCCCCAGAGGGCCAGCAGGGTGAGGGCCGGCTTGGACCAGGCCGGGTCGTTGAACCAGCCGGGGGCGGGCAGCCCGGCTCTCTCCAGGAGCGAGTCGACCGGGCCCGTGCCGGGGTTGAGGAGGAAGGCGAAGGCCATCGTGGCCGCGACCGGCGGGGCCAGGTAGGGCAGGTAGAAGAGGGTGCGGAAGACACCCGTGGCCGTCCTGATCCTGGTGATCAGCAGGCCCACGCCCAGGCCGAAGACCACCCGGAGCGTGACCATCACGACGACCAGCCACAGGGTGTTGCGCAGGGCGGGCCAGAAGAGGGGGTAGTGCTCGAAGACGTACGCCCAGTTCTTCGTACCCACCCACGCCGGCGGCTTGAAGCCGTCGTAGCGCATGAAGGAGAAGTAGACGGTGGAGATCAGGGGGTAGGCGAAGAAGACCGAGAAGCCGATCAGCCAGGGGGAGAGGAAGGCGAGGGTGCGCAGGGCCGAGCGGCGGTGTTTCGCCCGCAGCGTGTGGGTGCTCATGGGCTACTTCGCCTGCGCGATGTCCGTGTCGATCTGCCGGGCGGTCTGCTGAAGGCCCTTCTTCAGGTCGGTCTCCTTGCCGCTCTCGTAGGCGTAGCCGAACTCCTGGATGGTCGTGAGGTAGACGCCGCCGTTGACGGAGGCGGGGGACGTGGTGGAGTCCGGGTTCGCGGCGATCTCCAGGAACGTCTTGAAGCGGGGGTCGTACGTCAGCTTCGGGGACTTCAGGGCCGCCAGCGTCGAGGGCACGTTGTGGATGGCGTTGGAGAAGTTCACCACCGCGTCCGTGTCCGTGGTCATGTACTTCACCAGCTCCCAGGCCGCGTTCTGCTTCCGGCTGGTCGCGGCGATGCCGGCGATGGTGCCGGTGATGTAGCCCTTGCCGTACTGGTCGGCCTGGTCGTCGGGGACGGGCAGCGGGGCCACCCCGATCTCGAACGCCGGCTTGGCGTCCAGGGCCATGCCCAGGCGCCACTCGCCGTCGAGCTGCATGGCGACCTGGCCGGTGTGGAAGGGGTGCTTGGGGCCCCACTCGTCACCGAGCTTCGAGCGGTACGTCTCCAGCCTGCGGTAGCCGCCGAGTGCGTCGACCAGCTTCTTCTGCAGCGTGAACGCCTTCTCGAACGCGGGGTCCTTGCCGACGTTCGAGGTGCCGTCCCGGTCGAAGTAGGTCGGGGAGAACTGGCCGAGGTAGTGCTCGGTGGTGGTCTCCCAGCCGTGGTAGTTCGGCATGAAGCCGAGCTGCTGGTACGTCTCGCCCTGACGGATCGTCAGCTTCTTCGCGTCCTTCTCGAACTCCGACCAGGTCTTCGGCGGGGCGGTGATGCCGGCCTTCTTGAACGCCGTCTTGTTGTAGTAGAGGCCGTACGCGTCGCCGAGGAGGGGGACCGCGCAGCGGTTGCCTTCGAACTGGGTGTACTCGTTCATCGCCTTCGGGAAGGTCTTCTCCGGGTCGATGCCCGACTTCTCGAAGAACGGGTTGAGGTCCACCAGGGCGCCCGAGGAGCAGAACTTGCCGACGCTGTTCGTGGTGAACGAGGAGATGACGTCCGGGGCCTTCGCGCCGCCGGTGCGCAGGGCCTGGTTCATCTTGTCGTCCGTCATGTTGCCGACGACGTCGACGTGGAGGTTGGGGTGCGCCTTCTCGAATCCCGCGACCAGGTCCTGGACGGCCTTCACCTCCGACGGCGCGCTCCAGGCGTGCCAGAAGGTGAGGGTCGTCTCCTTGGACGCGTCGTCGCTCGCACCGGCGCCGGACTGGCCGGTGCACGCGGTGGCGAGGAGGGCGAGGGAGGCGGACGCGGCGAGCGCGATGGCTGCTTTTCTGGATGTTCCGGGCATGACGGAGCTCCCTGAGGACGGGGGAAGAGGGGGAGACGGGAAATGCGGGGAGGAGGTGGGGTCAGCGGGAGGTGTCGAAGACCTCGTCGCGCGTCGTCGCGAGCGCGCTCTCCAGGGCGCCGCGCAGCACGGGGTGTTCACGGACGTCACCCACGACCAGGCGGGGGCGGGAGGCGGCCAGCTCTTCCAGTTCGGCCTGGACGAGGGCGCGCAGCGGCTCGCCGCCCGAGGTGAGCAAGGCACCGCTCAGCACGACGAGTTCCGGGTCGAGGACCGAGACCAGCGAGGCCAGGCCGGTGGCCAGCCGGGTCGCGTAGGCCTTGAGGAGGTGCCGGTGGGCGTCGTCCTCCGACCGGGCCGCCCTGGCCAGCAGCTCGGCGGCGGCCTCGGCGTACGCGCCCTGAGGGATGTCCTCGATGCCGAGCTCGGCGGCCAGCCGGGGAACGGCCTGCGAACCGGCGAGTTCCTGGTAGCCGCCGCTGTTGGCCTTGGTGACCTGGCGCACCAGAGGGGTGCCCGGCACCGGCAGGAAGCCGACTTCGCCGGCGCCGCCGGTCCAGCCGCGGTGCAGCCGGCCGCCCAGCACCAGGGCGGCGCCCAGACCCTCCTCGTTCCACAGCAGCACGAAGTCCGAGTGGCCCCGGGCCGCGCCGAGGCGCTGTTCGGCGAGCGCGACCAGGTTGACGTCGTTCTCGTACTCGAACGGCATCGGCAGGGCGGCGGCGAGCTCGTCCAGCAGGGTGGGGGAGTGCCAGCCGGGAAGGTGGGAGGCGTAGCGCAGCCGGCCGGTGGCGGGGTCGAAGGCGCCCGGGGTGCCGATGACCAGGCGGCGGATGTCGTCCCGGGCGAGGCCCGCCGCCTTCACCGCGCCGTCGAGGGCGTCGGTGACCTGCTGGACGACCGGGGTGCCGGTGCGCCGGCCGGGGGTGGGCAGCTCGTGGCGGCCGACCGTGCGGCCGGTGATGTCGGCGACGGCGGCGCGGATCCGCTGGGGGGTGACGTCGAGCCCGGCGGCGTGACCGGCCGCCGGGTTGACCTCGTAGAGCTGGGCGCTGGGCCCCGGCCGGCCTTCGGTGGTGCCGGTGGCCAGGACGAGGCCCGCCGCCTCCAGGCGGGCCAGCAGCTGGGAGGCGGTCGGCTTGGACAGGCCGGTGAGCTTGCCGATCCGGGTGCGGGAGAGCTGTCCATGCTCCAGCAGCAGGTCGAGGGCGGCCCGGTCGTTCATGGCGCGCAGGACGCGTGGGGTGCCCGGCGTGCCGGCGGTTCCTGCCATGCGTGTCCACACCTGCCCTTCGGCTGCTCAGCTTCTCAGTGATCAGGCGGGGAAGTCCATCGGGGCCGTTCCCTTGCGATCATGGCTCGAGATCATTGTTAGGAAAGTTTCCTATCGATGGGAGGAAGGTAGGCCCGGCGTCGCACGGGCGTCAAGAGGGGACGGCCTGTCGTGGGCCGGCGGGCCGGACCTGCCTTCCCGGCATCCCTGCCGGACATGCCGAGAGGGCGGTGTCCGGCAGAACCGGACACCGCCCTCTTCCGTCAGGGGTGCTGCTGCTTCGTGGTGCTCTTTCGTGGTGCTGCTTCGTGCTGCTACTTCGTGGTGCTCGTCGGGGTGGGAGGAGTGAGCGGGGACGCCGCCGCCGACTGCGGGGACGCCGTGTTCGCGTACACCGACGGCGCGGCCATCCCCGCCGTCGGGTCGGCGGGCTGTTCCTCCGGTGCGGCCGTGGCGCCGCCGACGATCCGGATGTCCGCCGCGTCGAAGGCCCGCTTCACGCGCCAGCGCAGCTCGCGCTCCACGGTCAGGGACTTGCCGGGCATCGTCTTGGCCGTGACGCGCACGACCATCGAGTCCAGCAGCACGCTGTCCAGGCCGAGGACCTCGATCGGGCCCCACAGCAGTTCGTTCCAGGGCTCCTCGGCGCTCATCTTCTCGGCGACCTCGTCCAGGGTGGCCTTCACCTTGTCCAGATCCTCACCGGCGTGGACGGTGACGTCGACGTTGGCGGTGGCCCAGCCCTGGGAGAGGTTGCCGATGCGCTTGACCTCGCCGTTGCGGACGTACCAGATCTCACCGCCGTCGCCGCGCAGCTTGGTCACGCGCAGGCCCACCTCGATCACCTCGCCGGAGGCGACGCCCGCGTCGATCGTGTCGCCGACGCCGTACTGGTCCTCCAGGATCATGAAGACGCCGGACAGGAAGTCCGTGACGAGGTTGCGGGCGCCGAAGCCGATCGCCACGCCCGCGACACCGGCCGAGGCCAGCAGCGGGGCGAGGTTGATCTGGAAGGTGCCGAGGATCATCAGCGCCGCGGTGCCGATGATCAGGAACGACGCCACCGAGCGGAGCACCGAGCCGATGGCCTGCGAGCGCTGCCGACGGCGTTCGACGTTGACGAGGAGCCCGCCGAGCGCGCTGCCGTCCACGGACGGGACGGTCCGGTTCATGCGGTCGATCAGCTTGGTGATCGCCCGTCGCACGAAAACCCTCAGCACCGCGGCTATCACCACGATGAGCAGCACCCTCAGGCCGATCGCGAGCCACGTGGACCAGTTCTGCTCGACCCAGCCCGCGGCGTTCGTCGCGCTCTCCTGGGCGTCCTGGAGCGAGGGCACTCTCGGGGACTGGGTCTCCGAGGGGGTCGGCGACGGTGACGGGTCGGCGGCCATCAGGACGGCGTCCGCGAGGGACAGGGACACGGCAGGTACCTCCAGGTGCAACGGTCCGCCCCGGTGTGGTGGTTCAGGGGGTCGAGGTCACGACTGGGTCACCGAAGGGGCAGAACCACCACACTAACGGGGCATTGTGTGTGCTCTCGCGGAATGTGTGAAGGAGAGACCGTGCTCACCTGGGCTTGAACCGGCCATGGTCCGGGGGATGAATGGGATGTGGTCGAAAACACTCCCAGCCCGTTACGGGGACATGGTGGCGCTTCCACCAGGCATGAGGGGAGACTGACTACGAATCGTCCCGGCGCGAGCCACGCGCCGCCGGCGTCCAAGGAGGCATCCGTGCCGCATGTCCTGGTCCTCAACGCGTCGTACGAGCCACTCGGCGTCGTACCGCTCCGCCGCGCGCTCGTCCTCGTCCTCGAGAACAAGGCCGTCTGCCTCGAGGAGTCCGGCGCCTATCTGCACAGCGCGACCGTCACAGTCCCCGCACCCAGCGTGGTCCGGCTCAAGCGATTCGTCCGGGTTCCCTATCGGGGGCCCGTTCCTCTCACCCGCCGGGCGCTGTTCGCCCGCGACGGGGGCCGGTGCATGTACTGCGGTGGCGTCGCAACCAGCGTCGACCACGTCATCCCGCGCAGCCGCGGGGGCAAGCACGTCTGGGACAACGTGGTGGCGTCCTGCCGCCGCTGCAACCACGTGAAGGCCGACCGGCACCTCTTCGAGATCGGCTGGCGCCTGCGGCACAAACCCGCCCCGCCGTCGGGCCTGGCCTGGCGCATCATCGGGACCGGCCATAGGGACCCGCGCTGGCTGCCGTACTTGCAGCCGTACGGCGCGGACGACGCCATGGCCCGGATCGACGGCATTTCCGCCTGACGAGGATCCGGGCCTTCGTACTGCCGCGTACGGTGAGCCGGCCCCGGGAGTCCCCTGTTCCCCCGGGGCCAGCCGGTCATGGGCCGGCCGGGGCGGCGCTCACGCGTACCGCAGCTCCGCCGGCCGCACCGAGCGGCCCAGCAGCGGCAGTGAGGTCGCCGCGGCGAGCAGACAGCCGGCGTAGACGGCGACGGGCACCAAGGCCGCCGCCCACGGGAACGGGTGACCGGTGAGCAGCGCGTACCAGGCGGCGACGGCCGTCCCGCCCAGGCCCGCGAGGAGCACCGCCGGTGCCAGCGGCAGCGCGGTCTCCAGCAGCAGGGCGCGGCCGAGGACCGCGCGCGGGACCCCGGCGGCGACCTGCGCGGCCAGACCGCGGCGGCGGGTGGCCAGGGACTCGGCGGTGCCGACGGCGAGGCCCGACAGCGTGATCGCGAGGGCGACCGCGATGGCGACGCTGGTGAGATCGAGGCCGGTGATGTAGTAGTCCGGGCTCTCGGAGAGCTGCTTGCCGGAGCGCACTTCGGCGAGGAGCACCCCGCGCACGCCCATGAAGCCGCCCCCGACGACCGTCACCAGCAGCACCGCCGCGTGCGTACGGGCAGCCGCCCACGGGTCGTCACGCAGCCGCTCCGCCGCGATCAGCGCCGCCGCCGAACGGGCGCGGGTCGCGAGGGCCCGTCCGGTCATCTTGGCCACGGCCCCGGAGAGCCACACCGCGCCCGTGCCGACCGCGAGCACCACGCCCACCATCATCAGCGGCGGCCCGGCGTACGGCCGGTTGGGGGCGGCCGAGGACGCGCCGAGCACGGCGACCAGCGCCACCGCCCCGACCAGCACGACCCCCGCCAGGAACAGCAGCCCCGGCCCCCGCCCGGTACGCGGCCCGACCCTGCGCACCCAGCCGAGCGGTGAGGCCACCACCCGGCGCAGCGCCAGCGCGCCCGCCGCGGCCCCCAGCAGCGGCACGCCGACCGCGACCAGCGCGATCCCCGCCCAGGCCAGGACGGTCGGCCGGTGCCACAGGCGCAGCAGGAGCAGCACCGAGAAGGCGGTGGCGACCGACGAGCCCAGCAGACAGGCCAGACCGGTCTCCAGCGCGGCGATCCGCCGCACCTGCCAGGGTGCCGCCCCGGCCAGCCGCAGCCCGGCCAGCCGCCGGTCGCGGTGCACCGCCCCGATCCGGGCGCACTGGCCGAGGAACCCGAGCACCGGCACGAGCAGCAGCAGGAGGCCGGCGGCCACACCGGACCGGGTGCCCGGCTCGTCCAGCAGCCCGGCGGCGACGGGCACGTCGTAGCCGCCGCGCAGCGACGCCAGGGCGACGGCGCTCAGCGCGAACCCGGTCGCGAGCGCCGCCCCCGTCGCCGTCAGGGCCACCCGCCACCACTCGCCGCGGTCGGAACCACGGGTCAGGTCCCAGGCCAGGCGCAGATCTGTTCCCAGTGACGTCACGCCGTCACCCCCAGCGCGGTCACGGCGCCGTCCCGCAACTGGACCTCGCGGTCCGCGTACGCGGCCACCTGGGCGTCGTGCGTGATCAGCAGGACGGCCGTGCCCGCGTCGCGGGCCGTGTGGACGAGGGCCGTCATGACCTGCTCGCCGGCCAGGGAGTCCAGCGCGCCCGTCGGCTCGTCGGCGAAGACCACCCGCGGGCCGGTGACCAGGGCCCGGGCCAGTGCTGCCCGCTGCGCCTGGCCGCCGCTCAGCTCGCCCGGCCGCAGGTCCTCCTGGCCCCGCACCCCGAACCGCTCCAGCCACTCACCGGCCCGGGCCCGGGCCTCGGCCCGGCCGGTGCCCGCCAGCAGCAGGGGCAGGGCGGTGTTGTCCAGGACCGTCAGCTCGGGGATGAGCTGGCCGAACTGGAACACCACGCCGAACTCGGTGCGCCGCAGCTCGCTCAGCCGCTTCTCGGGCAGGTCCTCGAGCCGCCGGCCGTCATAGGTCACCGAGCCGGCGTCCGGGCGGACGATGCCGGCCAGGCAGTGCAGCAGCGTCGACTTGCCGCTGCCGCTCGCGCCGGTCACGGCGAGGATCTCGCCGGCGTGCAGCTCGACCGAGGCGCCGCGCAGGGCCGGGGTCCGGCCGTGCGCCTTGGTGAGGCCGGTGGCCGAAAGGAGGGGCACGGGTCTGCTCATGCTGCGTCGACCTCCGCGGTCAGGGTGGTGAGCCGGGCCGCCGTGGTGCTCATCCAGCGGAGGTCGGCGTCGAGGTGGTTGAGGGCGTAGTCCGCCGAGAGCACGGTCGCCAGATCGGCTCCCCCTGCGGCTTTCAGGGCCGTCAGCTCCCGCATCCGCTCCATGTGCGCGGCGCGCTGGGCGCTCAGGTACCGGGCCGGGTCACCGCCGGAGAGGATCGCGACCACGACCTTGGCGAAGATCTCGTTGGCCACGAAGGGCGCGGGCGGTGCGATCTCCCCGGCCCAGCGGGCCAGTTCCCGCGTCCCCTCGTCGGTCGCCCGGTACGCGGTGCGCTCCGGGCCGCCGTCCGAACCGGTGCCGTCGACCTCGGCGAGGCCGTCCCGCACGAGGCGCTGCAGGGTCGTGTAGACCTGCCCGTAGGCCAGCGGGCGGGCCTGCGGGAAACGTTCGTCATGACGTCGCTTGAGGTCGTAGCCATGGCTCGGACCTGTCGCGAGCAGGCCCAGCAGGATGTGGCGGGTGCTCATGGCGATCATTATGTACTGAGTACATGTACTGAGTGAATAGTGGACGGCGGGAAATGTCGAGGGGGGGACTTCCCGGGGTTCACTCCGAGACCGCGTACGCCTCCGCCGACCACAGCGAATACCCGTACTGCGTCGCCCGCCGGTCGCCCTGCACCCGCACGAAGCGCACGTCCCGCTCGTCCATCGGGACGCTCTCCCGGCCGCCCCGGCCGTTCCGCACGGTGGCGGCGGTGCGCCAGCGGCGGCCGTCCGGGGAGACCTGGACGCGGTACGCCGCGGGGTGCGCGTCCTGCCAGTGCAGCGCGAGACGGCCGAGCCGCGCCGGGCGGGCCAGTTCGACCTGCCACCAGGCGCCGTCGTCGACCGGGGACGACCAGCGGGTCTGCGGGTCGCCGTCGTTCGCCGCCGACGCGGGGAAGTCGGGCGTCTCGTCGCCCGAGGAACGGGCGGTGCCGCCGCGCGCCAGGTCGGGGCCGCCGGTGGGCGGGACGGCCCGGACGGTGAGCGTGCGGTCCGTCCCCGCGAACCCCAGCCGGATGTCGTACGACCGCAGCGGGGTGCCCCGCTCGACGGTCACCTCGACCGGGACCTCCACCGTCGTGCCGCGCCGCACGGTCAGCTCCCCCCTCGGCACCCGGACCCGGACGCCGTCGGGCGCCTCGGCGGTGAGCCTGCCGCGCACGTCGGCGGGGCGCAGCGACCCGAGCCGGGCGGTCAGCCGCTCGGTCCGCCCCGTCTCCACGTCCACCCGGTCGCGGGGCAGAGCCAGGGAGGTGGCGGGGGAAGCGGTGAACCAGGGGATGAGGTGGTGGACGCGGGACGGGTCGGGGCCGGTGACCCGCAGGGCGTCGGCTCGTACCGCGCACCGCACCTCGGTCGCACCGGACGCGTCCAGCCGCCCCGCCTCGCGCCAGCCCCGCCCCGGCACGTGCACCTCGACGGTCCCCTCGGTGCCGGGCTCGGTCAGGGCTGTCACGGCGGTCAGCGCCCGCGCCCGCGGCAGGCGCAGCGTGCGGCCGTCTCCGGGGTTGCGTGGCGGCTCGTGGTCGATGCCCGACCAGGCCGCGTACGACTTCTGCGCCCGCTGCAGGAACGGGTCCAGCACGCCCCTGCCGACCTCGACCGGCGCCGACTCCAGCCGGGCCCGCAGCGCGCCCAGCCCGCGGTACGCGGTCCAGGCCGCGGCCGCGTCCCCGGCGTGCTGCGCCTCCAGCATGCCGAGCGCGGCCGTGCCCGCCTCGCCGTAGCGGGCGAGCTGCTCCGACCAGGGGGCGACCTCGGCGCCGAGGCCCGTCCCCGACAGCCGCCGGGGCAGCTCGCGCAGCACGGTGAAGGCCTCGCGCAGCCGCCGAGCGGCGTCGTCGCCGGTGCCCGTGCCGCCCGCCGTGCGGGACTCCCAGTACGCCTCGGTCAGCGGGCGCAGATACGCCGACTCCCCGTCGTCCAGCACCGACGAGGCGTCGTTGCCGGCGAGGGCGGCCAGGGCCTGCTCGCGCCGCCGGTCCCCGCCCGCGAGGTCCGCGATCGCGGCGCGCCAGGACTCCCCGGGCCGGTAGGCGCGCGGGTTCCAGGCGTAGTCGGCGCTGGTGAACAGCGGGATGCGGGAGGCCTCCGGCTGCTGCATCGCGTTGGCCAGCAGTGCGGCCGAGCCGGTCGCGACGGCCGGTTCACGGCCGCGGTACGGGCCGAGGAAGATGCGGCCGGGGTCGTAGTCGTTGACCGGATAGTTGTCCATCGTGACCAGCGGGTGCCCGAACGCCCTGCGCGCTTCGGCCAGTTCGCCGCCCGTGATGGTGCGGGGCACGACCCCGACACCCGTCCACGCCACCTCGACGCGCGCGGCCAGCTCGCTCGCCAGGGCGCGCCGGTAGTCGGTCGTGCCGTCCTCGTAGTACTCGGTCGGCATCAGGGACAGACCGGCGGCGCCGGGGTGGCGCCGCGCCAGGTGCCGGGCCACCGCGTTCGCCACCCGGGCCTGCGCCCGCGCCGCCGCCTCGGGGCCGGAGCCGAACCGGTCGGCGTCCGCTCCGCAGTGCCACTCGCTGTAGCTGACGTCCTGGAACTGCAGCTGGAACGCCCGGAAGCCCAGCGCCCACATCGCGTCCAGCTTGCGGGTCAGCGCCCGCACGTCGGCGTCCGAGGCGAAGCACATGGCCTGCCCCGGGGCCACCGCCCAGCCGAGCGTGACGTGGTTGCGGCGCGCCCGCTCGGCCAGCTCCCGGAACCGGGCCCGCTGCGCGGCGGGGTAGGGCTCCCGCCAGCGGGCCTGCCGGTAGAGGTCGTCCCCCGGGGCGTACAGGTAGCGGTTCTGCTTGGTGCGCCCCATGAAGTCGAGCTGCGCCAGCCGCTGCCCGTGCGTCCACGCGGTGCCGTAGAAACCCTCGGTGATGCCGCGCACGGCGCTGCCGGGCCAGTCGCGGACGACGGCCGCCGCGATCGTGCCGTCGGGGCGCAGGAGCTGCCGCAGGGTCTGGACGGCGTGGAAGAGGCCGTCCTCGCCGGTGCCGGTGAGCAGGACCCCGCCCCGGCCCACGGTCAGCTCGTACCCGCCGGAGGGCAGGGCGTGGCGGTCGCCCGGGCGTGCGGGCTCCGTACGGGCGTGCACGGCCAGGGCGCCCGGTCCGGCCGTGTCGGTGATCCTTCGGGCCCCGGCCCGCCGCAGCAGCTCGCGCAGGGTCTGCACCGCGTGGGGGTCCGCCTGCGCGTCGGTGATCAGGGCGACCTCGTCGGGCACCGCGACCGGGGCGCCGTTCGCGCGCAGCGACTGCGGGCGCGGCCAGACGGAGAGGTCCGCTCCGGCGGTCTCGGGGGCCGGTGTCGCGGCCGGGCCCGGGGGAGAAGGCGCCGCCAGGGCGGCGGGCGGGGCGACGAGGCTCCCGGCGACGACGGCGACCGCGAGGGCCACGGTCCGCTTCCCACGCCGCAGTCCCACAGGCCCCCTCCAGATGCGCTCGACCGGCGGAACGAGCCCACCACTCGTCCGGTGAGGGTGTCAACGAGAGTGGCCTTTGTGTCGTGAATGCCGGAATCTTGACCGTGTGGAGGGGAGTGGAGTGTGAGCAGGAGCACGATGTCGGGCCCGGGGCGTCTGCCTTCGCGCCGACTGGGTAGGGCTGCCATGACCCATTGAGCAGAAACCGACAAGGAGGCCCCCGTGGCTGCGATGACTTTCCTTCCGCTCCCGGCCCCGTCCAAACCCGTGGCGGACCCGTCCGCCGACCTCGACGACCACCACGACGACCCGCGCTACTGCGTCTTCAGCTCCGAGAGCACCCACACCGAACTGCCGCTGACCAGCGAGCCCCCGCTGCCCGACGCCGAGCCCCTCACCAGTGAGCCGCCGCTCGCCGAAGCCGCCCCCCTGACCAGCGAGCCCCCGGCCTTCGTCCCGGACTTCACGAGGATGTAGATGACCGCACCCCGGCCGGCCGACCCGCCCTCCGAGGACCTGTCCCGCCTCGCCGCCCTGCACGGCGTCGCCACCTCCTACAGCCCGTCCCCGGACCGCACGGTCGCGGCCTCGGCCACCGCGGTCACCCTGACCCTGGCCGCCCTCGGCGTGGACGCGAGCACGCCCGGCGCGATCCGCGCCGCGCTCGCGGCCCGCGAGGAGGAACGGGGCGAACGGCTGCTGCCACCGACCGTCGTCGGCTGGGGCGGCAGCCCCCCGGCCGCCCTGACCGCGCTCCCCGCCGGAACCCGGCTGCGGATCGACACCGAGCAGGGCGAGAGCCGCACCGACGCGGACGGCCTGCCGCCCGGCGTGCACCGGCTGACCGCCACCGCCCCCGACGGCCGCACCGCCACCGCCCACCTGATCGTCGCCCCGCCCCGCCTGCCCACGCCCGCCGGACGCTCCTGCGGACTCCTCGTCCAGCTCTACTCCCTGCTGTCCCACCGCTCCTGGGGCATGGGCGACCTCGGCGACCTCGCCGAACTGGCCGGCTGGGCCGGACGCTCGCTCGGCGCCGGATTCGTCCAGGTCAACCCGCTGCACGCGGCCGTACCCGGAACCCCCACCGACCCCTCCCCCTACCGCCCCTCCTCGCGCCGCTTCCCCGACCCGGTGCACCTGCGCGTCGAGGACGTCCCCGAGGCCGCCTACGTCGAGGACCCCGCACGCCTGCGCGACCTGCTGGACAGGTCCGCCCGGCTGCGCGAAGCGGTGCTGCGGCAGGGCGCGCTGATCGACCGGGACGCGGTGTGGGAGCTCAAGCGGGAGGCACTGGAGCTGCTGGGCGAGGTGCCCCTCGGCCCCGGGCGGCGCGCCGCCTACTGCGACTTCCTCGCCGGGCAGGGCCAGGCCCTGGAGGACCACGCCACCTGGTGCGCGCTCGCCGAGGTGCACGGCTCGGACTGGCACCGCTGGCCGACCGGCCTGCGCGATCCGCGGTCCGCCGAGACCGCCCGGGCCCGCAACGGCCTCATGGACCGGGTCGACTTCTGGTCCCGGCTCGCCTGGCTCACCGACACCCAGCTGACCGCCGCGCAGCGCGCCGGGCGCGAGGCCGGGATGCCGGTCGGGATCGTCCACGACCTCGCGGTCGGCGTGCACCCCGGCGGCGCCGACGCCTGGGCGCAGCAGGAGTACTTCGCCGCGGGCATGTCGGTGGGCGCCCCGCCGGACGCCTTCAACGCCCGAGGCCAGGACTGGGGCCTGCCGCCCTGGCGGCCCGACCGCCTGGCCGCGTCCGGCTACGCCCCCTTCCGTGAGCTGCTGCGGGCCCTGTTCCGCTACGCCGGAGCCCTGCGCATCGACCACGTCATGGGCCTGTTCCGCCTCTGGTGGGTCCCGCAGGGCCACCCGCCCACCGAGGGCACCTACGTCCGCTACGACGCCGAGGCCATGCTCGCCGTGCTCGTCCTGGAGGCGTCCCGGGCCGGGGCGCTGGTGATCGGCGAGGACCTCGGCACCGTGGAGCCGGGCGTCCGCGAGGCGCTGCGCGAGCGCGGTGTGCTCGGCACGTCCGTGCTGTGGTTCGAGCGCGACTGGGAGGGCGACGGCCGTCCGCTGCCCCCCGAGAGCTGGCGCTCCGACTGTCTGGCCACCGCCACCACCCACGACCTGCCCTCCACGGCAGCCCGCCTGACCGGCGAGCACGTCGAACTCCGCGACAGCCTGGGGCTGCTGACCCGGCCCCTGGAGGAGGAGCGCGCCGAGGCCGCCGCCGACGCGGGGGAGTGGCTGTCCCTGCTCTCCCGGCTCGGCCTGCTGCACGGCACGAGCGGCGGCGGCGACACCTCCTCGGAGGAGGCGGAGATCCAGGCCGTCCACCGCTTCCTGCTGCGCACCCCGGCCCGCATGATCGGCGTCTGGCTCCCCGACGGCGTCGGCGACCGCCGCCCGCAGAACCTCCCCGGGACCTGGGACCAGTACCCGAACTGGCGCCTGCCGATCGCGGACGCGCAGGGGCGGCCGGTGACGCTGGAGGACCTGGCGGCCTCACCGCGCCTGCACGCGCTGATGGAGGTGCTCAGGGAGGACGGGTCGTGAGCCCGGGGCCCCTTACGGCACCCCGGGCGCGCGGGCCCGCCGGGCGTTGGATATTTTGACACCGTGGACAAGAAGAACGCCCTGCGCGCCGGCGCCCTGGCAGCCGGTACGACGCTGATGATGCTGCTCCTGTCGTCGCCCGCCTCCGCGCTCACGCGCGACGACGGTGACGACCCCGGCACGGGCCTGAGCGTCATCGAGACGCTGGGCCTCTTCGTCTTTGCCCCGATCGTGCTCTACCTGGTCATCGCCGGGCTGGTGATCGTCGGCGACAAGTCGCACAAGAAGAAGGACCCGACCAGCTCCAACATCGCCACCAAGGCCGAGGCGACGAGCGAAGTCAAGGCCTGATCCGCGTTCCTCTCCGAGGGCGGGCGCGCGGGACCCCGGGGGGGGCCCGCGGGTGGGGGAGGGGCCGCCCGGCCCCCCCCCCCCGCCCCCCACCCGGGGCCGTACCGCTGTGGCTGCGTACATCATCCGACGCGTCATGGGCGCAGTGCTGTTGCTGCTGGTGGTCAGCGCAGTCACGTTCGCCATCTTCTTCCTGGTACCCCGCCTCGGCGGGCAGACGGCCGACCAGTTGGCCACCCAGTACGTCGGCAAGGACGCGAACCCCGCATCCGTCGCCGCGATCAAGCAGAACCTGGGTCTGGACCAGCCGCTCTACGTCCAGTACTGGGACTTCATCAAGGGCCTCGTGGTGGGCGCCGACTACAAGTTCGGCCCCGACGCGACGCACTGCAGCGCACCCTGCTTCGGGTACTCCTTCAAGGCCCACATCGAGGTGTGGCCGCAGTTGGAGCAGCGGATCCCGGTCTCCTTCTCGCTGGCCGTCGGTGCGGCGGTGATCTGGCTGGTCACCGGTGTGACGACCGGTGTCATCTCCGCCCTGCGCAAGGGCAAGCCGATCGACCGCTTCTCCATGTTCATCGCGCTCGCCGGCGTCTCCCTGCCGATCTTCTTCACCGGCCAGATCCTGCTCGCGCTCTTCGTCTACGAGATCCCGATCTGGGAGAGCATCGACTACGTCCCGTTCACGGACAACCCGGCCGAATGGGCCTGGCACCTGATGCTGCCCTGGATCAGCCTCGCGTTCCTCTTCTCCGCGCTCTACGCCCGGCTCACCCGGGCGGGCATGCTGGAGACGATGAGCGAGGACTACATCAGAACGGCCAGGGCCAAGGGTCTGAAGGAGACCACGGTCGTGGCCAAGCACGGCCTGCGCTCCGCGCTCACCCCGATCGTCACCATCTTCGGCATGGACTTCGGCACCCTGGTCGGCACCGCGGTGCTCACCGAGACGGTGTTCTCGCTCCAGGGCATCGGCGCCTACTCGGTCCAGGCCATCAAGGACAACGACCTGCCCATCGTGATGGGCGTGACCCTGGTCGCCGCGTTCTTCATCGTCTTCTGCAATCTGATCGTCGACCTGGTGTACGCCGCCATCGACCCCCGGGTGAGGTACTCGTGAGCAAGCTCGACAAAGCCGCGCTCGGCGAACCGGACACCACCGCCGCGTCCGTACCGGACGACGTCTTCCTGTCCGTCCGCGACCTGCGCATCCACTTCGACACCGACGACGGCCTGGTCAAGTCCGTCGACGGCGTCAGCTTCGACGTGCGCAAGGGCCAGACCCTGGGCATCGTGGGCGAGTCCGGCTCCGGCAAGTCGGTCACCTCGCTCGGCGTGATGGGCCTGCACCGCTCGGCGCGCGCCAAGGTCTCCGGCGAGGTCTGGCTGGACGGCCAGGAGCTCATCGCGGCCGACCCCGACGACGTGCGGCGGCTGCGCGGCCGGAAGATGGCCATGATCTTCCAGGACCCGCTGTCGGCGATGCACCCCTACTACTCCGTCGGCCAGCAGATCGTCGAGGCGTACCGGGTCCACCACGACGTCAGCAAGAAGGTCGCCCGGCAGCGGGCGATCGAGATGCTCGACCGCGTCGGCATCCCCGAGCCCGCCAAGCGCGTCGACGGCTACCCGCACGAGTTCTCCGGCGGTATGCGCCAGCGCGCCATGATCGCCATGTCGCTGGTGAACAACCCCGAGCTGCTCATCGCCGACGAGCCGACCACCGCCCTGGACGTCACCGTGCAGGCGCAGATCCTCGACCTGATCCGGGACCTGCAGAAGGAGTTCGGCTCCGCGGTCATCATGATCACCCACGACCTGGGCGTGGTCGCCGAGATGGCCGACGACCTCCTGGTCATGTACGGCGGCCGGTGCGTGGAACGCGGCCCCGCCGAGGACGTGTTCTCCGAGCCCCGCCACCCCTACACCTGGGGCCTGCTCGGCTCGATGCCGCGTCTGGACCGGGAGGAGACCGACCGGCTCATCCCGATCAAGGGCGCGCCGCCCTCCCTCATCAACCTCCCGTCCGGCTGCGCCTTCCACCCGCGCTGCCCGTACGCGGACATCCCGAAGGACAACGTCACCCGCACGGTCCGCCCCGAGCTGACCGAGGTCGGCGGCTCGCACTGGGCCGCCTGCCACATGACGCAGGAGCAGCGGGAGCGTATCTGGACCGAAGAGATTGCGCCGAAGCTGTGAGCGACGACAAAACGGTGAGTACACCGGACCCCAGCGGGAGCACCCTCACCCAGGGCACCACCGCCGACCGCGAGGTCCTGCTGAAGGTGACCGGCCTTCAGAAGCACTTCCCGATCCGCAAGGGCCTGCTCCAGCGGCAGACCGGCGCGGTGCGTGCCGTCGACGGCATCGACTTCGAGGTGCGCAAGGGCGAGACGCTCGGCGTCGTCGGTGAGTCGGGCTGCGGCAAGTCCACCATGGGCCGGCTGATCACCCGGCTGCTCGAACCGACCGGCGGTACGGTCGAGTTCGAGGGCAAGGACATCACGCACCTGAAGACCGGCGAGCTGCGCCCCATGCGCCGCGACGTGCAGATGATCTTCCAGGACCCGTACTCCTCGCTGAACCCCCGCCACACGATCGGCACGATCGTCAGCGCCCCCTTCCGCCTCCAGGGCGTCGAGCCCGAGGGCGGGGTGAAGAAGGAGGTCCAGCGGCTGCTGTCGGTGGTCGGCCTCAACCCCGAGCACTACAACCGCTACCCGCACGAGTTCTCCGGTGGTCAGCGCCAGCGCATCGGCATCGCCCGCGCGCTCGCGCTCAACCCCAAGCTGGTCGTGGCGGACGAGCCGGTCTCCGCGCTGGACGTGTCGATCCAGGCGCAGGTGGTGAACCTGCTGGACGACCTCCAGCAGGAACTGGGCCTGACCTATGTGATCATCGCGCACGACCTGTCGGTCGTCCGGCACGTCTCGGACCGGATCGCGGTGATGTACCTCGGCAAGATCGTGGAGCTGGCCGAGCGCGACCAGCTGTACAAGTCGCCGATGCACCCGTACTCCAAGGCGCTGCTGTCGGCCGTGCCGATCCCGGACCCCAAGCGCCGGGGCGTCAAGAGCGAGCGCATCCTGCTCAAGGGCGACGTGCCCTCGCCGATCGCCCCGCCGAGCGGCTGCCGCTTCCACACCCGGTGCTGGAAGGCGACGGAGATCTGCAAGACGACCGAGCCGCCGCTCAAGGAGCTGCGGGCCGGGCAGCAGGTCGCCTGCCACCACCCGGAGAACTTCGAGGACCAGCAGCCCCAGGACACCAAGCTGCTGTCCTCGGCGCACGAGATCTCCGCGGAGAACGGCGTGGAGAAGTCCACGGGCAGCGACGCCGCGACCGCCGGGAAGTGAGCCGCCCCGAGCCCCCGCCCTCGTACATCGGGGCGGGGGCTCACCCGTGGGTGAAAATGTTCGGGTGCTCCAGCAACTCTTCAGCCCGTCCGTCCAGCACACGCTCGACCTGATCGGCATCTTCGTCTTCGCGATCTCCGGCGCCCTGCTGGCGGTGCGCAAGAACTTCGACGTGTTCGGCATGGCCGTGCTCGCCGAGGTCACCGCGCTGGGCGGGGGGCTGTTCCGCGACCTGGTCATCGGGGCGGTGCCGCCGGCCGCGTTCACGGACCTGGGGTACTTCCTCACCCCGCTGCTCGCCACCCTGCTGGTCTTCTTCCTGCACCCCCAGGTGGAGCGCATCCAGGTCGCGGTGAACGTCTTCGACGCGGCGGGCCTCGGCCTGTTCTGCGTCGCCGGCACGACCAAGGCCTACGAGTACGGGCTCGGCCTGACCGCCTCCGCCGGGCTCGGCCTGACCACCGCCGTGGGCGGCGGCGTGCTGCGGGACGTGCTCGCCAACGAGGTGCCCTCGCTGCTGCGCTGGGACCGCGACCTGTACGCGGTCCCGGCGATCGTCGGCTCCGCCCTGGCCGCCCTGTGCATCCGCTACGACGCCCTGAACCCGCTCACCAGCTCCCTCGCGGTGATCACCGCCTTCGTCCTGCGCCTGCTCGCGATGCGGTACCACTGGCGAGCTCCACGGGCCTGGCACCGGCGGTCGACGGTGAGCGAGGAGGAGCAGCCCGTCCTGCCGTGACGGGTCCGACGCCCATCTCCTGGGCGAGCCACCGGAAGGCGGGGACCACGTTGGCGTTGTGGGCGATGGGTTACGGATCAGTCGGACACTTACCGAAGAGTTGCCCGTGTCTCACCAGGACGGTCGAGAGCGGAGCAGCAAAGCTACCGCTTAGTAGTTAGTTCTTGTACTGTTCAGCCATGCCAGAAGCAGCCACCGCCCCGGCCGCCCGGGCCACGATCGGCGACAGCGAGTTCGACCGCGACACCGCGCTCACCCGCCGCGCGCCCGGCGTCTACGACATCGACCTCTCCGCCGGCTGGACGATCATCAGCGCCGTCAACGGCGGCTACCTGCTGGCCGTCCTCGGCCGAGCCCTCGCGGACGCCCTGCCGCACGCCGACCCCTTCACGATCTCGGCGCACTATCTGACCGCGTCCCAGCCCGGCCCCGCGGTCGTCCGCACGGACATCGTCCGCACCGGCCGCACCCTGTCGACCGGCCAGGCCTCCCTCTTCCAGTACGACGACGAGGGCCACGAGGTGGAACGCATCCGCGTCCTCGCCTCCTACGGCGACCTGGACGCCCTGCCCGACGACGTCCGCACGACCGCCCGGCCGCCCGCGATCCCGCCGATGGAGCACTGCTTCGGCCCGGAGGACGGGCCCGCCCCCGTCGACGGCAGCTCGGCCATCACCGAGCGCCTGATGCTCAAGCTCGACCCGTCCACCCTCGGCTGGGCCCTCGGGCAGCCCTCCGGCAAGGGCGAGATGCGGGCCTGGTTCGGACTCAAGGACGGGCGCGATCCCGATCCGCTGTCCCTGCTGCTCGCGGTCGACGCCCTGCCGCCCACCGCGTTCGAGCTCGGGCTGAAGGGCTGGGTGCCGACCGTCGAGCTGACCGTGCACGTCCGCTGCCGCCCGGCCCCGGGCCCGCTGCGGGTGTCGATCGCCACGCGCAACCTCGCCGGCGGCTTCCTGGAGGAGGACGCCGAGGTGTGGGACAGCGCGGACCGGCTGGTCGCGCAGTCCCGGCAGCTGGCACGGGCCCGGCTGGGCTGAATCCCACGCCCGGGTCCACCCGGGACAGGGTGAGGGCGGCGCGTCCGGCGAAGGGGCGCGCCGCCCTTGCGTGGTGCCCGGGGTGTCAATCCAGCCAGTGACGGCGCCCGAGCCCGATCAGCCGCATCTGACGCGCCGCCAGCTCCGTGACATGCCGGGTGCGGGCCGGGCGCTCCTCCTCCGGCCCCTCCAGGGCCTCCAGGAACAGCGACGCCGTACTCAGCATCTGGTCGACGTAGAGATGGGCGAGCATCAGCAGATCGTCCTCGCTCCAGCCCTCGGACACCGGGTCCTTGGCCAGCTCGTCCTTGACCTCCTGGGCGAACCGGGCCAGTTGCTCCCGTATCGCCTCCCGGACCGGCTGAACTCCGCCATGTCGCTCACGGGCGATGAAACGGACATGGGCGGGGTACCCGTCGACGTGACGGGCGATCAACTCGATGGTGCGCGTGATGCGTTCCTCGTGGTCGCCGGTCGTGGACACCGTCGTCCGGATCATCGGATGCAGGCTGCCCAGCGCCTCCTCGACCAGGGCCACGCCCAGGTCCGCCGTGGAGCGGAAGTGGCGGTAGAAGGCGGTCGGGGCGACGCCGACGGCGCGGGTGACCTCGCGCAGTCCCAGGCTGCTCAGGCTCTGCCCCTCCAGCAGCCCGAGGGCCGCGTCGAGGAGTGCCTGCCGGGTCTTCTGCTTCTGGGCCTGCCGGATGCCGAGGGTGTGACTCATACCATGCAGTTAACAACTGTTCTCTGGAATTGGGAAGTCATGAGAGGCGTTAGACTGGGAAGTCAGTGAACAAGTGTAACCACAACCGTTCACCGAAACCCTGGGGGTTGTTTCCCGTGTTGTTCATCGTCGCCGCACTTCTTCTGCTGGGCGTCGTCCTGGGCACCGTGGCCCACGCACCGCTCACCTTCTCCCTCGCCGTCGGCGCCGTCATCGCCGTCTGGCTCGGCATCTTCGCGCTCCGCGAACGCGGCCGCCGCCGCCACACCCAGGCCCACTGACCCCGACCGCCCCTGGCCCGATCCGACCTCTGGAGTCGATCATCATGCAGCTCACCGCTCCGGCCTCGCGCCGCACCGGTATCCGTGACACCGACGGCATGGCCGTCGCGTCCTTCATCCTCGGCCTCCTCGGCCTGCTCGTGCTCAATCTCTTCCTCGGTCCGATCGCCATCGCGCTGGCGAGCGTCGCCCTGTGGCGCGGCACCGAGCGCCGCGGCCGCGCGCTGCTGGGTCTGGGCCTGGGCGTCGCCGACCTGCTGGTCCTCGCGGTCTTCATGGAGTTCGACAGCACCATCTCCTGGAGCTTCTGAGCCGCCGTCGGACAGCCGTCCGCCGGTACGCCGCGGCCGGGCCCGGGGACGACGGGCCGTCGCCGCGCCGCACAGCGGTCCCCGTTCGGCCAGCCTTGCTCTCAGGCCGGTCGAGGAGGAGCCGTAGAATCGGGCTCACCATGGCTTATCTCGACCACGCCGCGACCACCCCGATGCTCCCGGAGGCGGTTGAGGCGTTCACCGCCCAGCTGGGTGCCACCGGCAACGCGTCCTCCCTCCACGCATCCGGCAGGCAGGCCCGCCGCACCGTCGAGGAGGCCCGCGAGACCCTCGCCGAAGCCCTCGGCGCCCGCCCCAGCGAGGTCGTCTTCACCTCGGGCGGCACGGAGGCCGACAACCTCGCCGTCAAGGGCCTGTACTGGTCACGCCGCGACGCCGACCCGGCCCGCACCCGTGTCCTCGCCAGCCCCGTCGAGCACCACGCGGTCCTCGACGCCGTGCACTGGCTCGGCGAACACGAGGGCGCCACCGTCGAGTACCTGCCGGTCGACCCCCACGGCCGCGTCCACCCGGACGCTCTGCGCGAGGCGATCGCCCGCAACCCCGACGACGTGGCCCTCGCCACCGTCATGTGGGCGAACAACGAGATCGGGACCATCCTGCCCGTCCGCGAACTCGCCGACGCGGCAGCCGAGTTCGGTGTCCCGCTGCACGCCGACGCCGTCCAGGCCTTCGGTCAGATCCCCGTGGACTTCGCCGCCTCCGGCCTCGCCGCGATGACCGTCTCGGGCCACAAGATCGGCGGCCCCTACGGAATCGGCGCGCTGATCCTCGGCCGTGAGTACACCCCCGTGCCGGTCCTGCACGGCGGCGGTCAGGAACGCCACGTGCGCTCCGGCACCCTCGACGTGCCCGCCATCGCCTCCTTCGCCGTCGCCGGGCGACTGGCCGCCGAGCAGCGCCAGTGGTTCGCCACGGAGATCGGCGCCCTGCGCGACGCGCTCGTCACGGCGGTCCGCTCGGCCGTGCCGGACGCGATCCTCGGCGGTGACCCCGACCCGGCCGGACGTCTCCCGGCCAACGCGCACTTCACCTTCCCCGGCTGCGAGGGCGACTCCCTGCTGCTCCTGCTCGACGCCCAGGGCATCGAGTGCTCGACCGGCTCCGCCTGCACCGCCGGCGTCGCCCAGCCCAGCCACGTCCTCCTCGCCACCGGCACCGACCCCGACCTGGCCCGCGGCACCCTGCGCTTCTCCCTCGGCCACACCTCCACCGAGGCCGACGTCGAGGCCCTCGCCAAGGCCATCGGCCCTGCGGTGGAACGGGCCAGGGCGGCGGGACTGAGCTAGCGGGACGGCGTTCCCGGAGATCAGGCCGGGCCCGTACGCGCCCGGCGTATCAGGCGCAGGTACTTCTCCCAGTCCCAGTGCCGCCCCGGGTCGGTGTGGTCCGTGCCCGGGACCTCCACGTGACCGATGATGTGCTCGCGGTCGACGGGTATGTCGTAGCGGGCGCAGATCCGGGCCGTCAGACGCGCCGAGGCCTCGTACATCTCGTCCGTGAAGTCCTGCGGGCGGTCCACGAAGCCCTCGTGCTCGATGCCGACACTGCGTTCGTTGTAGTCGCGGTTGCCCGCGTGGTAGGCCACGTCCAGCTCGCGGATCATCTGGGCCACATGCCCGTCCTGCCCCACGATGTAGTGCGCCGCCGCCCGGTGCCCCGGGTCCTGGAAGGCCTTCACCGCGCTGGCGAAGCTGCCCTGGGTGACATGGACGACGACCATGTCGATGCCGTAGTCGTCGGGGCGGTCCGCACGGCGCCAGTTCGCCTCCGACGCCGCCACCCAGCGCGCGCCCGCGTAGTCGACCTCGCCCTCCTTGCGCGGCTTCTCCACGCCGGGAGTGCGCCACCACAGACGCGCCAGCTCGTCCCGGGCGAGCAGGGCGGAGCCCGCCGCGGCCGCCGTGCCGCCGATCAGCAGCGCGCGGCGGCCGACCTTGCGGTCACCGTCCTTCGAAGCCTTCCCCTGTCCCATGTGATCGACAACGGATACCCGGCGGCCCCGGTTCCCGCGCCCCGTACCCTGGAAGGGTTATGACTGAGACCCCGCAGCGCCCCCGCCCCCTCCGCGTCCTGGCCGCCATGTCCGGCGGAGTCGACTCCGCCGTCGCCGCCGCCCGCGCGGCCGAAGCGGGCCACGACGTGACCGGCGTCCATCTCGCCCTCTCCGCCAACCCCCAATCCTTCCGGACCGGCGCGCGGGGCTGCTGCACCATCGAGGACTCGCGCGACGCGCGCCGCGCCGCGGACGTCATCGGCATCCCGTTCTACGTGTGGGACCTCGCCGACCGCTTCCGCGAGGACGTCGTCGAGGACTTCGTCGCCGAGTACGAGGCCGGCCGCACCCCCAACCCCTGCCTGCGCTGCAACGAGAAGATCAAGTTCGCCGCGCTCCTCGACAAGGCGCTCGCGCTCGGCTTCGACGCGGTCTGCACCGGCCACTACGCCCAGGTGATCGTGCGCGAGGACGGCACCCGCGAGCTGCACCGCGCCTCCGACATGGCCAAGGACCAGTCCTACGTCCTCGGCGTGCTCGACGACCGGCAGCTCGCCCACGCGATGTTCCCGCTCGGCGACACCGTCACCACCAAGGACGAGATCCGCGCGGAGGCCGAGCGCCGGGGCCTGGCCGTCGCCAAGAAGCCCGACTCGCACGACATCTGCTTCATCGCCGACGGCGACACCCAGGGCTTCCTCGCGAACCGGCTCGGCCGCTCCGAGGGCGACATCGTCGACGAGTCCGGCGCCAAGCTCGGCACGCACGAGGGGGCGTACGGCTTCACCATCGGCCAGCGCAAGGGCCTGCGCATCGGCACCCCCGCCCCCGACGGCAAGCCGCGCTACGTCCTCGACATCTCGCCGGTGGACAACACGGTGACGGTCGGCCCCGCGTCCGCCCTGGACGTCAGCGCCCTCACGGCCATCAAGCCCCGCTGGTGCGGCGCCGCCCCCACCGGCCCCGGCACCTACACGGCCCAGCTGCGCGCCCACGGCGGCGAGACGGAGGTGAGCGCCGAGGTCGTCGACGGCTCCCTGGAGGTCACCTTCACCGAGCCCGTCCGCGGCGTCGCCCCCGGCCAGGCGATCGTGCTGTACGACGGCACGCGCGTGGTCGGCTCGGCGACGATCGCGTCGACGACCCGGGCCACGGCGGGCGTGGCCTGATCACCTGATCCTGCTAGGGGACAGGGGACAGGGGACAGGGGACAGGGGCGGGTTCCACGCGCGCGTGGTCCCGCGCCCCCCCGGCTCACCCCCGCCCGAAGAACTCCGTCAGCACCGGCGCCAGCACGTTCGGCTCGACCATGTGTGTCTGCCCCTGCAGCGCGCGGTACGCGCCCTGGGGGACCGATTCCGCGATCGCCCGGGCCGCCTCCCGCAGCCACTCGGGGCTCGCGTCGCCCGCCACCGCCAGCACGGGGACGCCGACCGAGCCCAGCCGGGAGCGGGGGACACGGCCGTCGCGCATGACGGCGTCGTCGTAGGCGAGGCTCGGGGCCATCGCCTCCATACCGGCCCACATGGGGGACTGGCGGGCGCCCTGGATCACTCCCTCGGCCAGACCCGTCAGCCGCAGGAACAGTTCGACCGCGTCCCCGCGCCGCCCCTCACCGAGCGCCTCCGCCAGCCGCCCGGTGTACTCCGCACGCTCCTTGGCGCCCTCCTCCGACATCGCGAACGGCGTCTCGTACACGGCCACCCGCCGCACCGGCAGCCCGCTCGCCGCCGCCTCCAGCGCCAGGGCCCCGCCCGAGGAGATGCCGTACAGGAGCGCCTCGCCGCCCACCGCCTCGATCACCGCGGCCAGGTCCTCGACCTCACGTTCCACCGCGTACGGCGCGGTGTCACCACTGGCGCCGCGGCCCCGGCGGTCGTACACCACGGCCTGGAAGCGCTCCGAGAGCGACACGGCCAGCGGCGCCAGGGTGCCGCCCGTCGACATCGCGCCGCTCACCAGGACGACCGCGGGGCCGCGTCCGGTGCTCTCGTAGGCGATGCGGGTGCCGTCACGCGAAAGGGTCTTCTTGTCCATGCTCATGCAGACTGCCGCACGGCGCGGTGTTCATCGATGAGGCGGGCGGCGCGTCCGCCGATCAGAACACTTCCACCTCGTAGAAGCACAGGTGATCCTTGATCTCGGCGACGTCCGGCTTGGGGTCCGGATACGCCCAGACGAGGTCCGCCGCGTCCGGCCGCGACCAGTAGGAGGCGGTCCCCTTGAACGGGCAGTACGTCTGCGTGCCGGACGGCGTCAGCAGGTCCGTGCGCACGTCCTCCGGCGGGATGTAGTAGCGCTCGGGACAGCCCGTCTCGCGCAGCACCAGCGCCCGGTCGCTGTCCGCCAGCACCTGCCCGCCGCGCACCACGCGCACGCGCCTGCCGCTCCGCTCGACGGTGATGCGATGCCCTGTCGTCACGATCGCCCCTCCTCGGGTAGCCGACTCCTCCGCTACAGCGCAGGCTGAAGCCGAGTTCTTCCCTCGCGCCAGGAGGCCCCCATGCGCGCCACGGATCCGGCCGGAAACCGCTCCCGGCTGCTGCACCAGGTCCGGTACGCCCTGCGGCACCCGGACCGGGTGCCCGCGCACGCCCGGCGCACGCTGCGGGACACCTGGCTGCGGCTGCGCCACCGGGACCACATCGCCTACTACCGGGCCGTGATGGCCTCCGACGCGGCCCGCAGCGCCGAAGCGGCGGTCGGGCACAACCCCTCACGCGAACAGTGGGAACGCATCGGCCGCATGCAGTTCGACTACCTGGTGGGCCACGGCCTGCTGCCGCACCACCGGATGCTGGAGATCGGCTGCGGAAACCTGCGCGCCGGACGGCTGTTCATCGACCACCTCGACACCGGGCACTACTACGGCATCGACATCTCGCCGCACATCCTGCTCGCCGCGCAGGACACCCTGGTGGCCGAGAAGCTCCAGGCCAAGCTGCCCTACCTGGCGCTCGCCGACGACCTCACCTTCGCCTTCCTGCCGGACGCCCACTTCGACGTCGTGCACGCGCACAGCGTCTTCTCGCACTCGCCGCCGCACGTCATCGAGGAGTGTTTCGCCCACGTCGGCCGGATCCTCGCACCGGGCGGCTTCTTCGACTTCACCTTCGACCGCACGGAGGGGGAGGAGCACCAGGTCCTGCACGAGGACTTCTACTACCGGACGCGGACCCTCACCGACCTCGCCGCGCGGCACGGCCTGGACGCCCGCCTCATGGACGACTGGGAGCGCCTGCCGCACCGGCAGTCGAAAATGCGGGTCACCGCGGCGGCGGACCGGGCCCGTACGGTGGGGTCATGAACATCTGTGTCTTCCTGTCCGCCGCCGACCTCGACGAGCGCTACACCCGCCCCGCGCGGGAGTTCGCCGAACTGCTGGGCAAGGGCGGCCACACACTCGTCTGGGGCGGCTCCGACGTCGGCCTGATGAAGGTGGTCGCCGACGGGGTGCAGGAGGCGGGCGGCCGGCTGGCCGGTGTCTCCGTGCAGTTCCTCGCGGCCAAGGCCCGCCCGGGCGTCGACGAGATGATCGTCGCCAAGGACCTCGCCGAGCGCAAGAAGCTGCTCCTGGAGAAGGCCGACGCCGTGGTGATCATGGTCGGCGGCACCGGCACGCTCGACGAGGCGACCGAGATCCTGGAGCTGAAGAAGCACGGGCACACCGACAAGCCGGTGGTCCTGCTCAACACCGCGGGCTTCTACGACGGCCTGAAGGAGCAGTTCCGCCGCATGGACACCGAGGGCTTCCTGCCCCGGCCCCTCACCGACCTGGTCTTCTTCGCCGAGGACCCGGTGGGGGCGCTGGCGTACCTGGAGGAGAGCCAGGGCATCGAGTAGGCGGGTGCGGGTGCGGGTGCGGGTGCGGGTGCGGGCCGGCGGGGGCGCGGGCTCGGGTGCGGGCTCGGGCGGGGCGGGGCGGGATCGCCGGGCAGCGCGCGACCGGCCGTGGCGGGTGCGCGCCCGCGGGGCGGCGGGAGTGCCGGGGCTCGAGTGACCCGGCCCTGATGCGAGCATGGCGGGCATGGCTACTCATGTGATCACCGGAGCCGGTTCCGGCATCGGCGCGGCCGTCGCCCGCCGCCTCCACGCGCGCGGGGACGAACTCGTGCTGCACGCGCGCGACGCCGGCCGCGCCAGGGAACTGGCGGCCGAGTTCCCCGGGTCGCGCACCCTCGTCGGCGACCTCGCGGACCCCGAACGGCTGTCCTGGGCCTTCTCCCACCAGTCGCTGCCCGACCGCGTGGACTCGCTGCTGCACATCGCCGGCGTCGTCGACCTCGGCCCGGTCGGCGAACTCACCCCGAAGACCTGGCGCCACCAGCTCAACGTCAACCTGATCGCCCCCGCCGAGCTGACCCGCCACTTCCTGCCCCAGCTGCGCGCCGCCCGCGGACACGTGCTCTTCGTCAACTCCGGCGCCGGCCTCAACGCCCACGCCGACTGGTCCGCGTACGCCGCCTCCAAACACGGCCTGAAGGCCCTCGCCGACTCCCTGCGTCACGAGGAGCACGGCAACGGCGTCCGCGTCACCTCGGTCTACCCGGGCCGCACGGCCAGCCCCATGCAGGCCAAGGTCCACCAGCAGGAGGGCAAGAACTACGACGCCACGCGGTGGATCGACCCGGAGTCGGTCGCCACGACGGTCGTCATGGCCCTGGACCTGCCGCGCGACGCGGAGGTCAACGACCTGACGGTGCGCCCGGGGAGCTGACCCCGGCACGCCCCCTGCGTAGGCTTCTCCGGTGAGTGAAAACAGCCCGTTCAGGTTCGGCGCGGCCACCGGCGTGGGGTCCATGCCGGGCGGCGACGCCCGAGAGGCCGCCAAAACCGTCACCGGCACCTTCGAGGACTTCCCCTTCCTGCCCGAACTGCCCGCCCGGGGACCCGGCGCGGACATGATCGGCCGGACTGCCGGCCTGCTCGTCGAGCTGTACGCGCGCGTGGAGCCCAGCGGCTGGCGGCTCGGGGACCGGCCGGGCCGGGACACCAGGCGGGCCCGCTCCTGGCTCGGGGAGGACCTCGACGCGCTGGAGGAGTTCACGCAGGAGTACGAGGGCCCGCTGAAGGTCCAGGCCGTCGGTCCCTGGACCCTCGCGGCCAACCTGGAGCTGCGGGGCGGCGAGGCCGCCCTCTCCGATCCCGGGGCCTGCCGCGACCTCGCCGCCTCCCTCGCCGAGGGGCTGCGCCTGCACCTCGCCGAGCTGCGGCGGCGGATCCCCGGCGCGCAGCTCGTCCTCCAGCTCGACGAGCCGTCCCTGACGGCCGTCCTGCGCGGTCAGGTGAAGACCGCCAGCGGCTACCGCACCCACCGGGCCGTCGACCGGCAGATCGTCGAGCAGACGCTGCGCGACCTCGTCGGGGTGCACGAGGCGGGCCCGGTCGTGGTCCATTCCTGCGCTCCCGACGTGCCGTTCGCCCTGCTGCGCCGGGCCGGTGCGGCCGCCGTCTCGTTCGACTTCTCTCTGCTCACCGAGCGTGACGACGAGGCGATCGGGGAGGCCGTGGAGGCCGGCACCCGGCTCTTCACCGGTGTCGTGCCGTCCGCGGAGGGCCCATTGTCAGACCCTGCCGGTAGCGTCATGGGTGTCAGGACGCTGTGGCGCAGGCTGGGGCTGTCTCCGGGGCTTCTCGCGGAGGCGGTCACGGTCACCCCGGCGTGCGGCCTCGCGGGGGCCTCCCCGGGGTACGCGCGCAGGGCTCTCGCGCAGTGCGCCCGGGCGGCGAGATCCCTCGCGGACAACCCAGAGTAACGGGAGGACGACACGGTGGCCGGCGACAAGCAGGCGGAGACGACGACGGTGCCCGCCGAGGCACGGGAGAAGCACGCGCGCCTCGCGGAGCAGATCGAGGAGCACCGCTTCCGTTACTACGTGAAGGACGCTCCCGTCGTCAGCGACGCGGAGTTCGACCAGCTGCTGCGTTCCCTGGAGGCGCTGGAGGAGGAGTACCCCGAGCTGCGCACACCGGACTCGCCGACCCAGAAGGTCTCCGGGTCCTACGAGACGGAGTTCACGGCCGTCCAGCACCGCGAGCGCATGCTCTCCCTCGACAACACGTTCAACGACGAGGAGATGGCCGCCTGGACCGAGCGCATCGCCCGGGAACTGGGCGAGCAGGAGTACCACTTCCTGTGCGAGCTGAAGGTCGACGGCCTCGCCGTGAACCTCACCTACGAGCGCGGCCGCCTCACCCGTGCGGCCACCCGCGGCGACGGCCGCACCGGCGAGGACATCACACCGAACGTGCGGACGATCGCCGAGATCCCCGACCGCCTCAAGGGCGACGACGTGCCCGACGTCGTGGAGATCCGCGGCGAGGTCTACTTCCCGATGGAGAAGTTCCAGGAGCTCAACGCCCGCCTGGTGGAGGCCGGTGACAAGCCCTTCGCCAACCCGCGCAACGCGGCGGCCGGTTCCCTGCGCCAGAAGGACCCCCGCGTCACCGCCACCCGCCCCCTGCACATGGTGGTCCACGGCATCGGCGCCCTGGAGGGTTTCACCGGCCTGACCCGCCTGTCCCAGGCCTACGACCTGCTCAAGACCTGGGGCCTGCCCACCTCCCGGCACAACCGGGTGGTCGACGGCCTGGCGGGCGTACGGGAGTTCATCGCCCACTACGGCGAGAACCGCCACTCCGTGGAGCACGAGATCGACGGTGTGGTCGTCAAGCTCGACGAGATCCCCCTCCAGGGCCGCCTCGGCTCCACCTCGCGCGCCCCGCGCTGGGCGATCGCCTACAAGTACGCGCCGGAGGAGGTCAACACCAAGCTCGTCAACATCCGCGTGGGCGTGGGCCGCACCGGCCGCGTCACCCCGTACGCCCAGGTCGAGCCGGTCACGGTCGCCGGTTCCGAGGTCGAGTTCGCGACCCTCCACAACCAGGACGTGGTCAAGGCCAAGGGCGTCCTCATCGGGGACACCGTGGTGCTGCGCAAGGCCGGTGACGTCATCCCGGAGATCCTCGGCCCGGTCGCCGACCTGCGCGACGGCAGCGAGCGGGAGTTCGTCATGCCGAGCGAGTGCCCCGAGTGCGGCACGCCCCTGCGACCCATGAAGGAGGGCGACGTCGACCTGCGCTGCCCGAACGCCCGCACCTGCCCGGCCCAGTTGCGCGAGCGCCTGTTCTACCTCGCCGGCCGCAAGGCCCTGGACATCGAGCACTTCGGCTATGTCGCCGCGGCCGCCCTCACCGCCCCCCTGGAGCCGAAGACCCCGCCGCTGGTCGACGAGGGCGACCTCTTCGACCTCACCATCGAGCAGCTGCTGCCCATCAAGGCGTACGTCCTCGACCCCGACAGCGGCCTCCCCAAGCGCGACCCGAAGACCGGCGAGGAGAAGGTCGCCACGATCTTCGCCAACCAGCAGGGCGAGCCCCGCAAGAACGCCGTCGCCATGCTGGAGAACATCGCGGCGGCCAAGGAACGCCCCCTGGCCCGCATCCTCACCAGCCTGTCGATCCGTCATGTCGGGCCCGTCGCCGCCGAGGCGCTGGCCCGCGAGTTCCGCTCGATCGAGCGGATCGACCAGGCCACGGAAGAGGAACTGGCGGTCACCGAAGGCGTCGGGCCGACCATCGCCGCCTCTCTCAAGCAGTGGTTCGCCGAGGACTGGCACCGCGACATCATCCGCAAGTGGAAGGCCGCGGGCGTCCGCATGGAGGCCGAGAGCACCGGCGAGGACGAGGGGCCGCGCCCTCTGGAGGGACTCACCGTCGTCGTCACCGGAACCCTTGAGCACTTCACACGGGACGGCGCCAAGGAGGCGCTGCAGAGCCGCGGGGCCAAGGTGACCGGCTCGGTGTCGAAGAAGACGTCCTTCGTGGTGGTCGGTGACAGCCCCGGCTCGAAGTACGACAAGGCGATGCAGCTGAAGGTTCCGGTTCTGAACGAGGAGGGTTTCGGCGTCCTGCTGGAGCAGGGACCGGACGCCGCGGCCGAAGTCGCCCTTTCGGCCGAGGAGTAGCGGTTGAAGGCCACCCGTTCGGCGCATACCAGATGCATACGGGTGGCCGGGGCGCATTCGGGCAACCGTCGGCGACCGCTGCCCGTGGAAGCCTTCTGCGGCCTACTGTTGAGATGTGCGCCCGCCGTGCCCAGCCGCGGTCGGGGCATCGTCGTGCTCGCACGGAGCGCGGGGAAGGGCTTTCGGGCGCGGGCCGCCTAAGGGTTGTCGGGCACCGGGCCGCGGGGCGTGGGCACCGCCGGCTGTGAGAGGGACGGGAATGGAACCGACCGAGAGCGCCGTGCCGGGCTCACGGCTGCACCTGCGCCGCATGGCGGCCGCCTGGCGTGCGGTCCGTGAGGCCGTACGGCCGGCGGGGCGTCCGGGTGCGGAGGTGCGCGCCGTCGGACAGTACACCCCGGAGGGGCGCGGCGCCGGAGGGCGCGCCGCGGACGGGTCCGGGACACAGCCGGCCGCCGATCACACCCCCGGACCGCACGGCGCGGATCCGGACGCGGACGGCGACCGGCACCAGTCCTGGCCCGCGCTGCCCGCCGCGGTCGTCGCGGCGGCCGGCTTCGTCCTGGGTGCCGGCTTCTACCGGGCCTTCACCGGCGGACACGCGCTCTTCCCGGCCGGCACGGCCGGCTGGTCGCTGGCGGTGCTCACCGGCGTCATCGTCGGCCACCTCGTCATGCTGGGCCGCTCCCGCTGGTGGGGCGGCACCGGCTCGGGCGCCGCCCTCACCCTCGCCGTGCTGCTGCTCTACGGCTGGGTCCCGGCCGGAATGGTCAGCCTCACGGTCGTCGTCCTGGTCGGCGTGGCCCGCCGCAACCGCTGGCGCCAGGGCGTGCTGCACGGCGCGGTCGACCTCCTCGGCATCGGCGCGGGCGCGCTCGTGCTGGGCGTCTTCGGCACCGTTCCGTCCGTGGAGTCCCCGGCGGAGCCCGCCGCCTGGACACTCGCCACGGCACCCCAGGTCGCCCTGGTCGCCGTCGCCTACCTGATGGTCACCCGCGTCCTGCTCTGGTATCTGCACGCCCCGCGCCCCGGGCTGCCCACGGTCGCCCGTACCGCCCTGGTCAGACAGGGCCTGGTGGCCGTCGCGCTGCTGGGCATCGCGCCGCTGGTCTGTGTGGTCGCGGTGGCCAAGCCCATCCTGCTGCCGCTGTTCTCCATCCCCCTGATCGCCCTGGACTCCACCCTGTGGATCGCGCGGGCCCGGGCGGAGGAGCAGCTGCGCGACCCCTTGACCGGGCTGCCCAACCGTCAGTGGCTGCTGGAGCGCATCTGGACCGCGCTGGACGACGCGGAGCGGATCGATGCCCGCGCCGCCCTGATGCTGATCGACCTCGACCGGTTCCGTTCGGTCAACGACACGCTGGGTCATCTGGCCGGTGACCGGCTGCTGCTGCAGATCGCCGACCGGCTGCGGGTGGCGCTGCCGCGCGGGGCGGAGGCCGCCCGGCTCGGCGGCGACGAGTTCGCCGTCTTACTCCCGGTCGCCGACTCCACGACCTCCGCGACCCGGGTCGCCCGCAACCTTGTGGCCGCCCTCAGCTCACCCCTCGACCTCGACGGCCTCACCCTCGTGCTGGAGGCGAGCGCCGGGGTCGCCGTCTTTCCCGACCACGCCCTGGACGCCGAAGGCCTGCTGCGGCGCGCGGACGTGGCGATGTACCAGGCGAAGCGGGACCGCACCGGCGTCGAGGTCTACGAGTCCAAGCGCGACTCCAACACCCCCGACCGGCTCGGTCTGCTGGGCGACCTGCGCCGCGCCCTCGACGCGCACGAGGTGCAGCTGCACTACCAGCCCAAGGTCCGTTTCGACGGGCAGGTCGCGGGCCTGGAGGCGCTGGTCCGCTGGGTGCACCCCGAGCGGGGCAAGGTGCCGCCGGACGAGTTCATAGCGATCGCGGAGTCCTCGGGGCTGATGCCCCATCTCACCGAGTACGTCCTGGAGACGGCGCTCGGCCAGGTCGCGCGCTGGCGCGAGCAGGGCCTGTTCGTGCCGGTCGCGGTGAACGTCTCCCCGCGCGATGTGCACACCCCCGGTTTCGCCGGCTCCGTCGCCGCCCGGCTGGCCCGGCACGGCGTCCCGGCGGGAGCGCTCCAACTGGAGATCACGGAGCACGTGCTCCTGGAGGACCCGCAGCGTGCCGCCGACACCCTCAATCAACTGACGGCCCACGGCGTGAAGATGTCCCTCGACGACTTCGGCACGGGCTACTCCTCGCTGGTGCACCTGCGCCGGCTGCCGGTGAGCGAGCTGAAGATCGACCGTTCGTTCGTGGCCCGGCTCGCGGTCGACGCCGAGGACGCGGAGATCGTGCGCTGCACGGTCGACCTCGCCCACTCCCTCGGCCTGCTCGTCGTCGCCGAGGGCGTCGAGGACGACGAGACCTGGGAGCGCCTGCGGGACCTCGGCTGCGACGCCGTCCAGGGCTGGCTGGTCGCCGCCGCGATGCCCCCGGAGGAGACCACGGCGTGGCTGCGGGCCCGGGGCCCCCGGGGATGGCAGCGCCCGCGCACCGCGCTGCCCGCGGCGACGGCCGACGAGTAGGCCCTGCCGCGCTCGTCCGGGGTGACGGCTCCGGGGTGGGCGGTCAGTGCGTGCCCTGCGGCACGAAGTGGCCGATGAACAGCCCCAGCCGCCGCTCGTGCGCCTCCTCGGGCAGCCGGCCGCTGCGCATCAGGGTCACCAGCCCGTGCAGCCCGGCCCAGTACGTCTCCGTCAGCGCACCCATGTCCTCGCCCTCGGCCGCGATCGGCTGGACAGCCTGCAGCAGTTCGCCGAAGGCGTCCTGGAGGGCGGCGGGTGCCTCGGGGGTGGCGAAGGGCAGATCCACGTCGAGCGTGAAGATCACGTCGTAGAGCGCGGGCCGCCGCCGGGCGAAGGCGGTGTAGGCGCGGCCCACCGCGGCCAGTGCCTCACGGGGGCTCCCGGCCGCCGTGCGCGCCGCCCGCAGTTCGCCGGCCAGTTCCTCGCAGCCCTGCACCGCGACCGCCGCCATGATGGCGCCCTTGCCCTTGAAGTGGCTGTAGAGCACCGGCTGGCTGTACTCGATCTCGTCGGCGAGCCGGCGCGTGGTGACCGCGTCCCAGCCCTCCGCCTCCGCCAGCTCCCGCGCGGCCGTCACGATCAGCCGCTCCCGTTCCGCTCGTTCACGCTCCCGGCGCTTCTGGATCGTCATGGAAGAAACCCTAGCATCGCTAGCGTTCCTGTCGACGCTCTGCTAGCTTCGCTCTTGTCCCTAGCGCTGCTAGAAATTCAGCAAACGGAGAAGATCATGACCGTCACCGCGTACACCCTGGCCGTCGTGCTCAACCTGTTCTGCCTGTTCCTCGGCTACCGCTTCCTCTTCCAGCCCGGCCCCGCGGCCACCGGCTACGGCGTCCCGGCCGACCCGCGCGGCGACGCCGGGGCCTACCTGACGATCAAGGGCCTGCGGGACGGCACCCTCGGGGTGGCCGGTCTCGTCGTGCTCGCCTTCGCGGGAGCCCGGGCCGAGGCCTGGTTCATGCTCGCCGTGGCCCTCATACCGCTCGGCGACACCCTGATCGTGCTGCGCCACGGCGGCGCGAAGGCCGTGGCCTTCGGCGTCCACTTCGCCACCGCGCTCATCGTCCTGGTCAGTGCCGCCCTGCTCTTCGCGGCCTGACCGCGCCCACCGAGTTCGTCCCGCTCGACGGGCCGCCGGGATCGCCGGCGGCGGACGGGCGAAACCGTTTCACGGGCACGGCCCCGCGCCCCATAGGATTGGGCCACACCACATTCACTCACCCCAGAGGATCGCTGCATGCCTGGCATCACGCGCGAGGAGGTCGCCCACCTCGCCCGGCTGGCGCGTCTGGAGCTGAAGCCCGAAGAGCTCGACCACTTCGCGGGACAGCTGGACGACATCATCGGCGCGGTCGCCCGCGTCAGCGAGGTCGCCGACCAAGACGTACCGCCGACCTCGCACCCGCTCCCGCTGACGAACGTCATGCGCGAGGACGAGGTCCGTCCCTCGCTCACCCCCGAGCAGGCGCTCTCCGGCGCCCCGGCCCAGGAGCAGCAGCGTTTCAAGGTGCCGCAGATCCTGGGGGAGGACTAACCGCCATGACGGACAACGTCAACATCATCAAGCTCACGGCCGCCGAGACCGCCGCGAAGATCGCCTCCGGCGAGCTCACGGCCGTCCAGGTCACCGAGGCCCACCTGGCCCGCATCGAGGCCGTCGACGAGAAGGTGCACGCCTTCCTGCACGTCGACCGCGAGGGCGCCCTCGCCCAGGCCCGTGCCGTGGACGCCAAGCGCGAGCGCGGCGAGAAGCTCGGCCCGCTGGCCGGCGTGCCCCTGGCGCTGAAGGACATCTTCACCACCGAGGGCGTGCCCACGACCGTCGGTTCGAAGATGCTCGAAGGCTGGATCCCGCCGTACGACGCGACGGTCACCCAGCGCCTGAAGGCCGCCGACGTCGTCATCCTCGGCAAGACCAACATGGACGAGTTCGCCATGGGGTCCTCCACCGAGAACAGCGCCTACGGCCCGACCGGCAACCCCTGGGACCTGACGAAGATCCCCGGCGGCTCCGGTGGCGGCTCCTCCGCCGCGCTGGCCGCGCACATGGCCCCGCTCGCCATCGGCACCGACACCGGCGGCTCCATCCGCCAGCCGGCCGCCGTCACCGGCACGGTCGGCGTGAAGCCGACGTACGGCGCGGTCTCCCGCTACGGCATGGTCGCCTTCTCCTCCTCCCTCGACCAGGGCGGTCCCTGCGCCCGCACGGTCCTGGACGCGGCCCTGCTGCACGAGGTGATCGCCGGGCACGACCCGATGGACTCCACCTCCATCGACGAGCCCGTCCCGGCGGTCGTCGAGGCCGCCCGCAACGGCAGCGTCGAGGGCATGCGCGTCGGCGTCGTCAAGCAGTTCCGCGGCGAGGGCTACCAGGCCGGCGTCATCCAGCGCTTCGACGAGTCCGTGGAGCTCCTCAAGGAACTCGGCGCCGAGATCGTCGAACTGGACTGCCCGTCCTTCGACCTGGCGCTGTCCGCGTACTACCTGATCGCGCCCTCCGAGTGCTCCTCCAACCTCGCCCGCTTCGACGGCCTGCGCTACGGCCTGCGCGTCGGCGACGACGGCACCCACTCCGCCGAGGAGGTCACCTCCCTCACCCGTGAGGCGGGCTTCGGCCCCGAGGTCAAGCGCCGCATCATGCTCGGCACGTACGCCCTGTCGAGCGGCTACTACGACGCCTACTACGGCAGCGCCCAGAAGGTCCGCACGCTGATCAAGCGGGACTTCGACAAGGCGTTCGAGCAGGTCGACGTGATCGTCTCCCCGACGACCCCGACCACCGCCTTCGCGATCGGCGAGCGCGCCGACGACCCGATGGCGATGTACCTCGCCGACCTGTGCACCATCCCGACCAACCTGGCGGGCAACGCGGCCATGTCGCTGCCGTGCGGTCTCGCCCCGGAGGACAACCTCCCGGTCGGTCTGCAGATCATCGCCCCCGTCATGAAGGACGACCGCCTGTACAAGGTGGGCGCAGCCGTCGAGGCCGCCTTCGTGGAAAAGTGGGGCCACCCGCTGATCGAGGAGGCTCCGTCGCTGTGAGCGCACTGTCCAAGGCCAAGGGCTTCAAGAAGTCCAAGTCCGGTCTGTACGTCTCGATGGCCACGTCGGCGTTCGGCGCCGTCGGTGTCTACAAGCAGATCAAGAAGGCCCGCGGAGACAACGACACGCTGCGGCTGCTCGACGCCGTCGTGACCGGAGCCGCCGTCGTCACCAACCTGGCCATTCTCTACCGCGAGCTGAAGCGGCTGGGCGACGACGACGTCCTGCTGGGCTGAGAGGGAAGTACTCACCGTGACCACCACGACCGACCTGGTGTCGTACGAGGAAGCACTCGCGTCGTACGACCCCGTCATGGGCCTCGAGGTCCATGTCGAACTCGGCACCAAGACCAAGATGTTCTGCGGCTGCTCGACCGCCCTCGGCCAGGACGCCAACACGCAGACCTGCCCGGTCTGCCTCGGCCTGCCCGGCGCACTGCCGGTCGTCAACGCGACCGGCGTCGAGTCCGCCATCAAGATCGGCCTCGCGCTGAACTGCGAGATCGCCGAGTGGTGCCGCTTCGCCCGGAAGAACTACTTCTATCCGGACATGCCGAAGAACTTCCAGACCTCCCAGTACGACGAGCCCATCGCCTTCGACGGCTACCTCGACGTGCAGCTGGAGGACGGCGAGACCTTCCGCGTGGAGATCGAGCGCGCCCACATGGAGGAGGACACCGGCAAGTCGACCCACGTCGGCGGCGCCACCGGCCGTATCCACGGCGCGTCCCACTCCCTGCTGGACTACAACCGCGCCGGCATCCCCCTCATCGAGATCGTCACCAAGCCGATCGAGGGCGCCGGCGAGCGCGCCCCCGAGGTCGCCCGGGCGTACGTCCGTGAGCTGCGCGAGGTCATCCGCGCGCTGGGCGTCTCCGAGGCCCGGATGGAGATGGGCCAGATGCGCTGCGACGTGAACCTGTCGCTGCGCCCGCACGGCACCGAGAAGTTCGGCACCCGCTCGGAGACCAAGAACGTCAACTCGCTGCGGTCCGTGGAGCGCGCGGCCCGCTTCGAGATCCAGCGGCACGCGGCCGTGCTGTCCTCCGGCGGCACGATCGTGCAGGAGACCCGGCACTTCCACGAGGACACGGGGTCGACGACCTCGGGCCGCGTGAAGGAGGAGGCCGAGGACTACCGGTACTTCCCGGAGCCCGACCTCGTTCCCGTGGCGCCCTCGCGGGAGTGGGTCGAGGAGATCCGCGCCGGTCTGCCCGAGCTGCCGCTGGTCCGCCGCAACCGGCTCCGCGAGGAGTGGGGCATCTCGGCGACCGACATGCAGGCCATCCTCAACGCCGGCGCGCTGGAGCCCATCGTCGCCACGATCGAGGCCGGGGCCGACGCCGCGTCCGCCCGCAAGTGGTGGATGGGCGAGCTGGCCCGCAGCGCCAACGAGTCGGGCAAGGCGCTCGACGAGCTGGCGATCACCCCGGCGCAGGTGGCCCGGGTCACCGAGCTCGTCGCCAAGGGCGACCTGAACGACAAGCTGGCGCGTCAGGTCATCGAGGGCGTCCTCGCGGGCGAGGGCACTCCGGACGAGGTCGTCGACAAGCGCGGTCTGAAGGTCGTCTCCGACGAGGGCGCGCTGACGGCGGCCGTCGACGAGGCCATCGCCGGCAACCCGGGCGTCGCGGACAAGATCCGCGGCGGCAAGGTGGCCGCGGCCGGTGCGCTGGTCGGCGCGGTCATGAAGGCGACCCGCGGCCAGGCCGACGCGGCCCGCGTGAAGGAACTGATCCTTCAGAAGCTGGGCGTCAGCGAGGGCTGACCTCCCGTGGCCCCGACGAGGGGGGACACACCGGACCCGGTGCGTCCCCCCTCGTCATGCACGCAGAGGCATCACGCCCTCAGCGGCATCACGCCCGCAGCGGCATCACCGCCTGCAGCGGCCTCATGCAGGCAGGGGCGTCGTGCCCCCGGAGGCGTCATGCGCGCAGCGGGCCGTCCCTCACAGGCGGCGGCCGACGACCCGGACGAAGCCCAGCGTCTCGCCCCGGTCGAGGCGCAGCATCTCGGCACACTGCCCGGCCATCCGGACGTGCCACTCGTCCGTGCTCTCGTCGGCCACGACCTCGCACCAGCGCAGCCAGTCGCGCCAGCCGTCCTCCAGCCAGTCCGCGGCCTCGACCTCCACGGCCCCGCTGCGGGTCCAGTGCCGCCGCCACCAGGCCGCCGTGTGGAAACACCAGAAGCCGGGCTCCCAGTACGGCTCGAGGTGCTCCGGCGGCTCGGCGCCGTCGATCTCCTCGCGCAGCGCCGGTACGACCACACCGATCCGCCCGCCGGGCTTCAGCAGCCGCGTCAGCGTGGGCAGGTACAGGTCGTCGGTGCCGAAGTACTGGTAGGCGTCGATGGAGACGATCGTGTCGAAGCTGTTCTCGCCGAACGGCAGGTCGTGCGCCTCGGCCAGCACGGGCAGCACCCGGTCGGCCACCCCCGCCTCGGCGATGCGCCCGGCGTTGTCGTCGGGCTTGATCCACAGGTCGGCGGCGGTGACCTGGGCGTCGTACTCCCGGGCGAGGAAGACCGACGTCATGGCGCGGCCGCAGCCCAGGTCGAGCACGCGGGAGCCCGGGCTCAGGGTGTCGAGCCCGAGGGCGGGGGCCAGCCACTCCAGCAGCCACAGCGCGTGCGGGCCCATCTGGTTGTCGACGGTCCAGCGGGCGTCGTAGCCGTTGCTGCGGGGCCAGCCGGGGTGGCTCACACGGTCAGTGAGGGGGTCGTTCGAGGTGGGGGAAGTGATGTCCGGCATCGGTGGACGGGCTCCTTGAGTCCTTGAGGGAGAAAGGGGATGCGTCGGAGCTCGGTCGGACCGTCAAACAATGCACCTCTTCGGCCGGGCGGCGGGATGCCGCGGGCATACCTCGGACCGGCGGACGCTACCACCCGGGAGCCCGGCCCCGCACCCGGTTTTCCCCGCCGGGCGCGCTACCGTCACGGCCATGAGTGGATGCCCTGATTCCGACACCGAGCCCGAGACCGCGGACTCGGAGGCGGCCGCCGGGCAGGACGAGGCCGGTGATCCGACACGGGACGAGGCCGATGACCCGGCACGGGACGAGGCCGGTGACCCGACACGGGACGAGGCCGGTGACGCGGCACAGGACGAGGCCGGTGACCGGGCACAGGACGAGGGGGCCGCGCGCCGGGCCCGCTGGACGGCGGCCGCCACCGGCGCCGCGCTGACGCTCGCGGGACTCGCCGCGGCCGTGCTCCGCCTCACCCGCCCGGCGCCGGCACTCGTCCCGGCCGCCTACGCGAGCGGGGCCGCCGTGTGCGCCGCCGCCGCCGTGCTGGGCTCCCGCGGCCGCACCCGGCGGGCGCTGTGGCTGCTGATCGCGGGCGTGATGGTGATGGCGCTGGGGGACCAGTTCGACTGAGACCGGCCGCTGTGAATAAGCCCACGAAACCGACAAATGATCTCGTTCGTTTGTAAGAGTGGCAGCGCATTGCTCATGCGTTCTTTGCTGGCTGTTCAGTTCATGTACGACTGTTCCCGGCCAAAGATCCACACAAAGCAACTCCGGGAGCACGTTCGTGGCAGCCCTAGCACGCTGGTGTGTCCAGCGCCGTCTGCTCAGCGTCCTGCTGTGGCTCCTCGCCTTCGCGGGGGTCGCCGCGGGCGCCGCTGTCGCCGGCACCGCGTACTCGAACGACTACGAGGTCCCCGGTACCGAGTCGGGCCGCGCCACCCAGCTGCTGCACGAGGGCTTCCCGCGGCTCGGCGGCGACAGCGACACCGTCGTCTGGCACACCGCGTCCGGCGGTGTCCGGGCCGCCGACGTCGAGCAGACGATGACCCGCACCCTGGACCGCATCGAGAACCTCCCCGGTGTGGCCTCGGTCACCAGCCCCTACGACGGGCCCGGCACCGGCCGCATCAGCGAGGACGGCCGCACCGCTTACGCCTCGGTCACCTTCGACGACCGGGCCGAGGACATCGCGAAGGGCGAGGCGCAGGCCGTCGTCGACACCGCGAAGAGCGCCGAGACCGACGGGCTCCAGGTGGAGCTGGGCGGCAGCGCGGTAGCACTCACCGAGTCCTCCGGCGGGCACGTCGCCGAGATCGTCGGTGTGATCGTCGCCGCGGTAGTGCTGTTCCTCGCCTTCGGCTCGCTCGCCGCGTCCCTGCTGCCCATCGCCACCGCCCTGGTCGGGGTCGGCACCGCCTACGCGGGGATCGTGCTGCTCGGGCACGCCATGACCGTCGCCGACTTCGCCCCCATGCTGGGCATGCTCGTCGGACTCGGCGTCGGCATCGACTACGCGCTGTTCATCGTCACCCGGCACCGGCGCGGGCTGAAACGCGGGCTGTCCGTCACCGAGGCCGCCACCAACGCCGTCGCGACCACCGGACGGGCGGTCGTCTTCGCGGGTGCGACCGTTTGCATCGCCCTGCTGGGCATGCTGATCCTGCGGCTGAGCTTCCTCAACGGCGTCGCCGTCGCAGCCGGCCTCACCGTGCTCCTCACCGTCGCCGCCTCCGTGACGCTGCTGCCCTCCCTGCTGTCGTTCATCGGCATGCGCGCCCTCAGCCGCCGCGAGCGCCGCCGCCTCGCGGAACACGGCCCCGAACCCGAGCTGCCCACCGGCTTCGCGGCCCGCTGGTCGGCGTTCGTGGAGCGCCACCCCAAGGTGCTCGGCCTGGTGGCCCTGGTCGTCATGGCCGTCCTCGCGCTGCCCACCCTGTCGCTGCACCTCGGCACCTCCGACCAGGGCAACGGCCCGAAGACGGCCACCACGCGCCAGGCCTACGACCTGCTCGCCGACGGCTTCGGACCCGGCGTGAACGGCCCGCTCACCCTCGTCACGAAGGTCGGCGGCGCCGACGACAAGCTCGCCCTGGAGAACCTCGACGGCACCCTCCGCGCCACCGAGGGCGTCGCCTCGGTGACCCCGGTGACATTCGACTCCGGCGGCCACACCGCGTACCTGACCGTCGTACCGGAGTCCTCCCCGCAGTCGCAGCGGACCAGCGACCTCGTCGACCGGCTGCGCGAGGACGTGCTGCCGCGCGCCGAGTCGGGCACCGCGCTCGACGTGCAGGTGGGCGGCATGACCGCCGGCTACGACGACTTCGCCGACGTCATCGTCTCCAAGCTGCCGGTCTTCGTCGGTGTCGTCATCGGCCTGGGCTGTCTGCTGCTCCTGCTCGCCTTCCGCTCGATCGGCATCCCGCTCAAGGCCGCCGCGATGAACGTCGCCGCCGTGGCCTCCGCCTTCGGGGTGGTGGTCGCGATCTTCCAGTGGGGCTGGGGCAGCGAACTGCTCGGCCTCGGCAGCGCGGGACCCATCGAGCCCTTCCTGCCCGTGATCATGGTGTCGGTGCTCTTCGGCCTCTCCATGGACTACCAGGTCTTCCTGGTCAGCCGGATGTACGAGGAGTGGCTGGAGACCGGCGACAACCGGCGGGCGGTGCGCGTCGGCCTCGCCGAGACCAGCCGGGTGATCAACTCGGCGGCCGTCATCATGATCTCCGTCTTCCTGGCCTTCGTGCTCAGCGGCGACCGGGTGATCGCCATGTTCGGCATCGCGCTGGCCTCCGCCGTCGCCCTGGACGCCTTCGTCCTGCGCACGCTCCTCGTCCCGGCCCTGATGCACCTGCTGGGCGGCGCCAACTGGTGGCTGCCCCGCTGGCTGGACACCCGCATGCCGCGCATCAGTATCGAGCCGCCCGAGAGCCGTGCCGCCCATGAGAGGCTGGCCGCCGCGACGGACGCCGAGGTGGCGGACGTCCTGGCGGAGGAGGAGCGGCAGCGGGATGTACGCGATATCCCTGGGTGACGACGCCGAGCTGAGGCCCCTGGAGCCCTGGGACGCCGCGGAGTTCCTGGCGCACCTGGAGCGGGGACGGGAGTTCATCGGGCGGTACATCCCGTTCGGGACGACCGAGACGGACCTGCTCTCGGCCCGTGCGAAGCTCCAGCGCTACGCCGACATGCGCGCCGCCGACACGGGGTCCCTGCACGGCCTGTGGCTGGAGGGGACCCTGGTGGGCGGGGTGCTCTTCCTGAACTTCGACGCGGCGAGCGGGAACTGCGAGGTCGGCTGCTGGCTGGAGCCCGCGGGAACGGGCCGGGGCCTGGTCACCCGCGCGATGCGGGTACTGATCGACTGGGCGGTCGAGGAGCGCGGCATCCACCGCGTGGAATGGGTCGCCGCCTCGGGCAACCGGCCGAGTCTGAACGTGGCCCGGCGACTCGGGATGACCCGCGACGGTGTGCGCCGGGAAGCCCACCCCTATGGTGGCGTACGGCACGATCTCGAAGTCTGGTCGGTGCTGGCGCCCGAGTGGCGGGCCGCACGCGCGCGTGCGGCTCACGACGATCATTAAGAGACTTCTCAGACAGCGACCCTACGGTGCGAGACATGGCAACGAACGCAGTGGACGAGACCGAGGCCACCAAGGCCACGACCGACGAGAAGGCGGTGGACACCACCGAGTCCGACGAGGCGCCCCGGGCCGAGGCCGAGGTCGCGACCGACGACGCGCCGGCCAAGGAGGAGAGCCCCTCCGGCGTGGGCCAGGGTGCGGCGGCCGTGGTCTCCGCGGCGCTGGGCGTCGTCTCGCTCACCGGCAGCTGGATCGGCACCGTCGCCTCCGCGCGCCAGAACCTCGTCGGCCAGCTGGAGACCGCGCAGAACGCGGGCGTGGCCCAGCAGATCCAGGCGGTCTACGGCGACGCCTGGCAGACCACCGCCCTGTGGGGCGGCCTGTTCGCGCTGATCGCGCTGGTCGTCGGCGTCGTGACACTCGCCCGGCCCGCGTTCGGCACCCCGGGCAGGATCCAGGCCCCCTGGATCAAGTCCGTCGCCTGGGCGGGCGTCGCGCTCGGCGTCATCGGCCTGTTCCTGGCCGTCCTCAAGTACACCGGCATCCTGCTCGGACTGCCCTCCGCCAGCTGAGAGCCCGCAGGTCTTGAGGGGCCTCAGGCGCTTCCGTGAGCACCTTACGGAGCCCCTGAGGCCCCTCAGCCGCGTCTAAGGCCCCTCCCACGGCCGAAGATGCGGAACTCTCCCGATGTGGCGGCCCCACCTGGGAGACGAGAGTGAGGTCATCGCGGAGGAACACTCCGCAACCGGCCTCTCCTCGAAGGACACACCATGTACGAGTACGAGCTCCAGCAGCTGCGCACCTCCGACCTCATCCGCCGGGCCGACCACGAGCGCCTGGTCCGCGAGGCCGCCCGGGCCCGCCGCGCCGCCCGCCACGAAGCGGACCAGGACTCCGCCGAGCATGAGAGCCATAGCCGCCGCTTCCGCCGGCCGCGGTCCGCCCGGACCGCGTGAACACGCAGGCGGGCCCGGCCGGCGCCGTGACCGTCCGGGGAACGGCGGCCGTCGTCCCTACGGCAACAGCGGCCGTCGTCCCCACGGGAACGGCGGCCGCCGCCCGTGCCGCCGGAGGGAAAACCGGTGCCGCGCCGCCGGACCCGCATGCGATGCTCGGGCCCGTGGAGACCAGGTCCGTCAGTCCCGTGTTCGTCGGCCGCGCGGAGGAGTTGGGCACGCTGCACGACGCACTCGCGGGCGCCCGCACGGGCGAGCCGCAGGCCCTGCTCATCGGCGGGGAGGCCGGCATCGGCAAGACCCGCCTCGTCGAGGAGTTCGCCGCCGCGGCCCGCCGGCGCGGGGCGGTCGTCGCCCTCGGCGGCTGCGTGGAGATCGGCGCCGACGGACTGCCCTTCGCCCCCTTCTCCACCGCCCTGCGCGCCCTGCGCCGCGAACTGCCCGGCGAACTGGCCGCCGCGGCCGACGGGCAGGAGGAGGAACTGGCCCGGCTGCTGCCCGAACTGGGCGAGTCACGGTCCGGACGGCACGACGAGGACGGCATGGCCCGCCTCTTCGAGCTCACCGCACGCCTGCTGGAACGCGTCGCCGCCGAGCACACCGTCGTCCTCGCCCTGGAGGACCTGCACTGGGCCGACGCCTCCACTCGCCACCTGCTCACCTACCTGGTCCGCACCCTGCGCACCGGCCGTCTCGTCGTCCTCGCCACGTACCGCTCCGACGACATCCACCGTCGCCACCCGCTCCGACCCCTCCTCGCCGAACTCGACCGGCTCCGCACGATCCGCCGCCTCGACCTCGCCCGCTTCAACCGTGACGAGGTCGGTCGCCAGGTGGCCGGGATCCTCGCCCACGACCCGGACCCGGACCAGGTCGACGCGATCTTCCGACGCTCCGACGGCAACGCCTTCTTCGTCGAGGAACTCGCCGTCGCCGCCCACGAGGGCTGCCGGACCGGCCTCACCGACTCCCTGCGCGACCTGCTGCTCGTCCGCGTCGAGGGGCTCCCGGAGCCCGCCCAGCGGGTCGCCCGGTTCGTCGCCGAGGGCGGCTCCACCGTCGAGTACCGGCTGCTGGCCGCCGTGGCCCGGCTCCCCGAGGACGACCTCATCGAGGCGTTGCGGGCCGCCGTGAACGCCGGCATCCTCGCCCCCGCACCCGGCGGCGACGGCTACCGCTTCCGCCACTCCCTGGTCCGCGAGGCCGTCAGCGACGACCTGCTCCCCGGCGAACGCTCCCGCCTCAACCGCCGCTACGCCGAAGCCCTGGAGAGCGACCCGGCCCTGGTCCCCGCCGACCAGCGGGCCACCCGCCTGGCCAGCTACTGGTACCACGCCCACGACGCGGCCAAGGCCCTGCCGGCCGTCCTCGAAGCCTCCGTGGAAGCCCGCCGCCGGCACGCCTACTCCGAGCAACTCCGCCTCCTGGAGCGGGCGATGGAGCTGTGGGACTCCGCGCCCGAGGCCGTGCGCGGCACCCTGCGCCCCGTGGACTGCACCGAGGTCTACCCTCCCCCACTGTCCGAACGACGTGGGGGGACCCCCAGCGGCTGCGACCCCGCCACCACCGCGCTGCGCCACCTCGACCTGCTGGCCGAGGCGGCCGTGGCGGGACGGCTCTGCGGGGAACGCGAACGCGCCCTGAAGATCACCAAGCGGGCGCTGCGGCTGCTCGACGAGGAGAACGACCCCCTGCGTACCGCCTGGTTCTGGATCCAGCGCTCCCGGCTGGTGCAGGGTCTGGCCCGCGGCGACGGCTGGCAGGAGATCGCCACCGCCCAGGAACTGGTCCGCGGTCTGCCGCCGTCGGAGGTGCACGCGGAGGTGCTGGCCACGGCCGCGCACTGGTCGATGCTGCACGAGCCGGGGCCGGACGCCCTGACGGCCGCCGAGCGCGCCGTCGAGTACGCGCGCATGGTCGGCGCCGACGACATCGAGTCCAATGCCCGGCTCACCCTCGGCGGGCTCATGGTCGACGCCGGGCAGATCGACGCCGGACTCGGCCACATGTACGACGTCCGGGACGAGGTGGTCGCCCGGGGGCTCGCGGGGGTCGTGGGCCGCAGCCATGTGAACCTGCCCTCCGTCCTCGAAGGCGTCGGCCGCTCCGAGGAAGCCGTCGGCATCCTGCGCGAGGGCCTGCGGCTCACGGGGACGATGGGGCTGCGGGACGCCGAGGCCTGGATCTGGAGCAACCTCGCCGAGTCGCTGATCTCCCTCGGCCGCTGGGACGAGGCCGCCGAGGCCGCCGGCAACGCCCAGCGGCGCGGCCAGACCGCGGGTCCGCACGGGTCGGGCGCCAACTGCCTGGCCTATCTGGCGCTCGCGCGCGGACAGGTGCCCGAGGCGGCCCGGTACCTCGCCCAGGGCCGCGCCGCCTACGGCCCGCACGACCCCATGCCGCAGCACGATCTGCCGATCTCCTTCCTCAGCATGGCCGTCGCCACCGCCGAGGGCCGTCCGGCCGACGCCCGCGCCGAACTGGCCCGGACCCTGGAAGCCGGCTTCCCGCTCGGCACCCAGCGCTACGCCTGGCCGCTGCTGCTCCAGGCGGCCACCGCCGAAGCCGACGCCCGGGCGCTGCCCGCCGCCCGCGACGGCCGTGAGCAGGTCCTGGACGGCATCCTCGCCGCCGTCAAGCGCCTCACCACCCACGCCCCCGTCTGGCTCGCCCACGAGCAGTGGGTCCGCGCCGAGCTCCACCGCGCCGAGGGGCGGAGCACCCCGGACACCTGGTCGGACGTGGTCACCGCCTTCGAACCGCTGAGCCGGCCCTACGACCTCGCCCGCGTCCGGTACCGCCTGGCCGAGTCCCTGCTGACGGGCGCCGGCGAGGACGAGCGCGACCGCGCCACGGAACTGCTCCGGCTCACCCACTCCGCCGCCCGACACCTCGGTGCCCGGCCGCTCGCCGACGCCGCCGCCGTGCTCGCCCGGCGCGCCCGCCTCCCGCTGACCCCCGTCACGGGACCCGGCCCCGCGCCGGCCGACCCCGCGGACGCCCTGGGCCTCACCACCCGGGAACGGGACGTCCTGCGGCTGGTCGCGGCGGGTCACACCAACCGCCGCATCGCGCAGGAACTGTTCATCTCGCCCAAGACCGCGAGCGTGCACGTCTCCAACATCCTCGGCAAGCTCGGCGTCTCCGGGCGGGGCGAGGCGGCGGCGGTGGCGCACCGGCTGGGGCTGTTCCCGGCCGAGACGCTCGTGCCCGGTCCGGCGGGCTCAGGCATACGCTGAAAGGAGGTATCGCGGATGCCGTGAACCCGCGGCCCAGGGAGGCACCCGTTGTTCAACATGTTCGAGGAACTGTTCTCGCCCGGGCGCAAGCACACCCACGACGAGCAGAACCGCCTGGAACTGACCCGCGAGGACGTCGGGGACGGCGATCCCGGACGCGGGCCGATAGACCTCGCGTCCGGAAAGGTCGTCGTCCGGCCGCCCGACGAGCACCCGCACGACCCCGCCGCCTAGCGGAATCCCCTACGACACCAGCAGCCCGCCCGGACCCCGGCAGCGGGCCGCAACCGCCGCACCCCCCGGAGCAGCCGGCAGGAGCCCCTACGTCACCGCAACAGGCCGACAACCCGACGGCCGGCGGGAGCCCCTACATCACCGCAGCAGGCCGACAACCCGACGGTCGGCGGGAGTCGCTGGTGCCCCCGGGCAGTCGACGGGAGCCGCTACTCGGCGCAGCCGGTGCGCACCGGCCAGGGCCGCCCCACGTCACCCGCGGCGGCCGGACACCCGGTGGCCGGCAGGAGCCCCTACGTCACCCGCAGTTCCAGGATCCGGTCGTCGCCCGCCTTCGGCCTGCCCCGGCCGTCCGTGTTGCTGGTGACGAGCCAGAGCCTGTCGCCGCCCGCCGCGACGACCGTGCGCAGCCGCCCGTATGCGCCCTCCAGGAACGCCTGTGGCTCGGCCGAGGCCGCCGTGCCGTCCAGCGGGACGCGCCACAGCCGCTTGCCACGCAGGCCCGCCATCCAGATGGAGCCCTCGGCGTAGGCGATGCCACTGGGGGAGGCCTCGGCCGTCGTCCACTGGTCGACCGGGTTGTGGAACCCCTTGTCGCCGGACCGGCCCTCCGCCTCCGGCCAGCCGTAGTTGTCGCCCGGCTTGATCGCGTTGAGCTCGTCCCAGGTGTCCTGACCGAACTCCGAGGCGAACAGCCGCTGCCTGCCGTCCCAGGCCAGGCCCTGCACGTTGCGGTGCCCGTAGGAGTACACCGGCGAGTCCGGGAACGGGTTGCCCGGCGCCGGCTCGCCCTCCGGGGTCAGCCGCAGGATCTTGCCGCCCAGCGACTTCCTGTCCTGGGACAGGCCCGTGTCACCGCTCTCGCCGGTGCCCACGTACAGCATCTTGTCCGGGCCGAACGCGATACGGCCGCCGTTGTGGATGAAGCCCTTGGGGATGCCCTTGAAGACCGTGTCGGGAGCGCCGAGCTGCTCGCCCGCCGGCTTCTGTCCGTCGTAGATCATGCGGACGACGCGGTTGTCGGAGGCCGAGGTGAAGTACGCGTAGACCATGCGGTCCGAGGCGTAGTCGGGGGAGAGGGCGAGCCCGAGCAGTCCGCCCTCGCCGGCCGCCGAGACGCCCGGCACCTCGCCCAGTTCGGTCTTCCTGCCGGTCTTCTCGTCGACCCGCACGATCGTCCCGTCGTCCCGGGAGGCGACGAGCAGCCCGCCGCCCGGCAGCGGAGCGAGACCCCAGGGGGAGTCCAGGCCCTCGGCGACGGTCCGCACCACCTTCACCGAGCCCTTGGCGGGAGGTGTCTCCCCGGCCTGCCGAGGCGGCGCCGACGACCCCGGTGCCGTACGGCTCGGGGAGGTGCTCGCGTCCTCGCCGGAGGGACTCCCGCCGTCGGAGGAGCAACCGGCCGTCAGCAGGAGCGCGGCGGCCAGCACGGCCGGGACGGCTCGACGTCGCACGATCATGGTCCCTTCGACGGGGCAGGTTCCTCTCCCTGTCATACACCGCCCGCGGCTCAGAGGTTCCCGATCACGCGACGCGGTACCGGTAACACGGGTTTTGCCCGGAACGCACCCGTGAAAAAACGCACCCGTGAAAAGGGAGCTCAGTCCCACGACCCACGGGCCGGCGGCAGCGCGGCTATCTCCCGGAGATCGTCGAGGGTCAGGTGCAGGTCCGCGGCGGCCGTGTTCTCCGTGACCCAGCGCTCCTGCTTCGTGCCGGGCACCGGGACCACGTGCGGGCCCTGGGCCAGCACCCACGCGAGGGCGACCTGGCCGGGGGTGACGTCCGCGCCGTGCCGGCGGGCCACGCGACGCAGGCCCGCGACCACCGGCTGGTTCGCGGCCATCATCTCGCCCGTGAAGCGGGGGTGCCGGGCGCGCGGGTCGTCCGCCTCGAAACCCGCCCCGGGGCGCAGCCTGCCGGTCAGGAAGCCGTTGCCCAGCGGCATCGCGGCGAGGAAACCCACGCCCCGCGTCCGGCACCACGGCAGCAGCGTCTCCAGCGCCTCCGGCGACCACACGGACAGCTCGGCCTGCACCGCGCTCACCGGGAAGACCTGCTGCACCCGTTCCAGCTGCCGGATCGTCCCGTCGTGCAGTCGGGCCCCGGACCGGCGGCCGGCCCTCGCGCCCACCGCGCACAGGCCCAACGCCCGCACCTTTCCGGCCTGTACGAGCTCCGCCATCGCGCCCCAGGTCTCCTCCACCGGCACCTCGGGGTCGGCCCGGTGCAGCTGGTAGAGGTCGATGACGTCCGTCTGCAGCCGCCGCAGCGAGGCGTCGCAGGCCCGCTTCACGTACCCGGGGCGGCCGTTGGCGACGATGTGCTGGTCGCCCACGAGCAGCCCGACCTTCGTCGACACGAACGCGTCGGACCGGCGTTCCTTCAACGCCCGCCCCACCAGCAGTTCGTTGGTGAAGGGGCCGTACATGTCGGCGGTGTCCAGCAGGGACGCGCCCAGGTCGAGCGCCCGGTGCACCGCCCTGAGCGACTCGTCGCCGCGCCGCCGCGACGCGCTGTAGGCCCAGCTCATCGGCATGCATCCGAGTCCGACGGCCCCCACCGCGAGCGCCGCCGCGCCGATCGTCCTGCGCTCCACCTGGTCGTGACCCTCCCTGTTCGAGCCACCCCAACCTAACCTCTGCCGTCACACGCACCTGACATAGCCTCCAGAGCATGACTGCTGACGTGTGGCTGCCCATCCCGCCGGACGAGATCGACGGACTCCCCGAGGGCCCGGACTACCGTTTCTGGAACGGCGAGGAGGACTTCCCCGCGGACCCGGCCGACTGCGCCTTCTACGTCGTCCCCTACATGAAGCCCAGCCCGTTGTGCGTGCGTCCCCTGGGGCGGATGAGCAACGTCCGGGTCGTGCAGACCCTCTCCGCCGGGATCGACCACGTGGAGCCGGGGCTCGCCCAACTGCCCGCCGGCGTCCGGCTGTGCAACGCGCGCGGGGTGCACGAGGCCAGCACCGGCGAGCTGACGCTGGCGCTGATCCTCGCCTCGCTGCGCGGGATCCCCGACTTCGTGCGCGCGCAGGACCGGGGGGAGTGGCTGGGTGGGTTCCGGCCCGCGCTCGCCGACAAGAACGTCCTCATCGTGGGCTACGGCTCGATCGGCGAGGCCATCGAGGACCGGCTCGTTCCGTTCGAGGTGGCGCGGGTGGCGCGCGTCGCGCGCTCCGAGCGCACCACGGCGCGCGGTCCGGTGCATCCGCTCACCCAACTCCCCGCGCTGCTGCCGGAGGCGGACGTCGTCATCCTGTCCACCCCGCTCACCGAAACCACCCGTGGCCTGGCCGGAGCCGACTTCCTGTCCCGGATGAAGGACGGCGCGCTCCTCGTCAACGTCGCCCGCGGCCCGGTCGTGGACACCAAGGCCCTGCTCGCCGAGCTGGAGACCGGCCGCATCACCGCCGCCCTCGACGTCACCGACCCGGAGCCGCTGGCGCGCGAACACCCCCTGTGGCGTGCGCCGGGGGTACTCATCAGCCCCCATGCCGGCGGACCCACCTCCGCGTTCTTTCCGCGCGCCAAGCGGCTCCTGGTGGACCAGTTGAACCGTTATGTGAACCGGGAGCCGCTCCGCAACGTGATCCTTACGACGGGTGCCTCAACCGTCTGAGACAAGTGCGAGTACCGTCCGCAATCCTGCGGGTGCGGTGGGTACTCATATATCTGTTGATCGTCACGGAGCGTAGAGAACCTATGTCCCTGAGTGACGAGACTGGTGTATCGTCCCGACAGGGGCTGCGCCGGGGACCATACGGCGCCGGGGACGGACACTTCAGACTGTGAGGGGGGCGACAGGCGATGCACGGCCTATGGACGAGCGATCCGACGGGGCGGGGCTGCCGGCGGCGACCCTGGCGGACGGCCGCGAGCAGACGCGGTCAGCACGCCGATCACGTCGGCCACCACACCCACCGCAGCGATCGCCACACCGATCACAGCCATCACCACCGCAGGACCGGCCGGAGCCGACGGCACGCCCCGCCGGTCCACCGGGGCTCGCGGGACCCGGGCACGGCGCGGACCGGGAGGGCCCGGTGAGCGCGCCCCCCACCCCCACGCTGGACGGAGCGCTGCGGGCACAGCCTCCTTCCCCGGGCGCGCTCCTGCCCCGTACGCCGGTCACCGGACAGCGGCCCGGCCTGGCCCTCCAAGTCGTCCTCACCCTGGCCTGCGCGGGATACGCCGTCGGTGCCGCGCTCGGCTGGGGTTCGTACGAAGTGGCCCTGTTCATGGGCGACTTCGGGCTGAGCGCCGCGGCCGGCACCGCCGCCGTCTCGTGCTTCCTCTACGCCCGCAGCCGCCGCACCCGCTTTCGACCCGCCTGGCTGCTGTTCGGCCTCTCCTCGGCCATGGCGTCCCTGGGCAACCTGGTCTGGGGGTGGTACGAGGTGGTCCTGGGGCTGCCCGTGCCCAGTCCCAGCTACGCCGACCTGTTCTTCCTCTGCTTCGCGCCGCCCGCGATCGTCGGGTTGCTCGTGCTCGCCAAGCGGCCCGTGACCAAGGCCGGCTGGGTCTGTCTCGGGCTGGACGCCTGGCTCATCGGCGGCTCGCTGCTGACGCTGGCGTGGAGCCTCGCCCTCGCCCAGGCCGCGAAGTCGGAGGGGCCCGGCGTGGCGCACATCGCGCTGTCCCTGGCCTACCCGCTGCTCGACATCGCGCTGGTGAGCATGGTGCTCGCACTGCACTTCAGGCGGTCCGCCGTGAACCGCTCCGCGGTGAACACCGCCATCGGGGCCCTCGCCCTCACCGTGATGTGCGACGCCCTGTTCACCTCACCGCTCATGCACCACGACTACCGCTCCGGGCAGCTCCTCGACGCGGGCTGGTTCGCCGGCTCGCTGCTCCTGGCGTACGCCCCGTGGGCCGGGGCGCGCGCGGAGCTCGAGCGGTACGGCACCGCCGGGCACACCCGCGTGGTGCACGAGCACGTGCCGGGGCAGCGCACCGGCGCCCACCACCCGGCGCCCCTGCCCGGCGCCGAGCTCAGCCGGTACCCGGCCGCCCGGCCCATCGCCGGCTCGCTCGCCGCGCTCACGCCGTATCTCGCCGCCGCGGTGTGCACCCTGGGGATCCTCTACAACGTCCTCAACGGCCGCAGCGTCGACCGCGTCGTCCTGCTCACCGGGGGCACGGTGGTCCTCGCGCTCGTCGTGCGCCAGGGCATCATGCTGCTCGACAACATCACCCTCACCCAGGAACTGGCGCAGAAGGAGAACCACTTCCGCTCCCTGGTCCAGGGCTCCAGCGACGTCATCATGATCGCCGCACCCAGCGGTGTCCTGCGCTACGTCTCCCCGGCCGCCGCCGGTGTCTACGGCCGCCCGGCGGAGGACCTGGTCGGTACGGAACTGGCCGGTCTCATCCACCCCGAGGACCTGGGCTGCGTCGTGCACGAGGTCCGCAGGTTCCTCGCCGCCGACCCGGTCGAGGAGCCCACCACGCGCATCGAGTGCCGCTTCCGCTCGGGCGAGGGAAGCTGGCTCAACGTCGAGTCGACCATCAACCGTCATCACGGCGGCCTCATCTTCAACAGCCGTGACGTGACCGAACGAGTGCGCCTCCAGGCCCAGTTGCAGCACAACGCCGAACACGACCCGCTCACGGACCTGCCCAACCGTGCCCTGTTCACCAAGCGCGTCCAGCACGCCCTCTCGGGACGCCGCGCCTCCGACCGGGGCGTGGCCCTGCGGAACACGGCCGTGCTCTTCATCGACCTCGACGGCTTCAAGGCCGTCAACGACACGATCGGGCACCAGGCCGGGGACGAACTCCTCGTCCAGGCCGCCCGCAGACTCCAGGACTCCGTACGGCACGGCGACACCGCGTCCCGGCTCGGCGGGGACGAGTTCGCGGCCCTGATCGCCGGGGACAACACCCGCGACCGGGACGCCCGGGAGCGGCACATCCTGGAGCTCGCCGACCGCCTCAGGACGACCCTGTCCCAGCCCTACCTCATCGACGGCAACGATGTCCGCGTCAACGCCTCCATCGGCGTGGCCTTCGCGGAATCCGGCCTCGGCGCCGGCGAACTGCTGCGCAACGCCGACCTGGCGATGTACCGGGCCAAGGCCGGCGGCAAGGGCCGCGTCGAGCTGTACCGGCCGCAGATGCAGCAGGACGTCGTCCGCAAGGCCGAGCTGGCCACCCGGCTGCGGGCCGCCCTGCACGACGGGGAGTTCGCCCTGCTGCACCAGCCGGTGGTGTCCCTGGAGGACGGCCGGATCACGTCGGTGTCCGCACAGGCGCGCTGGCGTTCCTCCCAGGGGGTGCTCTTCACCCCGGCGGAGTTCCTGCGCGTCGCCGAGGACGGCGACAAGACCGCCGAACTGGGCCGGTGGATGATCGAGGAGGCCGTCGAGCAGGCCGCCGAGCGGCACGCGGCCGGGCTGTCCGTGCCCGTCGTCGTCCGGATGAGCGCCCGCCGCCTGCTGGACCGGTCGATGCCGCTCGGCTCGATCGAGGCGCTGCTCACGCGGCACGGACTGCCGTCCGGGTCGCTGATCATCGAGCTGTCGGACGCCGACCCCAGGGTGTCGCTGGACGAGCTGGAGCGGCGTCTGGGCGCGCTGCGGCGGGTCGGCGTACGGATCTCGCTCGACGGCTTCGGCAGCGGCTACGCGGCGATCACGGCCCTTCGGCGGCTCCCCGTCGACGTGCTGAAGCTCGACCGCGGTCTCGTCGAGGGCGTCGTCGAGTCCGCCCGCCTGTACAAGATCACCAGCGGGCTGCTGCGCATCGCGGGCGACCTCGGGCTGAAGTCCGTGGCCGAAGGGGTGGACCTGCCCGAACAGGTCGTCGCCCTGCGCGCGATGGGCTGTACGCACGGACAGGGCATGGCCTTCTCCGGGCCGCTCGACGAGTACCGGCTGCGCCGGGCGCTCGCCGCAGGGCACTATCCGGTGCCGGACGGACCGGCCGAGCCGGCGTTCGCGGGCGGCGCCCCGCGGGTGTACAGCTCGGGCATGTCCGCCGTCATCGGAGGTGGCACGACCCTTCGTTCACATAATGAGACTCCCGTCCCACCCACTTGACAGTGAGTGCGTGCCGGGGGGAGGGTCAGTGCCATGCGCACCCGAATTCTCGTACTTGGAAAGCGCGTCGGCTGACGCTGAGCCTCGACCGCTCAGCGACCCCACCCGGCGCGCTCCCCTCGCTTGCCTTATGGCACGAGGGGTTTTTTGTTGCACAGGCACCATCCGTGCAGCAGCCGAAGACCGTCCAAACCTCGCATAAACCCTCAGCATCTGAGAAGAGAATGCCGATGACCGAGCAGGCCACCGGGGCCCACCACCCGCAGCCCCGGCCCCGATCCGGAGGACACTCCGCCCCCGAGCAGGTGACGGGCGCGCAGTCCCTCATCCGCTCTCTCGAGGAGGTCGGCGCCGACACGGTATTCGGCATTCCCGGCGGTGCGATCCTCCCGGCCTACGACCCGCTGATGGACTCCACCAGGGTGCGCCACGTCCTGGTCCGCCACGAGCAGGGCGCCGGTCACGCCGCCACCGGCTACGCCCAGGCCACCGGCAAGGTCGGTGTCTGCATGGCCACCTCCGGCCCCGGCGCCACCAACCTGGTCACCCCGATCGCCGACGCGCACATGGACTCCGTGCCGCTGGTCGCGATCACCGGCCAGGTGGCGTCCAAGGCGATCGGCACGGACGCCTTCCAGGAGGCGGACATCGTCGGCATCACCATGCCGATCACCAAGCACAACTTCCTCGTCACCAAGGCCGAGGACATCCCGCGGATCATCGCCCAGGCGTTCCACATCGCCTCCACCGGCCGCCCCGGCCCGGTCCTGGTCGACATCGCCAAGGACGCCCTGCAGGCGAAGACCACCTTCTCCTGGCCGCCCACCATGGACCTGCCCGGCTACCGCCCGGTGACCAAGCCGCACGCCAAGCAGATCCGCGAGGCCGCCAAGCTGATCACCCAGGCCAAGCGGCCGGTGCTGTACGTCGGCGGCGGCGTGCTCAAGGCCAGGGCCACCGCCGAGCTGAAGGTGCTCGCCGAGCTCACCGGCGCGCCCGTCACCACCACCCTGATGGCACTCGGCGCGTTCCCCGACAAGCACCCGCAGCACCTGGGCATGCCCGGCATGCACGGCTCCGTCGCCGCCGTCACGGGGCTGCAGAAGGCCGACCTGATCGTCGCCCTCGGTGCCCGCTTCGACGACCGCGTCACCGGCAAGCTGGACAGCTTCGCCCCGCTCGCCAAGATCGTCCACGCGGACATCGACCCGGCCGAGATCGGCAAGAACCGCGCCGCCGACGTGCCGATCGTGGGTGACGCCCGCGAGGTCATCGCCGACCTGATCCAGGCCGTCCAGAAGGAGCACGCCGAAGGCCACCAGGGCGACTACAGCTCCTGGTGGAACGACCTGAACCGCTGGCGCGACACCTACCCGCTCGGCTACGACCAGCCCGGCGACGGCTCGCTCTCCCCGCAGCAGGTCATCGAGCGCATCGGGCAGCTCGCCCCCGAGGGCACGATCTTCGCGGCGGGCGTCGGCCAGCACCAGATGTGGTCCGCGCACTTCATCGAGTACGACAAGCCGGGCACCTGGCTGAACTCCGGCGGCGCCGGAACCATGGGGTACGCCGTCCCGGCCGCCATGGGCGCCAAGGCCGGAGTGCCCGAGCGGGCCGTCTGGGCCATCGACGGCGACGGCTGCTTCCAGATGACCAACCAGGAGCTCACCACCTGCGCCCTGAACAACATCCCGATCAAGGTCGCCGTCATCAACAACGGCGCCCTCGGGATGGTCCGCCAGTGGCAGACCCTCTTCTACAACCAGCGGTACTCCAACACGGTGCTGCACTCCGGCCCGGACGACGTCAACCCCGAGGCCCGCGGCACCCGCGTCCCCGACTTCGTGAAGCTGTCGGAGGCCATGGGCTGCTACGCCATCCGCTGCGAGTCCCCGGACGACCTCGACAAGGTCATCGAAGAGGCGAACTCCATCAACGACCGGCCCGTCGTCGTGGACTTCATCGTCCACGAGGACGCCATGGTCTGGCCGATGGTCGCCGCCGGCACCTCCAACGACGAGATCATGGCCGCCCGGGACGTCCGCCCCGACTTCGGCGACAACGAAGACGACTGAGCGAGAGAGACGTAAAAGACCATGTCCAAGCACACGCTCTCCGTCCTGGTGGAGAACACCCCCGGCATCCTCGCCCGGATCGCCGCCCTGTTCTCCCGCCGCGGCTTCAACATCGACTCGCTCGCGGTCGGCGTCACCGAGCACCCCGACATCTCCCGCATCACCATCGTCGTCGGCGTGGAGGACCTGCCGCTGGAGCAGGTCACCAAGCAGCTCAACAAGCTCGTCAACGTGCTGAAGATCGTCGAGCTGGAGCCGTCGCAGGCCGTGCAGCGCGAACTCGTCCTGGTGAAGGTGCGCGCCGACAACGAGACGCGCTCCCAGATCGTCGAGATCGTCCAGCTGTTCCGCGCCAAGACGGTCGACGTCTCCCCGGAGGCCGTCACCATCGAGGCCACCGGATCCGGCGAGAAGCTGACCGCGATGCTCAAGATGCTGGAGCCGTACGGCATCAAGGAACTCGTCCAGTCCGGCACGATCGCGATCGGACGCGGTGCCCGTTCCATCACCGACCGGTCGCTGCGCGCCCTGGACCGGTCGGCCTAGTAACCGGAACGGGCGGCCGGAGCGCCTTCGTCCGCCCGTATTCCGAGACCCTCAGACTTCCCTTCCGCCCCCCGTCATACGGTGGGACGCAACACCTGCACTCCCGAGGAGAGAACCCAAAGTGGCCGAGCTGTTCTACGACGCCGACGCCGACCTGTCCATCATCCAGGGCCGCAAGGTCGCGGTCATCGGGTACGGCAGCCAGGGCCACGCCCACGCGCTGTCGCTCCGTGACTCGGGTGTCGACGTCCGCGTCGGTCTGCACGAGGGCTCCAAGTCCAAGGCCAAGGCCGAGGAGCAGGGCCTGCGCGTGGTCAGCCCGTCGGAGGCCGCCGCCGAGGCCGACGTCATCATGATCCTCGTCCCGGACCCGATCCAGGCCCAGGTCTACGAGGAGCACATCGCCCCCAACCTGAACGACGGCGACGCCCTGTTCTTCGGCCACGGCCTGAACATCCGCTTCGGCTTCATCAAGCCCCCGGCCGGTGTGGACGTCTGCATGGTCGCCCCGAAGGGCCCGGGCCACCTGGTCCGCCGCCAGTACGAGGAGGGCCGCGGCGTTCCCTGCATCGCCGCCGTCGAGCAGGACGCCACGGGCAACGGCTTCGCGCTGGCGCTGTCCTACGCCAAGGGCATCGGCGGCACCCGCGCCGGCGTCATCAAGACGACCTTCACCGAGGAGACCGAGACCGACCTGTTCGGTGAGCAGGCCGTCCTCTGCGGTGGCACCGCGGCGCTGGTCAAGGCGGGCTTCGAGACCCTGACCGAGGCCGGCTACCAGCCGGAGATCGCCTACTTCGAGTGCCTGCACGAGCTGAAGCTGATCGTGGACCTCATGTACGAGGGCGGCCTGGAGAAGATGCGCTGGTCGATCTCCGAGACCGCCGAGTGGGGCGACTACGTCACCGGCCCGCGGATCATCACGGACGCCACCAAGGCGGAGATGAAGAAGGTCCTCGCCGAGATCCAGGACGGCACCTTCGCGACGCAGTGGATGGACGAGTACCACGGCGGTCTGAAGAAGTACAACGAGTACAAGAAGCAGGACTCCGAGCACCTGCTGGAGACCACCGGCAAGGAGCTGCGCAAGCTGATGTCGTGGGTCAACGAGGACGCGTGACCCCCGGGCCCCGCGGCGGTGCCCCCCGGCAGGGGGACGCCGCCGCGGGGCTTCGCCCCGGGCCCCCGCCACATCGGCACTTCTCGTCCGGGTGATCCTTCCGCAGTGGCACAGAACGAGCCCCCGGGCGCCACTAGACTGCTGCACAGATACATACGCGTCAGGCCCACAGCGTCGTGCGTCTTCCACGCGGCAAGCACCCCTCCACCGCCTGCGGCCGTCGGGACGGCCGTCCGCAGCACTGGACTTGTGAGGACTCACGTGAGCTCGAAACCCGTCGTACTCATCGCTGAAGAGCTGTCGCCCGCCACCGTCGACGCGCTGGGCCCGGACTTCGAGATCCGGCACTGCAACGGCGCCGACCGGGCCGAGCTGCTCCCGGCGATCGCCGACGTCGATGCGATTCTGGTCCGCTCGGCCACCAAGGTCGACGCCGAGGCCATCGCCGCCGCGAAGAAGCTGAAGGTCGTCGCACGAGCCGGCGTCGGCCTGGACAACGTGGACGTCTCCGCCGCCACCAAGGCCGGCGTGATGGTCGTCAACGCCCCCACCTCGAACATCGTGACCGCGGCCGAGCTGGCCTGCGGTCTGCTGGTCGCCACCGCCCGCAACATCCCGCAGGCCAACGCCGCGCTGAAGAACGGCGAGTGGAAGCGCAGCAAGTACACCGGCGTCGAGCTGGCCGAGAAGACCCTCGGTGTCGTCGGCCTCGGCCGCATCGGCGCGCTCGTCGCGCAGCGCATGTCGGCCTTCGGCATGAAGGTCGTCGCCTACGACCCCTACGTGCAGCCGGCCCGCGCCGCGCAGATGGGCGTCAAGGTCCTGTCGCTGGACGAGCTGCTCGAGGTCTCCGACTTCATCACCGTCCACCTCCCGAAAACCCCCGAGACCCTCGGCCTGATCGGCGACGAGGCGCTGCGCAAGGTCAAGCCGAGCGTGCGCATCGTCAACGCCGCGCGCGGCGGGATCGTCGACGAGGAGGCGCTGTACTCCGCCCTCAAGGAGGGCCGGGTCGCCGGTGCCGGTCTCGACGTGTACGCGAAGGAGCCCTGCACGGACTCCCCGCTGTTCGAGTTCGACCAGGTCGTCTGCACCCCGCACCTCGGTGCCTCCACCGACGAGGCGCAGGAGAAGGCCGGTATCGCCGTCGCCCGCTCGGTGCGTCTCGCCCTCGCCGGTGAGCTCGTGCCGGACGCGGTGAACGTGCAGGGCGGGGTCATCGCCGAGGACGTCAAGCCGGGTCTGCCGCTCGCCGAGCGCCTGGGCCGGATCTTCACCGCGCTCGCCGGTGAGGTCGCGGTCCGCCTCGACGTCGAGGTGTACGGCGAGATCACCCAGCACGACGTGAAGGTGCTGGAGCTGTCCGCGCTCAAGGGTGTCTTCGAGGACGTCGTCGACGAGACGGTCTCCTACGTCAACGCGCCCCTGTTCGCGCAGGAGCGGGGTGTCGAGGTGCGCCTCACCACCAGCTCCGAGGCGACCGAGCACCGCAACGTCGTCACGGTGCGCGGCACCCTCGCCGACGGCGAGGAGGTGTCGGTGTCCGGCACGCTCGCCGGCCCCAAGCACCTCCAGAAGATCGTCGCGGTCGGTGACTACGACGTGGACCTCGCGCTCGCCGACCACATGGTGGTCCTGAAGTACGAGGACCGTCCCGGCGTGGTCGGCACGGTGGGCCGCATCCTCGGTGAGGCGGGCCTCAACATCGCCGGCATGCAGGTGTCGCGTGCGGTGGCCGGCGGCGAGGCACTGGCGGTGCTGACCGTGGACGACACGGTGACCGCACCCGTGCTGGCCGAGGTGGCCGAGGAGATCGGGGCCACCTCGGCCCGGTCGGTGAACCTGGCCTGATCCGCCCCGGGGGGCTTCACGCTTCGCCCCCCGGGACCTCCGTTCGTCCTGAACGGATCCGTCCTCAGACGCCGGACGGGCTGAGCTGCTCAGCCCGTCCGGCGTTCTTCGTCCCCCGGGTCCGCCGCAGGGTCATGACCGCCGCTGCCGCCGCACCGGCCAGCAGCACCGCGCCCGTGACCGCCGCCGCGTGCATGCCGCTGGTGAAGGCCTCGCGGGCCGCCGTCGCCAGGGCGTCCCCCGCGCGCCCCGGGAGCCGGTCGGCCACGGCCAGGGCGCCGCCCAGGGTCTCGCGTGCCGCCGCCGGAGCCGAGTCCGGCATGTCGTGCCGGAAGACGGCCGTGCCGATGGAGCCGAGGAACGCCATGCTCAGCGCGCCGCCGAACTCCGTGCCCGTCTCCAGCAGGGAGGACGCCGCGCCCGCCTTCTCGACCGGGGCGGCGCTCAGGGCGAGGTCCGTCACCTGCGCCATGACCGCGACGATGCCGCAGGCCAGGACGGCGCAGGCGGCGAGCAGCAGCCAGAGGGAGTCCGTTCCGGCCAGGGCCAGCATCACGTAGCCGCACGCGGCGACCGCGAAGCCCCCGCCGATGACGTGGGCGCGGGCGACGCCCCGCTGGACGAGCTGTGCGCTGACGGGGGCCGCGAGTCCGATGGGCACCGACGGCAGCAGGCTCCACAGCGCCGCTTCGAGGGGGCCCTTGTCCAGGACCGACTGGATGTACTGGGTCGTGAAGAAAGCCGAGCCCATCATGCCGAAGGCGGCGGTGAGGTTGAGGACGAGCGCCGGGCTGAAGCCGCGGGCCCGGAAGAGGTCCGGCGCGATCAGGGGCGAGGCCGTCGTGCGCTGGCGGTGGACGAACAGGGCGGCGAAGAGCAGGCCGACGGTCACCGACATCACGTACCGCACGTTCCAGCCCTCGGCCGCGAGCTCCTTCAGGCCGTAGATCACCGGGAGCACCGCCGCCATCGACAGCGGGACGCTCAGCAGGTCGAAGCGGCCGGGGTGAGGGGTGCGCGACTCGGGCAGCAGGACGGGGCCCAGGGCCAGGAGCAGCAGCATCGCGGGCAGGTTGACCAGGAAGACCGAGCCCCACCAGAAGTGCTCGACCAGCACGCCGCTCATGACCGAGCCGAGCGCGATGCCGGCCGTCATCACGCCCGACCAGACACCGATCGCCTTGGTGCGCTGCGCGGGGTCGGTGAACATCGTGCGGACCAGGGCCATGGTGGACGGCATCAGCGTCGCACCGCCGATGCCGAGGACCGCGCGGGCGGCGATGAGCGTCTCGGCGCTGTTCGCGTAGGCGGCGATCAGGGAGGCCGTGCCGAAGGCGGCGGCGCCGAACAGCAGCAGCCTGCGGCGGCCGATGCGGTCGCCGAGCGAGCCCATCGTCATCAGCAGGCCGGCCAGCACGAAGCCGTAGATGTCGAAGATCCACAGCTGCTGGGTGGAGCTCGGTTCCAGGTCGGCGCTGATCGCGGGGATCGCGAAGTACAGCACCGAGACGTCCATGGAGACCAGCAGCAGCGGGAGCATCAGCACACCGAGGGCCGTCCATTCACGGCGGCCGGCGCGGGCGGGAGGGGGCGGGTTCGTCGTCATGGACAGGACTGTACGAGCGTATTAAACGCCTGTCTAGTACGCCTGTTTAATACGTGCGTCTGGATTCCGGGTTAGGGTGACGTGCCATGGGACACCGTGAGGATCTGCTGGAGGGCGCCAAGCGCTGCCTGCTGGCGAAGGGCTTCCTGCGCACGACGGCACGCGACATCGTCAAGGAGTCGGGGACCAACCTGGCGTCGATCGGCTACCACTACGGCTCGAAGGACGCGCTGCTCGCCCAGGCCTACATCGACATGGTGGAGGGCATGTCCGACGCCTTCGAGGGCGGTGGCGAGCTGCGCGGGGAGCCGGGCTCGCTGGAGCGCTTCACCGACGTCTGGACGAACATCATCCAGACCATGCGGGAGCCCGGGTCGATGTGGCGGCTCAGCCTGGAGATCGTGGCCATGGGGGAGCAGCTGCCGGAGGTGCGGGCGCATCTCGCACGGGCCCAGCGCGAGGGTGCGCGCGGCCTCCTGCCCCTTTTCCTCGGCGGGCGGGAGGCCGACGTGACGGACGAGCAGGTGGACACCCTCGGGTCCTTCTATCTGACCCTGATGATGGGTCTCATGGCGCAGTGGACCTTCGACCCGGAGAGCGCGCCGGACGCCGAGCAGCTCACCGCCGGGCTGCGACGGGTGATCGAGGCGGCAGGGCGCGCGTGACGCCTCAGCCGGGCGGGCCGGTCCTCACAGCCGGTGCGCTTTGAGGGTCATGTGCAGCAGTAGCCGGTCCTCGCCGTCGTCCAGGTCGAGGCCGGTGAGCTTCTCGATGCGGGACAGGCGGTAGTACAGGGTCTGGCGGTGGATGCCGAGTTCGGCGGCGGCCCGGGCGGCCTGGCCGGCGCAGTCGAGGAAGACCTCGGCGGTCCGGGCGAGTTCCTGGTGGACGGGGGTGAGCAGCGCGCGGGCGACGGGGTCCTGGGCGACCTCGGGCGGCAGGGCCGTGAGCAGCCGGAACGGCCCGATCGACGCCCACTGCGCGACCGGCCCGAACCGCGCCTCGGCCCGTGCCGCCCGGGCCGCCGCCGACGCCTCCCGCCAGGCGGCTGCCGTCTCGGCGAGCCCGGAGCGGGGAGTGGCGATGCCGGCGGCCGGAGCCGCTGCCGGGCGCGGGCCGCTGCCGCTCGGCCCGCCACCACCCTCCGGGCCGCTGCCTGCGCGCGCCCGCTCCAGCAGACGTCCCGCCGCCGTCGTCGCCGGCGTCAGCACGTCCGAGGAGCGCAGGCGGATCAGCACCGCCAGACACTGGGCCGTCGCCCCCCACGGCAGGGTGCACAGCGCCGCCGCCCCCGGCACCGCACGGACCGACGGAGCGTCCTCCGGGTCGGCCGAGGGCCAGGGTGCGACGCACACCAGGGCATGGAGGCCGTCGGCGCGGGGGCCGAGGGCGGTACGGAGTTCGGCGACGGCCATGTCGCCCTGCCAGCCCGGCTCGGCGGTGAGAACGGCCCGGAGTTCGCGGCTGAGGTCGGCGCCGTGCTGTGCCTCGTCCGCGAGCAGGGCACCGATGCGGGCCGTGACCCGCATGGCGGCGGACAGCTGCCGCTCGCTCGGGCCGGGATCGTCGTCCAGCAGCCAGACGTAGCCGTGCACCACACCCCGGTGGCGGACAGGCAGGCAGATGCGGCCCCGCAGGACCCCGGCCTCCGGTGTCGGCGGGATCCGGACCGGTTCCGTCGCGCGGGTGATGCCGAAGCCCTCGAACCAGGCCCGGACCGCGGCCGTCGAACGGCGGGTGAGGATCGAGCGGGTGCGCACCGGGTCCAGGGCCGAGGGATCGAGGTCGCCCTCACTGTCGTAGGCGCCGAAGGCGAGCAGCTCGAAGTCCCGGTTCTCCAGGGTCGCGGGCGCGCCGAGCAGCTCCGAGATCTCGTCGACCAGTTCCTCGTAGTCGCCCCTGTGTTCCGACGTCACCCCCGCATTGTCGCGCACGTCCCGGACCCCTTCATACATCTGTCTGAGATCTGCGGCACGGATGCGTGACAGCTGTCGATGGCAGACGATCGGAGGGATCCTTAGGTTTCACGGTGGTTCTCCGTGCCGTACCCGACGCGTCGTCCGCGAGGGGTCCGGCCTTCATGTTGCTTGTGCTCTGGAGGTGCCCCGTGCTGGGTCCCGTGATTCTCGCCGCGTCACGCAGCGACCGGATGCGACGCCTGATCTCGGCGGCCCCGGTGACCAAGCAGGTCGTCGACCGCTTCATCCCGGGCGAGGACGTCGACGACATCGTCCCCGTCGTCCGCGACCTGACCGGGCAGGGACTGGAGCTGACGATGGACGTCGTCGGCGAGGACATCACCAGCCCCGCGCAGGCGGCCGCCGCCCGGGACGCCTACCTGGAGCTCGTGGACCGCCTCAAGCCGCTGGAGCTCGGCACCCGCGCCGAGATGTCGGTGAAGCTGTCGATGTTCGGGCAGGCGCTGGAGGGCGGCCACGAGCTGGCCCTGAGCAACGTCCGCCCGGTCGTCGAGGCCGCCGCCGAGATCGGCACCACGGTCACGCTCGACGCCGAGGACCACACCACCCTCGACTCGATGTTCGCCATCCACGAGGAGCTGCGGAAGGACTTCCCGCAGACCGGCTGCGTCATCCAGGCCTACCTGTTCCGCACCGAGGCGGACGCCCGCCGCCTCGCGGAGAGCGGCAGCCGGGTCCGCCTGGTCAAGGGCGCGTACAAGGAGCCGGCCTCCGTCGCCTACCAGGACAAGCACGAGATCGACCGGGCATACGTGCGCATTCTGCGGACGTTGATGCAGGGGAAGGGGTACCCCATGATCGGGTCCCACGACCCCCGCCTGATCGCGATCGGCCAGGAACTCGCCCACCAGGCCGGGCGCAAGCCCGACGAGTACGAGTTCCAGATGCTCTACGGCATCCGCACCGACGAGCACCTGCGGCTGGCTGCCGAGGGCCACCGGATGCGCGTCTACACCGCGTACGGCACCGACTGGTACGGCTACTTCATGCGCCGTCTCGCGGAGAAGCCGGCCAACCTGCGCTTCTTCGCCCGCTCGATGCTCACCAAGGGCTGACAGCCCGGCAAGGGCCGAGAGCCCCTCGAGGGCTGAGACCGACACACCGCTCAGTAAGGAGTTACGGAAAACATGGACGCTGTGACCCAGGTCCCCACCCCCGTCAACGAGCCGGTGCACGGCTACGCCCCCGGCTCGCCCGAGCGCGCCCGGCTGGAGGCCAAGCTGAAGGAGCTGGCCGACAATCCGGTCGACCTGCCCTGCACCATCGGCGGCGAGAAGCGGATGGGCGGCGGCGAGGCCTTCCAGGTCGTCCAGCCGCACAACCGCAAGGCCGTGCTCGGCACGTACCGCAACGCCACCCAGCAGGACGCGCAGGACGCCATCGACGCGGCCCTGGCCGCCGCGCCCGCCTGGCGCGCCATGGCCTTCGACGACCGCGCGGCGATCATCCTGCGCGCCGCCGAGCTGCTGTCCGGCCCGTGGCGGGAGACGCTCGCCGCCTCCACCATGCTCGGCCAGTCCAAGACCGCCCAGCAGGCCGAGATCGACACGCCCTGCGAGCTGATCGACTTCTGGCGCTTCAACGTCTCCTATGCCCGCAAGCTCCTGGCCGAGCAGCCCCCGGCCAACGCCCCGGGCGTGTGGAACCGTCTGGACCACCGTCCGCTGGAGGGCTTCGTCTACGCGATCACGCCCTTCAACTTCACCGCCATCGCGGGCAACCTGCCGACGGCCCCGGCCCTGATGGGCAACGTCGTCGTGTGGAAGCCGTCCCCGACGCAGACGCACGCCGCCGTGCTGCTCATGCAGCTGCTGGAGGAGGCCGGACTGCCCAAGGGCGTCATCAACCTCGTCACCGGTGACGGCATCGAGGTCTCCAAGGTCGCCCTGGAGCACCGCGACCTCGCCGGCATCCACTTCACCGGCTCGACCAAGACCTTCCAGTACCTGTGGAAGACGGTCGGCGCCAACATCGAGAAGTACCGCACCTACCCGCGCCTGGTCGGCGAGACCGGCGGCAAGGACTTCCTCGTCGCCCACCCCTCGGCCGACCCGGCGATCCTGAAGACGGCGCTGACCCGCGGTGCCTTCGAGTACCAGGGCCAGAAGTGCAGCGCCACCTCCCGGGCCTACATCCCCGCCTCGATCTGGAACTCCGGCTTCAAGGAGGAGTTCGCGGCCGAGGTCGACGGCATCAAGATGGGTGACGTCACCGACCTGTCGAACTTCATCGGCGCCGTCATCGACGAGCGTGCCTTCGCCAAGAACAAGGCCGCCATCGACCGGGCCAAGGAGGACGCCTCCTGCACGATCGTCGCGGGCGGCACCTACGACGACTCGGAGGGGTACTTCGTCCGCCCGACCGTCATCGAGTGCACCGACGCCGACAACGAGGTCTTCCGCACCGAGTACTTCGGCCCGATCCTCGCCGTGCACGTCTACGAGGACGACAAGTACGACGAGATGCTGACCCAGATGGAGTCGGTCTCCGACTACGCCCTGACCGGTTCGGTCGTCGCGAACGACCGCGCGGCCGCCGCGTACACGGCGAACAAGCTCCGCTACGCGGCCGGCAACTTCTACATCAACGACAAGTCCACCGGCGCCGTCGTCGGCCAGCAGCCCTTCGGCGGCGGCCGTGCCTCCGGCACCAACGACAAGGCCGGCGCCCCCCAGAACCTGATGCGCTGGACCCTGACCCGCGCCATCAAGGAGACCCTGGTCCCGCCGACCGACTACACCTACCCGCACATGGGCTGACACCCCCCGCACGAACCGACGGGCCAGGTCGAAAAGACCTGGCCCGTCGGCATGTCCCGGGAAAGACTGGGCCGATGACCCTCCGCGTGCGCACCGCTCACACCGCCGATCTGACCCCCGCCGAACTCGACGCCGTACGCGGCCTGCTGGACGCCGCGTTCGAGGGTGACTTCGGCGACGAGGACTGGGACCACGGCCTCGGAGGGGTGCACGCCCTCGTCCACGACGGCCCGGCGCTCCTCGCGCACGGTGCGGTCGTGATGCGGCGGGTGCGGCACCGGGGCCGGTGGCTGCGTGCCGGGTACGTCGAGAACGTGGCCGTCCGCGCCGACGCCCGGCGCACCGGCCTCGGCGGACGGGTCATGGCGGAGCTGGAACGCGTCGTCGACCGGGCCTACGACCTCGGCGCCCTCTCCGCGAGCGACGACGGGGCCCGGCTCTACACCTCCCGGGGCTGGCGGCTCTGGGACGGCCGGGTGCACGCCCTCAGCCCGCTCGACGGGATCGTCCGGCTGCCCGAGGAAGAGGACAGCACGTTCGTGCGGCCCGCCCTCGCCGGCCCGCTCGACCCCGCGCGCGAACTCGTCTTCGACTGGCGCGACGGTGACGTGCTCTAGAAATCGCCGCAGGTCAGCGGGGTGTGACCCAGTCCACCGTCTCAGATAGTAGGAAGTCCGAGTAATTGTGGAGACAGACGCTCCGCGCTCCCTTAGCTTTGTAGGAGCCGAACGTCTCGCTCGATCAAGCGAATGGCGGTCGAGAGCCGGGCCCCGTGCAGGCAATCCCTGCGGCACCGCTCCCCGCCCCTTCCGGCGTCTCGTAACCCTCCCTGTGCACTCCGTGCTGTCGAAGGAGTCGATGTCCCATGGCCGAGACGACCGTCCGCCGCCGAGTCCGTCACGTTTCCCGTACGACCGAGTCCGACCGGAAGAACGCCGCCGCCGCGCTCCAGCGCGCCCTCGACCGCAGGGACAACGGCGGATCCAGCGGCCACTGAGCCGCGGCAACACCGCAGGACCGGGAGCCGCCCGCGGGGCGCGGTGCGGGGCCTCACGCCCCGCGCCGCACCTCGAAGTGGTCGATCCGCTCACCGCTCGACGCCAGCGCCGACACCTTCAGCCTCGGCCTGGCGCCGCTGACCGCCTCCACCGAGAGGAACGAGAAGCCGCGGTAGCGCACCCGTGACCACTGCGCCGACTCCGCCTTCATGTCCCGGGACTTGGTCCACCGGAACGTGGCGACCGGCTCGTGGTCGGCGGTGTTCCCCTCGTAGCTCTCCTTCACGCCGCCGGGGAAGCCGTACAGCTCCTTGCCGCCCCCGCCCGCGGTGACGTACACGATCCCGTCCCGCCGCGGGTCCGTCGTGCCGCCGACCGGCACCGGCCGGCCCACCTCGCCGCCCCGGATGGCGTCCGTCCGTTCGTAGACGTGGTTGTGCCCGTTGATCACCAGGTCCACCTCGTGCCGCGCGAACAGCGGCAGCCACTCGGCACGCACCCCGCCGTCGGAGGCGTGCGTGGACGTCGAGTACGCGCAGTGGTGGAAGAAGACGACGATGAAGTCGACGTCCTTCGAGGACCGCAGCTCACCGAGCTTCGCGTCCAGCCACCTCGTCTGCCGCCCCTCCGAGTAGCCGAAGTTGGCGGGGATCTCGTACGACACGTCGTTGGCGTCCAGCGCGACCACGCCGACGTTGCCGTACGTGAAGGCGTACACGCCCGGTGCCGTGCGCGGGTCGAAGCCGCTGTCCGGCAGGGAGAACCGGGCGAGTTGCCCCCCGTAGCCGTCCGGCGAGTACCAGGCCTCCATGTCGTGGTTGCCCGTCGTCACCATCCACGGCACCGACCGGGCCACCGGCTCGGTCTGCTTCAGGAACCGGTCCCACTGGGTCGCGTCGAAGACGTCCGACTCCCTGCCCTTGCCGGTCGGGTCCGCGTAGCAGATGTCGCCGGCGTGCAGATGGAAGGCGGGCTTCCGGCGCAGCAGCGTACGGTCGTTGAGGGCCGCCTCGTCGCCGACGCCCTGGTCGCCGAACGCGGTGAACACGAAACGGCCGGGAGGCCGGGCCGGTGCCGTGCGGAAGGTCGTGACGGTCGCCCGGTGCCGCGGGTCGGCCGGGTCGAAGCCCTCGTGGCCGACGCCGTAGTAATAGGTCGTGTCCGGGCGCAGGCCGTCCAGCGCGGCGTGCAGGTAGTACTGCTCGACCGCCGCCCGGACGCCCTTCAGCTCCGGGGTGCGCAGGTCGCGCAGCTCCGCTTCGACCTTGCGGCCGAGGTCGTCGGGGCGCAGGCCCACCCGGACGTAGGGCCTGCGCACCGCGAGCGGCACCTGCCAGGAGATCCGCATCTGCGTCTTCGGGTCGGCGCCGAAGGCCAGATGGCGGCCGAAGGGCGTGACGAGGGAGCCGGGCGCCGTCGACGTGGTGGACGACGGGGCCCCGGCCGATGCGCCGGACCGCCCTGGACGCGCACCGGAGCCGGAACCCGAGCAGCCGGTCAGCAGCCCGCTCGCCACCGCGCCCGCGGTCACCAGGGTGCGCCGCCGCGACAGCCGGGTCCGCAGGTACTCGTGCTGCTCCGCCATGCTCATCCGGCCGGCGAGCTCGGGCGGGATGCCGAAGTGGGGGATCTCCATGTCCAGTGAATGTCCCAGCAGAGGCCGACGGGCGCACCACATACGGGTGAACGGCACCCGACGGACGCGTGCCGTCCCCCGGTCGGGTGCGTCCCGCCTGTCCGCATCACGGACAGTGTGTGTCATCCCATGGGACGAGGAGTAGGGTGCCCGCATGTCTCGCAGCATCAATCTCGCAGTGATCCCCGGTGACGGCATCGGCCAGGAGGTCGTGGCCGAAGGCCTGAAGGTCCTCTCCGCCGTCCTTCCGCAGGATGTGAAGCTGGAGACCGAGGAGTACGACTTCGGCGCCCGGCGCTACCACGCCACCGGTGAGACCCTCACCGACGCCGACCTCGACGCCCTGAAGCGGCACGACGCCATCCTGCTCGGCGCGATCGGCGACCCGTCGGTGCCGTCCGGCGTCCTGGAGCGGGGCTTCCTGCTCAAGCTGCGCTTCGCCTTCGACCACCACGTCAACCTGCGCCCGTCGAAGCTGCTGCCGGGTGTGGCCACCCCGCTCGCCGGTGAGCCGCAGATCGACTTCGTCGTGGTCCGCGAGGGCACCGAGGGCCCGTACACCGGCAACGGCGGCACGATCCGCAAGGGCACCGCGCACGAGGTCGCCACCGAGGTGTCGGTGAACACGGCCTTCGGCGTGGAGCGCGTGGTGCGGGACGCCTTCGCCCGGGCCCAGGCCCGCCCCCGCAAGAAGCTGGCGCTGATCCACAAGAACAACGTGCTGACCTTCGCCGGTCACCTGTGGACCGACATCTTCAACCGGGTGGCCGAGGACTTCCCCGAGGTCACCACCGAGTACATGCACGTGGACGCGGCGACGATCTACCTCGTCACGCAGCCCGAGCGGTTCGACGTGATCGTCACCGACAACCTCTTCGGCGACATCATCACCGACCTGGCCGCGGCCGTCTCCGGCGGCATCGGCGTCGCCGCGAGCGGCAACATCAATCCCTCCGGCGACTTCCCGTCGATGTTCGAGCCCGTGCACGGCTCGGCCCCGGACATCGCCGGGCAGGGCAAGGCCGACCCGACCGCCACCGTGCTGTCCGTCGCCCTGCTGCTGCGCCACCTCGGCTACGAGGCCGAGGCCGCCCGCATCGACGAGGCGGTCTCCGCCGACCTCGCCGAGCGCACCGGCAAGCCCGCCCGCTCCACCTCGGAGATCGGTGACGCCCTCGCCGTACGCGTAGCCGGCTGACCCTCCCCCAGTGCCTGAAGGGCCTGGGGGGACCCCCAGCTGCTCTTCCGCAAGCCGCCGGGTCGCATCCGCGCCCGGCGGCTTTCGCATGTTCCCCGCCGGGTGCCACCATCGACCACCGGGCCGCAGTCACCCCGTTCCTTCCACGGCCGCCTCCGGGCGATAATCGAACGCGAGGCCGCGCAATGAGGAATGCTCGGACGTCCTAGCACTGGTCACCATCAGAGCAGTACCGAGCGCGGCCCGTCACTACAACCGGTGAAGGACATCAACCCATGACGACGCCCACGATCGAGCTCAAGCCCTCCGCCAACCCGCTCTCCGCCGCCGAGCGCGAGCAGATCCTGGCCAACCCCGGGTTCGGCCGCCACTTCACCGACCACATGGTGACGATCAAGTGGACGGAAGGCCGTGGCTGGCACGACGGCCAGCTCGTGCCGTACGCGCCGATCTCCCTCGACCCCGCCACCACGGTGCTGCACTACGCGCAGGAGATCTTCGAGGGTCTGAAGGCCTACCGCCAGCCCGACGGGTCCGTCGCCACCTTCCGCCCGGAGAAGAACGCCGAGCGGTTCCAGCGCTCCGCCCGCCGGCTCGCCATGCCGGAGCTTCCGGTCGAGACGTTCATCGAGGCGTGCGACGCCCTGGTCCAGCAGGACAAGGCATGGGTGCCGGCGCACGGCGGTGAGGAGTCCCTCTACCTGCGCCCGTTCATGATCGCCACGGAGGTCGGGCTGGGCGTGAAGCCGGCCAACGAGTACCTCTTCCTGGTGATCGCCTCCCCGGCCGGGGCGTACTTCCCCGGCGGTGTGAAGCCCGTGTCCATCTGGGTCTCCGAGGACCGTGTCCGCGCCGTCCCCGGCGGCATGGGCGACGCGAAGACGGGCGGCAACTACGCGGCGTCCCTGCTCGCGCAGGCCGAGGCCGCGACGAAGGGCTGCGACCAGGTCTGCTACCTCGACGCCGTGGAGCACACCTGGGTCGAGGAGCTGGGCGGCATGAACCTGTACTTCGTGTACGGGAACAAGATCGTCACGCCGTCCCTGACCGGGTCGATCCTGGAGGGCGTCACGCGTGACTCCCTGCTCGCCGTCGCCCGTGACCTCGGGTACGAGGCCGAGGAGGGCCGGGTCTCGGTCGACCAGTGGCAGCGGGACTCGGAGAACGGGTCGCTGACCGAGGTCTTCGCCTGCGGTACGGCGGCGGTGATCACTCCGGTCGGTACGGTGAAGCGGGCCACGGCGGAGTGGAAGCAGAGTGGGGGAGAGCCGGGCGAGGTCACGCTGCGGCTGCGTCAGGCGCTGCTGGACATTCAGCGGGGTACGGCCTCGGACGCCCACGGCTGGATGCACAAGCTGGGCTGAGCACACCTGGCCCCCGGGGGCTCCGCCCCCGGACCCCCGGCCTATGCCCACCCACCACCCGACCCGGTCGGCCAAGAAGCCGGACCGGTGACCGTGCCCGAACCCGTCGGGTGGTAAGCCGGACCCCCGGCCGATGCCCACCCCCCACCCGAACCGATCGGTCAAGGAGCCGGGCCTTCGTCCCGCCGGGATCCGGTCGGTCAAGAAGCCGGGCGTGAATCGATCGGACGAGAAGCGGGCGTCGCCTCACCGGCCCCGGGCTCCTCTGCGGGTGACCCCGGGGCCGACAGCGCATAAGCCACCCCTCCCACCACCCCCGACAGCAGGAAGCTGCAGTCCACCCCGCCGGTCAGGGACAGCAGCGGGCCCTCGTACGACGGCAGGGACACCGCCAGGACGCCCACCGTCGCCCCGGCCGCCCACGACAGGGTCGCGGGGACGTTCCAGCCGGAGCGGTACCAGTAGACGCCGCCCCGCGCGCGGCGGTTGAAGACCTGAAGGGCCTCCGGGTCGTAGACGCCGCCGCAGCGGGCGAAGCCGATGAGCGTGATGACCGCCCAGGGCGTGCCGATGGCGGTCAGGAGCAGCACGAAGGACGTCATCGCGTCCTGCGCGGTCGAGTAGTAGTGCCCGGCGAAGACACAGGCCGTGGCGACGGCCGCGACCACGTACGTCGCCCGGGCCCGCGAGGCGCGCGGCAGGATCGCGTCCAGGTCGAGGCCCATCGAGTACAGCATCAGCCCCGCGTTGCCGACCGAACCCGCGGAGGCCGCGAGCAGCAGCGGGACCAGGTACCAGCCGGGGGCCGCGTCGACCAGCGGACCCGCGTAGTCGAGGGCGGCTCCGGCCGCGTACGCCGTGAACGTGCCGAACAGCTGCGGCACCAGCAGGCCCAGCATCAGCCCCAGCCAGGTCGCGTGCAGCACCCGGCGGGAGGAGTGCCGGGCCGGTGAGATGTAGCGGGTGTAGTCGCCGAGCAGCGTGATGAACGCGACCGGCCCGGACAGCCCCGCGGCCACCGCCGCGAGCAGCCAGGTGGGCCAGAAGCCGCCCAGGAGATAACCGCCGGTCTCGGGCAGCGCGGCGGTGGTGAATGCGGGCGCGTACGCGATCACCCCGACGGCCAGCAGGGCCGTCATGCCGAACGCCAGCACCCGGGACATCGCGAGCAGCACCCGGTAGCCGTAGACCGCACCGGCGACGGTGGCCGCGGCGAGCAGCCCGTAGACGACGCCGTACGACAGCCCGCCCTGCGGCAGTCCGGCCAGGCGGCCCAGGACGCTCACCATCACGTCCCCGCCGATCCACACCGTCAGCGCGGTGTAGCCGAGGGCCAGGAGCAGCCCGACCACCGAGCCGACCAGGCGCCCGCGGACCCCGAACTGGGCGCCGGAGGAGGTCGACAGGTTGGTGCCGGTGCGCAGCGAGACCAGCGCCAGCGGGGCCGTGAACAGCACGCCCACCACCGTGCCCGCGAGCACCGCACCGACCGACGACCACCAGTCCAGGCCGAAGGACGGCGGCAGCCAGCCGAAGACGATCACGCCCAGGCAGAGGTTGGAGCCGAGCAGGATCGAGACGAGGTCGCGTGGCCCGCTCGTGCGTTCCTCCTCCGGGATGGTGTCGACTCCGCGCTGTTCGATCGGCATGCTGGTCTCCCTTGGTTAGAACGACGTTCAATGTGATGTGTGCATTGCTCCACCGTCAACCTTTCGGTCGAGAGAATTTCATGTTTAGAGTGATGCTCTAACTGGAGGGAGTGACATGCGGCTGACCCCGACCGAACGCGACCGGCTGCTGCTCTTCGGCGCCGCCGAGCTCGCCCGCGCCCGCCGCGCCAGGGGACTGAGGCTCAACGTCCCCGAGGCGACCGCGCTCATCGCCGACACGGTGTGCGAGGCCGCCCGGGACGGCAGGCGGCTCGCGGAGGCCGTCGAGGCCGCCCGGTCCGTCCTCGGGCCCGGCGACGTGCTGCCGGGCGTCGCCGACGTCGTCACGGAGGTGCACGTCGAGGCCGTCTTCGACGACGGCTCCCGGCTCGCGGTCGTGTCCGACCCCATCGGCGGCGGCTCGGGGCCGGACGCCCCCGGCGCGCTGCTGCCCGGGCCGGACCGGTCCGAGCCCGAGCCGGCCGAGCGGCTCACGGTCACCAACACCGCGACCGTGCCGGTCTCGGTGACCTCCCACTTCCACTTCTTCGAGGCCAACCCGCGGCTCGACTTCGACCGCGGCCGGGCCTACGGCATGCGGCTCGCCGTGCCCGCGGGGTCCTCCGTCCGGTTCGGGCCGGGGGACAGCGCCGAGGTCGGGCTGGTGCCGATCGGGGGCGAGCGGATCGCCATCGGTTTCGCCGGGCTCGTCGACGGGCCGCTGGACGCGCCGGGCGCCAAGGCCGAAGCCCTGAAGCGGGCCGCCGCCTGCGGCTACCTCGGCGTACCGGAAACAGCTGATCAGGAGGTCGAGCGATGAGCCGCCCAGGAGGCCACCCCGCCGAGGCACGCCGCCTCACCCCGTACGAGTACGCCGCCACCCACGGGCCCCGCGCCGGCGACCGCATCCGCCTGGGCGACTCCGGGCTGGTCGTCCGGGTCGAGTCGGACTCCCAGCGCTACGGCGACGAGTTCCTCGCCGGGTTCGGCAAGACCGCCCGCGACGGACTGCACCTCAAGGCCGCCGCGGTCCGCGAGACCTGTGACGTCGTCATCAGCAACGTCGTCGTCATCGACGCCGTGCAGGGCGTCCGCAAGGTCTCCATCGGCATCCGCGAGGGCCGCATCCGCGCGATCGGCCGGGCCGGCAACCCCGACACCCTCGACGGGGTCGACGTCGTCGTCGGCACGGGCACCTCGATCGTCTCCGGCGAGGGGCTCATCGCCACCGCCGGGGCCGTCGACACCCACGTCCACCTGCTGTCGCCGCGCATCATGGAGGCCTCGCTCGCCTCCGGCGTGACCACGGTCATCGGGCAGGAGTTCGGCCCGGTGTGGGGCGTCGGCGTCAACTCGCCCTGGGCGCTGCGGCACGCGTTCAACGCCTTCGACGCCTGGCCCGTCAACATCGGCTTCCTGGGCCGGGGCTCGTCCTCGCACGAGGCGCCCCTGGTCGAGGCCCTCGCCGAGGGCGGCGCGAGCGGCTTCAAGGTGCACGAGGACATGGGCGCCCACACCCGCGCGCTCGACACGGCGCTGCGCGTCGCCGAGGAGCACGACGTCCAGGTCGCCCTGCACAGCGACGGGCTGAACGAGTGCCTGTCCGTGGAGGACACCCTGCGTGTGCTGGAGGGCCGCACCATCCACGCCTTCCACATCGAGGGCTGTGGCGGCGGGCACGTCCCCAACGTCCTGAAGATGGCGGGCGTACCGAACGTCATCGGCTCCTCCACCAATCCGACCCTGCCCTTCGGCCGGGACGCCGTCGCCGAGCACTACGGCATGATCGTCTCCGTCCACGACCTGAAGACCGACCTGCCCGGCGACGCGGCCATGGCCCGGGACCGCATCCGGGCCGGCACCATGGGCGCCGAGGACGTCCTGCACGACCTGGGCGCGATCGGCATCACCTCGTCGGACGCGCAGGGCATGGGGCGCGCGGGCGAGACCGTCCGCCGCACGTTCGCCATGGCCGGGAAGATGAAGGCCGAGTTCGGCGCCCCCGACGACGGGCACGACAACGAGCGCGTCCTGCGGTACATGGCCAAGCTGACCATCAACCCGGCCCTCGCGCACGGGCTTTCCCACGAGGTCGGGTCCATCGAGACCGGCAAGCTCGCCGACATCGTGCTGTGGCGCCCCGAGTACTTCGGCGCCAAGCCGCAGCTGGTGCTGAAGGCCGGTTTCCCGGCGTACGGCGTGGTCGGCGACCCGGGCGCGGCGACGGACACCTGCGAACCCCTCGTCCTCGGGCCGCAGTTCGGGGCGCACGGGGCGACACCGGCCGACATCTCGGTGGCGTTCGTCGCGCAGGCCGCCCTCGACCAGGGGCGCGACACCATGCCGACCCGGCGTCGCAGGGTCGCCGTGCGCGGCACCCGCGGCATCGGCCCGGCCGACCTGCGCCTCAACTCCCGCACCGGAGCCGTCGACGTCGACCAGCGCACCGGTCTCGTCACCCTCGACGGGGAGCCGCTGCGCTCCGAACCCGCCGATTCCGTCTCCCTCAACCGTCTCTACTTCCTCTGAGGATCAACGATGTCCGCAGCCGCCGACGGCTTCCGCATGCCCGCCGAATGGGCTCCGCACGAGCGGACCTGGATGGCCTGGCCGGGCCCGAACCAGACCTTCGACGACCCCGGGGAGCTGGCCGCCGCCCGCGTCGCGTGGGCCGCGGTCGCCCGGGCCGTCCGCCGCTTCGAACCGGTGACGGTGGTGTGCGGGCCGGGGCAGTCGGGTGAGGCGCGTGCCCTGCTGGGCGACGGTGTCGACACGGTCGAGCGGGACCTCGACGACGCCTGGATGCGCGACATCGGCCCCACCTTCCTGACCGACGGGAAGGGGCGACTGGCCGCCGTCGACTGGACGTTCAACGGCTGGGGCGCCCAGGAGTGGGCCCGCTGGGAGCACGACGCGAAGGTCGCCGGGCACGTCGCCGACCTCGCCGGGGCACGGACGTACGCCTCGGAGCTCGTCAACGAGGGCGGGGCGATCCATGTCGACGGCGAGGGCACGGTCCTGCTGACCGAGACCGTCCAGCTCGGCCCGGAGCGCAATCCCGACTGGTCCCGCGAGCAGGTCGAGGCCGAGATCCACGCCCAGCTCGGCACCCGCAAGGCGATCTGGCTGCCGCGCGGCCTGACCGGCGACTACCCTCCCCACGGCTTCGGCACCCTCGGCCACGTCGACATCGTCGCCGCCTTCGCCCGCCCGGGCGTCGTCGTCGCCCACTCCCAGCCGGACCCCGCCCACCCCGACCATGAGGTGACCCGGGAGGTCATCGGGCTGCTGAAGACCCAGACGGACGCGCGCGGCCGGCGCCTGGAGGTCGTCGAGGTCCCCGCCCCGACCGTCCTGGAGGCCGACGGCCACTGGGCCGACTACTCCTACATCAACCACTACCTCTGCAACGGCGGCGTGGTGCTGTGCGGCTTCGACGACCCGCGCGACGAGATCGCCGCCGGCATCTTCCGCCGCCTCTTCCCCGAGCGGACCGTGACCCTGGTGGACGCCCGTACGATCTTCGCGGGCGGTGGCGGCATCCACTGCATCACGCAGCAGCAACCGAGGATCTAGGAGCGCGCATGGCCGGTGGGCGAAAGCAGGCCCCGCCCCGCGAGGACGTCCTCGCCGCGGCCATGGAGATGATCGCCGAGCGCGGCCTGGAGAAGCTCACCATGGCCGCGCTCGGCCGCGAGGTCGGCATGAGCAGCGGCCACCTGCTCTACTACTTCGGCTCCAAGGACGAACTGCTGCTGCGCACCCTGGAGTGGAGCGAGGGCCGCCTCGGCGCCGAGCGCGGCCGGCTGCTGACCCGGACCGCGCCCGCCCGCGAGCGCCTCGCCGCCTTCGTCGACCTGTACGTCCCCGACGGCCACCGCGACCCGCACTGGACGCTGTGGCTGGAGGTGTGGAACCGCTCGCAGACCGCCGACGCCGACGCCCGCGACCGGCAGGCCGCCATCGAGGGCGCCTGGCACCGCGACCTGGTCGCGCTGCTCGCCGAGGGCATCTCGCGCGGGGAGTTCCGGCGCGTGGACCCGGACCGCTTCGCCGCCCGGCTGCGGGCGCTGCTCGACGGCTTCTCCATCCACGTGGCGATCGGCCTGCGCGGCACCGACCGGGCACACGTGCTCGCGCACGTGAGCGAGTTCCTCACCGACAGCCTCCTCACCGACAGCCTCCTCACGGACACCTGAACCCCCGCCCGGGCCGTCCTCCCCCCGGCCTCGCACCTCCACGTCCGTCACCTCGCGTGACCGACCGCATCCTGAGACAGCGGTGAGCGGAGCGCGGGGATTGTGCCAAACTGCCCCCGTGCTCTCGTTCGCCATGATTATTGGCAGCAGGCGCGCCGGTCCGCAGTGACCGCCACGTACGACCAGGTACGGGCGGACACCGTCGTCCTCGACCCGCGCGCAGACCTCTCGCACCCGCGAGAGGTTTTTCGCATTTCTGGCCCACCCGCAGCCGGAGGCGAGAGCGCGAGGGACCATGTGAGGGCGGTGGAGCCGGTCATTCCGGTACGACCGAGATCCCATCCTCAGGAGCCTTGAGACCATGACCGACACCAGCGAGCTCGACGACTCGTTCCACGTCTTCGACACCACCCTGCGCGACGGCGCCCAGCGGGAGGGCATCAACCTCACCGTCGCCGACAAGCTGGCCATCGCACGGCACCTGGACGACTTCGGCGTGGGCTTCATCGAGGGCGGCTGGCCGGGCGCCAACCCCCGGGACACCGAGTTCTTCGCCCGCGCCCAGCAGGAGATCGACTTCCGGCACGCCCAGCTCGTCGCGTTCGGCTCCACCCGCCGCGCTGGCACCACCGCCGACCAGGACCCCCAGGTCAGAGCGCTCCTGGAGTCCGGTGCGCCGGTCATCACCCTGGTCGCCAAGTCACACGACCGCCATGTCGAACTCGCGCTGCGCACCACCCTGGACGAGAACCTGGCGATGGTCCGCGACACCGTGTCCTTCCTCAAGGCACAGGGCCGCCGGGTCTTCATCGACTGCGAGCACTTCTTCGACGGCTACCGCGCCAACCCCGAGTACGCCAAGGCGGTCGTCCGCACCGCGTCCGAGGCCGGCGCGGACGTCGTCGTCCTGTGCGACACCAACGGCGGCATGCTCCCCGCCCAGATCCAGGCCGTCGTCTCCACCGTCCTCGCCGACACCGGAGCCCGGCTCGGCATCCACGCCCAGGACGACACGGGCTGCGCCGTCGCCAACACCCTGGCCGCCGTCGACGCCGGCGCCACCCACGTGCAGTGCACCGCCAACGGCTACGGCGAGCGCGTCGGCAACGCCAACCTCTTCCCGGTCGTGGCGGCCCTGGAGCTCAAGTACGGCAAGAAGGTCCTGCCCGAGGGGCACCTGCGCGAGATGACGCGCATCTCGCACGCCATCGCCGAGGTCGTCAACCTCACCCCCTCCACGCACCAGCCCTACGTCGGCCTCTCCGCCTTCGCCCACAAGGCCGGACTGCACGCCTCCGCGATCAAGGTCGACCCGGACCTGTACCAGCACATCGACCCCGAGCGGGTCGGCAACACCATGCGGATGCTGGTCTCCGACATGGCGGGCCGGGCCTCCATCGAGCTCAAGGGCAAGGAACTCGGCATCGACCTCGGCGGCGACCGCGAGCTGGTCGGCCGGGTCGTCGAGCGGGTCAAGGAGCGCGAACTCAAGGGCTACACCTACGAGGCCGCCGACGCGAGCTTCGAACTCCTGCTGCGCGCCGAGGTCCAGGGCAAGCCGCTGCGCTACTTCGAGGTCGAGTCCTGGCGTGCCATCGTCGAGGACCGGCCCGACGGCTCCCACGCCAACGAGGCCACGGTCAAGCTGTGGGCCAAGGGCGAGCGCATCGTCGCCACCGCCGAGGGCAACGGCCCCGTCAACGCCCTCGACCGCTCCCTGCGCGTGGGCCTGGAGAAGATCTACCCGCAGCTCGCCAAGCTGGAGCTGGTGGACTACAAGGTCCGCATCCTGGAGGGCAAGCACGGCACCAACTCCACGACCCGCGTGCTCATCTCCACGTCCGACGGCACGGGCGAATGGTCGACCGTCGGTGTCGCCGACAACGTCATCGCCGCGAGCTGGCAGGCCCTGGAGGACGCGTACACGTACGGGCTGCTGCGCGCGGGCGTCGATCCGGCGGAGTAGCCCGGGGCCGGCGCAGTAGCCCGGGGCCGGCTCAGTAGCCCGGGGCCCGGCGGCGGAATGACCGCGGGGTGGTGTCACACGGCCGTGTCCCGGAGCCGAGGCCCCGGGGCGCGTGTCACCTCGCGGTGTCCCGGAGCCGAGGCCCGGGGCGCGTGTCACGTCGCGGTGTCCCGGAGGCGAGGCGCCGGGGCGTGTGTCGCCTCGCGGTGTCCCGGAGTCGAGGTCCCGGGGCGTGTCACGTCGCGGTATCCCGGAGGCGAGGCGCCGGGGCGTGTGTCGCCTCGCGGTGTCCCGGAACCGAGGCCCCGGGGCGTGTGTCACATCGCGGTGTCCCGGGAGCGCGGCACCGGAACCTCGCCGCCCCGGTCCCGTCCGGGGCTCCGGTCGAGGCGGAACAGGCCCGCGGTGTGGGAACGCTGGCCGGTGGCGGAGGCGGTGGAGCGGGTCAGCTCCTCGACGCCGTCGGCCAGATACCCGACCCACGCCGCGCCCTCGTCCTCGATGATCCGCTGCGCGTCGGTCCGCAGCCGCTCGATCACCCCGAGCAGGGCGGCCTGCTCCTTGTCACTGGGGGAGTCGGTGGTCCGCAGGAACGCCTGCGCCCAGTCGGACTGCGCCTTCTTGAGGATCTGCTGCAACGCCATCTCCGCGCGGATGTAGCGGGTCCAGGACGCCGAGAACCCGAAGATCCGGTCGAAGAGCACACACCCCGCCCCGCCGGCCAGGAACACGAAACCCCACTCGGGCCGCACGGTCGTGGGCGAGGCGGCGTGCACCAGCGGCGTGATCGTGCCGACGATGCCCAGCAGCGTGGCGAGCGCCCGCAGCGAACGCGACCACAGCGACGGGCCACGGCGCCGCGCCAGGTACCAGCCGATCGCCGACGTCACCTCCGCCTCGGCGTGCCGGAACAGCTCCCACAGCAGGTCGGCGCGCGTACGCGACCGGTCCAGCTCGGTCAGTTCGGACACCGTCATGTCCGCAGCCCCGCGTCGTCCGAACATGTCCCCGCTCCCGCCCCTCCTGGATGGCCAGGGGCATCCTAGGCCGTGTCCGCCACGCCCCGCCCGCCCGCGACGGACACGGACCGGGCACAGCCTCGCCCCCTGTCTCTTGCTCGCTGAATAACCCTTTCTGGGGTGTTTCGGGTAGCTTCGAACATATGAGGGTCGCACTGGTGCGTACCGTCGCACGTCTGCTGATCGTGCCGTTCGCCGCCGTCCTGGCGGTGCTGCTGGCCGGTGCGCCGGGCGCGCACGCGGCCACCGACCTCTCCGAGGTCGCCCGGAACCTGCGCGAGAGCCCGGTGTACGTGGATCCGGCCGCCTCCGGGCAGCTCGCGGCGTCGGACGCCGAGGCGCTCGCCGACAAGATCAAGGACGCGGACAAGCCCGTCCTCGTGGCGGTCCTCCCGGCCGGCTATCCCACGCAGGACCTCTTCCGCAACCTCCGCACCGAGACCGGCGTCACCGGCCTGTACGGCATCCGTCTCGGCGACCGTTTCGACGCCCGCGCCGACAGCTCCGTGATGAGCCGGCAGACCGTGTCCAACCTGGTCACGGCCGTGCAGGGGGCGGGCGACGCCAAGGCCCAGCTGAACGACTTCGTCGACGACGCCCTGCGCAACGTGGGCGGGTCGGCGCCGAGCAGCTGGAGCGGCGGCTCGGGCACCGACGTGCCCGTCGGCGGCCTGATCACGGTCGGCGCCCTCGTGGCGGCCGGCGGCGCGGGCGCCTACGCCCTGGTCCGCCGCAACCGGCGCCGCCACGAGGAGGAGCAGCGGGCCGCCCTGGAGAAGCTGCGGGTGGTCGTCGACGAGGACATCACCGCGTTCGGCGAGGAACTCGACCGGCTCGACTTCCATCCCGGGGAACCCGGCGCCGACGACGCGATGCGCACCGACTACGAGCGCGCCCTGGACTCCTACGAGCAGGCCAAGTCCCTGATGGCGGCCGCGACGAAACCCGAGGACGTGCGGGCCGTCACCCAGGCCGTGGAGGACGGCCGCTTCTCCCTCGCCCGGCTCGCGGCCCGCCGCGAGGGCGGGGCCCTGCCGGAGCGCCGCCCGCCCTGCTTCTTCGACCCCCGCCACGGCCCCTCGGTCGCCGACGCCACCTGGACGCCCCCGGCCGGCACCGCCCGCGAGGTCCCCGTCTGCGCGGCCGACGAAAGGCGTCTGGCCGAGGGCCGCGATCCGGTGATCCGCGAGGTCGACACCGACTACGGCCGCCGCCCCTACTGGGACGCCGGACCGGCGTACGGCCCCTGGGCCGGCGGCTACTTCGGCGGCGGGCTCCTGCCCGGCCTCCTCGTCGGCACCATGCTCGGCAGCATGATGGCCGGTCCCGCCTACGCGGCCGACTACGGCTCCGGCTACGGCGACTTCGGCGGCTACGAGGGCGGCGACGTCTCCGGCGCGGACTTCAACACCGGCGACTTCGGCGGCGATTTCGGAGGCGGCTTCGGAGGCGGGGACTTCGGCGGCGGCGGGGACTTCGGGGGCGGTTTCTGACCAGGGCCCGGGTCCCGGGCCCCCGGGGGTGCCGGCTCAGCGCCGCAGCGGCTGCCCGTCCGCGCGCCGCTCCCGGATGCCGCGCCCCGCCACCCCGGCGACCACGAACGCCGCCGCGACCAGACCCGCGCTGACCCACACCGGCGCCCGGTACCCGAGCCCCGCGCCGAGCACCGTCCCTCCCGCCCAGGGACCCACCGCCGCGCCCACGTTGAACGCCGCCGTCGCGAAACCACCCGCCAGGGTCGGTGCGCCCGGCGCCGCGGACAGCGCCCGCGCGATCAGCGTGGAGCCGACGCCGAAGGACAGGGCGCCCTGCGCGAGGACGAGCGCAAGGGCGAGGACCGCATGGCCCGCCCCGAGGGCAAGCGCGCACCAGCCCGCGCCCAGCGCCAGACCCCCGCAGCCGAGGACCGCCAGGGGACGCCGGTCGGCGAGACGCCCCGCGACGGTCACGCCGAGGAACGCCCCGGCCCCGAACAGGGCCAGGACCGCGGGCACCCAGCCGTCGCCCAGCCCCGTCACCTCGGTGACCAGCGGCGCGAGATAGGTGAAGGTGCAGAACGTCGCGCCGTTCAGCAGGGCGCCCAGCAGCAGGGTGACGAGCAGCCGCGAGTCGCGCAGCGACCGCAGTTCACCGCGCAGCGCGGGCGGCGCACCCTCGGCCGCACCGCCCGGCACGGACCAGGCCACCGCGACCAGCGCCGGCAGGGACACCAGGGCGACGGCCCAGAACGCGGCACGCCAGCCCCACAGTTCGCCGAGCACGGCCCCGGCCGGGACCCCGGCCACGCACGCCAGCGTCACCCCGCCGAGCAGCGTGGACGTCGCGCGTGCCGTCGCACCGGCCGGGACCATCCCCACGGCGGCGACCAGCGCGACCGCGAGGAAACCGGCGTTGGCGAACGCCCCCGCCACGCGCGTGACGAGCAGGACGGTGAAGCTGTCGGTGAGCGCACCGACCACATGGGCGGCGAGGAAGACCCCGAGGAAGGCCAGCAGCGCGCCCCGCCGCGGCCAGCGCCGCGCGAGCCCCGCGACAAGGGGCGCCCCTACCACCATCCCCGCCGCGAAAGCCGAGGTCAGCGCACCCGCGGTGGATACGGACACCCCCAGGTCCCGCGCGATGGCGGGCCCCAGCCCGGACAGCATGAACTCGGACGTACCCTGCGCGAACACGGCAAGGCCCAGCAGAAGAAGAGCGAACGGCATGAAAGAACTCCGCACCGAAAGGTCGACGTCGGACACGACAGTCGGACGGCACACCGGCAGCGGAGCGGAGCGGGCGGCTTCAGCGGCCCGGCATCGGCGTCACGATCAGCCACCGGAGAGCCGGTGGCCACACTCTGGACGCCTCGGGGCCTGACATGAACGGCAGGCTAGGCGTGCCGGGGCGGGCGGGTCCACCGGTTTTCCTTTCCGCGCCGCCCGGGCGGCGGTGCGGAAGCCGGAGTCGGTGAAGCCCCAGAGGCGGTGCGTGCGCGCGGAGGGGGGCATCCGTAAACGGAACGGAACGGAACGGGCCCGGCGCCCCTCGGCGCCGGGCCCCGAAGCCGCGTGTCAGAGGGTCGATGCCGCCGAGGCGATGGCGGAGGCGAAGGTGGAGACCTCCGTGTAGACGCCGGGGGCCTCGGGCCGGGCGCAGCCCTCGCCCCAGCTCACGATGCCCACCTGGATGAAGTCGCCCGCGTTGTCCTTGCGGAACATCGGGCCGCCGGAGTCGCCCTGGCAGGTGTCGACACCGCCCGCGTCGAAGCCGGCGCAGATCTCCTCGTTCGCGACCAGGCCGCTGTAGAGGCCGCCGTAGGCCTTGCACGCGGCGTCGCTGACGAAGGGCACGGTCGCCTTGAGGAGGTAGCGCTGCTGGGAGCCGCCCTCCCGGTTCGCGCCCCAGCCGGCGACGGTGAAGTCACCGGTGTTGTACTGCGTCGTCGTGGCGATCTTCAGCGTCGGCAGATTGATGGGCTGCGCGAGCTTGATCAGCGCCCAGTCCTTGCCGGTGCCGTTGTAGCCGGGGGCGCGCAGCACCTTGGTGGAGCGGACCTGGACCCGGCCGCTGGTCGACTGGAGGTCGACGACCCCCGCGGTGGCGGTGATGCCGGTGTTGTTGCCGGAGCTGCCCACGCAGTGCGCGGCCGTGAGCACGATCTGCTGGGTGTAGAGGGCGCCGCCGCAGCCCATCGACAGCCGGACCATGAACGGGAACTCGCCCTGCGCGGCCCGGGTCCCGCCGACGACGGGCGACGGGGCGGCCTGGGCGGCGGAGACGGGCTGGAGACTGGCGATCGCGAGTGCGGCGGCGCCGAGGACCGCGCATCTCTTGAGGGCCGTGAGGAGTCTCTTCAACGTGATGCCTTCCGTGGGGGGTTGACTGGGGAGGTGCAACCGAAGCATCAGATTGACGAGTGCATGACAGCAGCGGAGACAAAAAGAACGTCCATGTGCTGGCATGGACTGGTCAAAATACTGCTGCTGGATTATGGGAACGCCGACGGTCCTTGCACAAGGGCCGGGAACCGGCCAGACCGGCCCGGTGACGCTTCACCGGGCCGGCCCCCCAGGGCTCACGCGTTCCGGATGGCCGAGATGTCGAAGTTCAGCTTGATCTTGTCCGAGACCAGGACGCCGCCGGTCTCCAGTGCGGCGTTCCAGGTCAGGCCCCACTCGGAGCGCAGGATCTCCGCCTTGCCCTCGAAGCCGACGCGCTCGTTGCCGAAGGGGTCCTTCGCGGCGCCGTTGAACTCGAGGTCGATGGCGAGCGTGCGGGTGGTGCCGAGGATCGTCAGTTCGCCGGTGATCCGGTAGTCGTCGCCGCCGAGCGCCTCCGCCTTGGTGGAGCGGAAGGTCATGGCCGGGAACTCGTCCGTCTTGAAGAAGTCCGCGCTCTTGAGGTGGCCGTCACGGTCGGCGTTGCCGGTCTCGATGCTGTCCATCACGACGTCGAGGGAGGCCGTCGAGCGCGACGGGTCGGTGCCGTCGAGGTGCAGCGTGCCGGTGAAGTCCTGGAAGCTGCCCTTGACGTTCGTGACCATGGCGTGCCGGGCGGTGAAGCCGATCGTCGAGTGCGCCGGGTCGATCGTGTAGTCGCCGGTCAGGGCGGCCAGCTCCGGGTTCACGGCGGTGTCCGCGGCAGCGGTGCGGGTCTCGGTGCGGTTGAAGATGCCCATGGTGTACGCCTCCTGTGCGTGATGTTGAATCTTTAACTACTCCAACGCGACCCACCGTAGACCTATTCCGTTCAATGTTCAACATCTTCGGGAAAGGTTCCGCGCGCCGCGTCCGCCGCACGTCCGCCGTTCCGCCGCATGGCGCAATCCCGCGGCCCGCGCGGGCGCACCCCTCGACGCCGCGCACGGTGGCCGCACGCCGGTCGGCCCAGGGGCCGTGGGCCCCTCGCGCCGCGGGGCGTCGGGTCGCGGCCGGTGCCCGGTGCGGTGGCGATGTCCGGCGAGAGGGGGTTCCGTGTCAAGGGAGCGCATGGAGACAGACGAGACCACGGCGGACGCCCAGCGCAGGGGAGAGCGACTCGTGACACTCACCGGCTCCGGCTCGGCCTACGACCCACCGGCGGATCCCGCCCCGCGCCGCTCCACGGCCCCCGTGCCCGCCCGGGTGCACCAGTACGGGCCACCGCGGCGTCTCGACCGGCGCGTGGCCCTGGTCACCGGCGCCTCCTCCGGGATCGGGGCGGCCACGGCCCGGCGGTTCGCGATGGACGGCTGGCAGCTGCTGCTCAGCGGACGCGACCGCAACCGCCTGGAGCAGACGGCCTCCGGCACCTCGGCCGTCGTGCTGCCCGCCGACCTCGCCGCCCCGGACGGGCCCCGCCTGCTGGCCCAGTCCGCGCTGCACACCACCGGCCGCGTCGACGTCCTGGTCGCCGGGGCGGGCATGGGCTGGACGGGCCCCTTCACGGCCATGCCGCACACCGACATCGACCGGGTCCTCACCCTCGACCTCAACGCCACGCTGCACCTGGTCCGCGAGGTGCTGCCCTCCATGATCGCGGCCGGGCGGGGCCGGGTCGTGCTGCTCGGCTCGGTCGCGGGCTGCGTCGGCCTGCGGGAGGAGGCGGTGTACTCCGCCGCCAAGGCCGGCCTGGCCGCGTTCGCCGAGGCGCTGCGCCAGGAGCTGCGCGGTACGGGCGTGGGCGTCACCCTCGTCGTCCCCGGAGCCGTCGACACGGCCTTCCACACCCGCCGTGGCAGGCCCTACGACGGCACCCGCACCGGTCTCCTCTCGCCGGGCTGCGTCGCCGGCACCATCTGGGAGGCCGTCCGGGAGGAGCGCGACGAGGCCTACGTCCCCACCTGGCTGACCGTCCCCGGCCGGGTCCGGGGCCTCGCACCGGGCCTGTACCGCCGCCTGCTCAACCGCTTCGGCTGACCACACAGGGCCTTCGTCGCCCCGGGCCTCATCCGGAGGCCACCCGCGCCGCGGTTCCGCCGCTCCGGGGATCTCGCGCCGCGACCCGTACGCCGGTGCCACCCTGTACGACCGGTACCGCCGGTGCCACCCCTATACGGCCCGTGCCACCGGTACCGCCCTGTACGGCCCGTACCGCCGCTGCCACCCTGTACGGCCCGGCCCGAACCGCCTTGTACGGCGGCTCGTACCGCCGGTACCGCCCTGTACGGCCCGTACCGCCGCTGCCACCCTGTACGGCCGGTACCGCCGTTCCGGTCACTCCGGCCGGATCCATCGTTCAGGTGACCGCCTCCCCGTGGTAGGGCATGGGCATGACTCCGCAGCGTCGCGTCGTCCCCCGCCGCACGGCCGGGGCCGCCGCCCCGTTCCGGCCCGGCCGCCGTGCCCTGCTGCTGGCGGCCGCGGCCCTCGCGGCGACCGGGGGCGCCGCGCCCGCGGGACCGAACGCCGGACCGCCGGGCGACCCGTACGAGACCCTTCGCCGCCGCTGGCTCGGCATTTCCCTCGGCACCGGGTACGACCCGGCGGCCGAGCCCTACGCCACCCGGCTCGCCGAGACCGGCGCCCTCGCCCGCGACCTGCACGCGAGCATGGCCCCGACGGCGCACTCCCTGTGGCCCGGCCACCCCTTCGACCCCCCGGCCGGCATCACCCTCGGCTACGCGCGCCTGTGGACCATGACCCAGGCCTACGTCCAGCAGGGCACCGGCTCGACCGCCGACCCCGGCCTCCTCGCCGGCATCCTGCGGGGCCTCGACCACCTCTCCGCCACCGTCTACCACCCCGCCACCACCCCCTACGGCAACTGGTGGGAGTGGCAGATCGGCAGCCCCCGCCTGCTGATGGACATCACCGCCGCCCTCTACGAGGAGCTGGGCCGGACCCGCGTCGACGCCGCCTGCGCCGCCGTCGACCACTGCGTCCCCGACGCGGCCCTCGGCGACTACAGCGGCACCTCCACCGGCGCCAACCGCGTCGACCTGTGCCGCTCCGTCGCCCTGCGCGGCGTCCTCGGCCGCGACCCCGCCAGGATCGCCCTCGCCCGGGACGCGCTCTCCCCGGTCTTCCCGTACGTCACCCGGGGCGACGGCCTCTACGCCGACGGCTCCTTCGTCCAGCACACCTGGGTCGCCTACTCGGGCACCTACGGCCAGGTCATGCTCGACGGACTCGGCCGTCTCTTCGCCCTCCTCGCCGGATCGGACTGGGAGGTCACCGACCCCGGCCGGCAGATCGTCCTCGACAGCGTCGAGCGCGCCTACGCCCCGCTCCTCCACGACGGACTGGTCATGGACAGCGTCAATGGGCGTGCCATCAGCCGCGGTCACCTCACCACCGACGACCGCGGGATCCTGCGCGGCGACCACTTCCACGGCCACCAGCTCATCGCGGCCATCGCCCTCCTCGCCACCGGCGCGAGCCCGGCGGAACGCGCACGCTGGCACGCCCGCGTCAAGGGCTGGATCCAGCGGGACACCGTGAGCCCGATCCTGACGGCACCCCAGTTCGGCGTCGCCGACCTGGCCCGGTTGCACGCCGTCGCCGCCGCACCCGGCCCGGCCGCGCCCGAACCCACCGGGCACCACCTGTTCGCCGCCATGGACCGCGCCGTCCACCGCGGCCCCGGCCTCACCGTGAACATCGCCATGGCCAGCGACCGCATCGCCCACTACGAGTGCGGCAACGGCGAGAACCCCCGCGGCTGGCACACCGGCGCGGGCATGGTCAGCTGGTGGGCCGAGGGCACCGGTGACCAGTACACGGACTGGTACTGGCCGACCGTCGACTGGTACCGGCTGCCCGGCACCACCGTCTCCACCAAGCGGCTCGCCGACCGCGAGGGCGGCGAGTGGGGCGCCGCACGCCCGGACGCGCGCTGGGTCGGCGGCACCACCGACGGCACCTTCGCCGCCCTCGGCCAGCACCTCAAGGGCCTCGGCTCCACCCTGGAGGCCCGCAAGTCCTGGTTCTGCGTCGCGGACGCGGTGATCTGCCTGGGCGCCGGGATCACCTGTGCCGACGGCGTCCCGGTCGAGACGGTCGTCGACAACCGCAACCTCGGCGGATGCGGCAGCCAGCGCTTCGTGAAGGGGCCGAAGTGGGCCCACCTGGAGGGCCACGGCGGCTGGCTGGTGTTCGACGGCGAGCTGAAGGCGCTGCGCGAGGACCGCACCGGCGCCTGGTCCGACATCAACACCGGCAGCACGGGGGAGCGGCGCACCCGCCGCTGGCAGACCCTCTGGTTCGACCACGGCACCGACCCCGAGAACGCCACCTACGCCTACGTCCTCCTGCCCGGGGCGTCCCGCCCCGCCGTCGCGCGCCGCGCCGCCGACCGCCACTGGCTGGCGCTGCTCGCCAACGACCCGGACCGCCAGGCCGTCACCGTGCCCTCCCTGGGCTGCACGGCCGCGAACTTCTGGACACCGGGCACCGCGGGCCCCCTCACCGCGTCCGCCGCCGCGAGCGTGCTGACCGTCGTCCGGGGCCGCACCGCTACCCTCTGCGTGAGCGAACCGCCCCGCACGGGCGCGCCCCTGGAGATCACCTGGGACCGCCCGGTCCGGCGGGTCGACCGCGTGGACGACACCGTCGAGGTGATCTCCACAGGACGCCGGCTCCGCGTGCGCGTCACTCCGGGGGAGGCATGCGCCACGCATATCTGTGAGGTGACTCTCGCCTGACGGTTTTGTGTGACCCCCACAAGCGACACGCCCCCTGAGCAGTCGGAAAGGCTGCACTCCGCCACGGTTCTGTTCAGGGGTACCAGGAAAACACGCCGGAGACTGTGAGGAGTCGACGGCCCGCATTTCTCGCTCGGCTTCGTAAGGTCGCTACATGACCGTTTTGGATGAGGCGCCGGGTGAGCCGACCGACGCGCGTGGACGCGTGGCCGAACTGCACGAGATCCGCGCGCAGGCGGTGGCCGGACCGAGCGAGAAGGCGACCGCGGCGCAGCACGCCAAGGGCAAGCTGACGGCGCGCGAGCGCATCGAACTCCTCCTCGACCCGGAGTCCTTCCGGGAGGTCGAGCAGCTGCGCCGGCACCGCGCCACGGGCTTCGGCCTGGAGGCCAAGAAGCCGTACACCGACGGTGTGATCACCGGCTGGGGCACGGTGGAGGGCCGCACGGTCTTCGTCTACGCGCACGACTTCCGCATCTTCGGTGGTGCCCTGGGCGAGGCCCACGCCACGAAGATCCACAAGATCATGGACATGGCCATCGCGGCCGGTGCCCCGCTGGTGTCGCTGAACGACGGCGCCGGTGCCCGTATCCAGGAGGGCGTCTCGGCCCTCGCCGGCTACGGCGGCATCTTCCAGCGCAACACCAAGGCCTCGGGCGTCATCCCGCAGATCTCGGTCATGCTCGGCCCGTGCGCCGGCGGCGCGGCCTACAGCCCCGCCCTCACCGACTTCGTGTTCATGGTCCGCGAGACGTCGCAGATGTTCATCACCGGCCCCGACGTCGTCAAGGCGGTCACCGGCGAGGAGATCACGCAGAACGGCCTGGGCGGCGCCGACGTCCACGCCGAGACCTCCGGTGTCTGCCACTTCGCCTACGACGACGAAGAGACCTGCATCGCCGAGGTCCGCTACCTCCTGTCCCTGCTCCCGCAGAACAACCGCGAGAACCCGCCCCGCTCCGAGTCCTCGGACCCGGCCGACCGCCGCTCGGACGTCCTCCTGGACCTGGTCCCGGCGGACGGCAACCGGCCGTACGACATGGCCAAGGTCATCGAGGAGATCGTCGACGACGGCGACTACCTGGAAGTCCACGAGCGCTGGGCCCGCAACATCATCTGCGCGCTGGGCCGGATGGACGGCCAGGTCGTCGGCATCGTGGCGAACCAGCCGCAGGCCCTGGCGGGTGTGCTGGACATCGAGGCCTCCGAGAAGGCGGCCCGCTTCGTGCAGATGTGCGACGCGTTCAACATCCCGATCATCACTCTTCTGGACGTCCCCGGCTTCCTCCCGGGCGTCGACCAGGAGCACGGTGGCATCATCCGCCACGGCGCGAAGCTCCTCTACGCCTACTGCAACGCGACCGTGCCGAGGATCTCGCTGATCCTGCGCAAGGCCTACGGAGGTGCGTACATCGTCATGGACAGCCAGTCCATCGGTGCCGACCTCACCTACGCGTGGCCGACGAACGAGATCGCCGTCATGGGAGCGGAGGGTGCGGCCAACGTCATCTTCCGCCGCCAGATCGCCGACGCCGAGGACCCCGAGGCCATGCGGGCCCGCATGGTCAAGGAGTACAAGTCCGAGCTGATGCACCCCTACTACGCGGCCGAGCGCGGCCTGGTCGACGACGTCATCGACCCCGCCGAGACCCGCGAGGTGCTCATCAAGTCCCTCGCGATGCTCCAGACCAAGCACGCGGACCTGCCGTCCCGCAAGCACGGCAACCCGCCGCAGTAACCCTGCGGACATCTGCCTCACGGAGACTGACACCCATGGAATCTGCTGACATCCGCGTCGAGAAGGGCCACGCCGAGCCCGAAGAGGTCGCCGCCATCACGGCCATCCTCCTGGCCCGCGCCGCCGCCCGCCCCACGGACCCGGCCCCGGCCCACCGAGGCCGCAACAAGGCAGGCTGGCGCCGCCTGGAACGCGAGCCGGGCTTCCGCGCCCCGCACAGCTGGCGCTGAGCAACAACAAGGAAGAGGCCCCTCCACCCGGAGGGGCCTCTTCCTTGTTGCGCTCACGGGGTGCGTGCCCTGAGGGGCGCGGGGAACTGCGCGACCAGCCCCCACAACCCGCACCCGGCAACGCGACAGCCCCCGGCAGCTCAAAGGCCGCCAGGGGCTGTCCCACAGCAGGAGAACTACCGCAGAGAACTACCGCAGTCGAGCCATCAGCGCGTGCTCGACCAGCGTGATCAGGGCACTCTTCGCATCGGCCCGGTGCCGCGCGTCCGTCGTGATGATCGGGGTGTCGGGACCGATCTGCAGCGCCTCGCGCACCTCGTCCGGCGTGTACGGCTGCTGGCCGTCGAAGCCGTTCAGCGCGATGACGAACGGCAGGCCCGAGTTCTCGAAGTAGTCGACGGCGGGGAAGCAGTCGGCGAGCCTCCTCGTGTCGACCAGCACGATCGCGCCGATGGCGCCGCGCACCAGGTCGTCCCACATGAACCAGAAGCGGTCCTGACCGGGCGTACCGAACAGGTACAGGATCAGGTCCTGGTCCAGGGTGATACGGCCGAAGTCCATGGCCACCGTGGTGGTGGTCTTGTCCCCGGTGTGGGTGAGGTCGTCGATGCCGGCCGAAGCGGACGTCATGACGGCCTCGGTGCGCAGCGGGTTGATCTCCGAGACGGCACCCACGAACGTGGTCTTGCCCACGCCGAAGCCGCCAGCCACCACGATCTTCGCGGACGTGGTGGAGCGGGAAGGCCCTCCGCTAGAGCTTGCGAAGTCCACTGAGCACCCTTTCGAGCAGTGTCACGTCTGGCTGGCCGCCGGCGTTCTCGTCGCCGCCGGGCTGATGGATGGCGACCAGTCCCGCCTCCGCCAAGTCGGCGACGAGGATCCTGGCCACGCCGAGAGGGATCGTGAGGAGCGCCGAGATCTCGGCGACCGACTTGATCTCCCGGCAGAGGTTGCAGATCCGCTGATGCTCGGGCAACTGGCCCTGCATCTGGTGCGGCTGCGCAGTGGTGTGCACCAGCGCCTCGATGGCGAGCTGGTAGCGCGGGCGGGTCCGTCCGCCGGTCATGGCGTACGGACGCACCAGGGGGTTGTTCGACGCCCCCGCGGGCGCCGGCTCGGGGGTGCGGCGCTGCGGCTGCACGGGCTGGATGCGCGGGGCCGGCGGCTGGTCGTACGGCGACGGACCGGGGCCCTGCGGCGCGTACGGCTGCCGGTGGCTCGGTGCGGAGGGGAAGTTGTAACGGTTCGGGTTCTGACCACCGTCGCCCTGGCCCTGGGCAGGGCCGTACGACCAGTTGCCCGAAGACGAACCGCCTGGGGGTGTTGCCACTTTCTCCTCCTCCGACTGTGCCTGGCACCCATCGCTGTGGAGCCGCGTCCCGAAACCTTACGGCCACGGGACGCCAAAACGCACCGTCCGTCTACTAGTTGAGCAGGCTCCCCTGGAGCTCTGCACGAAGGTCCGGTGTCAGGACCGTACCGGCTCGGTCGACCAACAGCGCCATCTCGTACCCGATGAGGCCGATGTCCGCCTCCGGGTGTGCGAGAACCGCGAGGGACGATCCGTCGGAGATGGACATGATGAACAGGAATCCCCGCTCCATCTCCACGACCGTCTGGTTCACGCTGCCGCCCTCGAAGATCCGGGAGGCGCCTGCCGTCAGAGACGTCAGACCGGAGGCGACGGCCGCGAGCTGGTCGGCGCGGTCGCGGGGGAAGCCTTCGGACATCGCCAGAAGGAGTCCGTCGGCGGAGACCACCACCGTGTGGGACACCCCCGGGGTGTTGTCCACGAAGTTGGTGATCAACCAGTTCAGGTTCTGTGCCGCCTGGCTCATCGGGCTCACACTAACGCTCCTGGTTGTAGGTGCTGTCAGGACCGAAGCCCTGGCCGTTCGTTTCACTGCCTGCGCTGCGCCCGCGCTGGACGCCCCGACGCAGGTTGCTCAGCCTGCCCCGGACGTCCTCCGGGGCGCGGGAGACCTGGGGGCCTCCCTGGGGGGTGCTTTCGGCGGCACCCTCGATCAGGTTCGCCTTGGGTACCCGCCTCGGCAGGCCGGAGGAGGTGACCCCGCCCGCCTTGGGCTTCCGGAGCTGCGAGGCCTGCTGCCACCGCTCGTCGTTGGCCGAGCGCCAGTCGTCGCCGTTGTTCTCCGAAGAGGAGGCCGGCGGCTCCTGGCTCACTTGCCGTGCGCCACCCGTGCCGTTCGCACCGCTCGCGGTGGATCCACGGCGGGGAAGCCCGGCGTCGGTCATCGTGTGAGCGGCGGAGGGGCTCGATCCCGGACGGTCGAAGCCTACGCGGTCCTGCTCACTTGCGTCAGCGGCCTGCGCAGATTCCGTTTCCGGGGCCTGAGAAGGGTACTGGCTCGGGTAGCCGTTGCGGTAACCGTCCTGCTGCGGCCAGTCGTCCTGGTGACGGCGCTGCTCGAACGCGGCGAAACCACCTGCCGTGCCCGCACCCCGCTCCGAGGACTCCTCCTGGGCCGGCTCCGCATAAGAGGGCTCCGGGTAGCCGCCGTTCGGCGAGAAGGTGTCGTTCTGCGGCAGGCCGCCGTTCGGCGCGTAGTACTGCTCGTCGTAAGCAGGCTGCTGCGGCTCCTCGTACGCCGTGTGCCGCTGCTCCTCGTACGACGCCTGCTGCTGCTCGTACGGCGCCTGGCGGTCGTACGAGGACGGCTGCTGCTCCGGGTAGCCGCTCTGGCCGGTGTCGTAGGCCTGCCCGGCGTCGTAGCCCTGCGGGCCGTTGTGCCCGTTGTACTCGTCGCGGTACCCGCTCGCCTGGTTCGGGTCCTGGCCGCTCTGCCCGGGCAGCGCGGGCTGCTCGTTCGACTGCGACTCCAGGGCCGCCCGGCGCTCCTCGCGCATCAGGGAGCGGCCGACGGGGTCCAGCTCCCGTATGTCGTCGGGGACGTCGGAGTAGCGGCTGTCGTCGAAGCCGAGCTCCGCGGCCGTACGCATGGACTGCTGCTGGTTGAAGTCCTCGCCGCCGAAGTTCTGCTCCGGGATGATCTGCGAGACGGTGAACTCGTCGCGGTCCACGTGCTGCTCGCCGCCGCCACCGTGGGTGATCGCGTCCGGCAGCATGACCAGCGAGGTGGTGCCGGCCTGCTCGCCCGAGGGGCGCAGCTGGACGCGGATGCCGTGCCGGTCGGACAGTCGGCCGACCACGAACAGACCCATGCGCTGCGAGATCGCGGCGTCCACGGTCGGCGGGTTGGCCAGCTTGTGGTTGATGTCCGCGAAGTCCTCGGCGGTCAGGCCGATGCCCTTGTCGTGGATCTCGATCATGACCCGACCGTCGGGGAGACGGGTGGCGGTCACACGAACCTTGGTCTGCGGGGAGGAGAACGTCGTCGCGTTCTCCAGCAGCTCGGCGAGCAGGTGCACGAGGTCGGTCACCGCGCGGCCGTGGATCTCGGCCTCCGGGACGCCGGAGAGCTCGATGCGCTCGTACTGCTCCACCTCGGAGGAGGCGGCGCGCAGCACGTCGACCAGCGGCACCGGCTGGTCCCAGCGGCGGCCGGGCTCCTCGCCCGCGAGGACCAGGAGGTTCTCGCCGTTGCGGCGCATACGGGTCGCGAGGTGGTCCAGGCGGAAGAGGTTCTCCAGCTGGTCCGGGTCGGCCTCGTTGTTCTCCAGGTCGGTGATCAGGGTCAGCTGGCCCTCGATCAGCGACTGGTTGCGGCGCGAGAGGTTGGTGAAGATCGCGTTGATATTGCCCCGCAGCAGGGCCTGCTCGGCGGCGAGCCGGACGGCCTCGCGGTGGACCTGGTCGAAGGCGCGGGCGACCTCGCCGATCTCGTCCGTGGTGGCGATCGGGATGGGGGCGACGCGGGTGTCGACCCGGCCGGGGTCGGTGCGCGAGAGCTGGTCGACCAGCATCGGCAGACGCTGCTCGGCGATACCGAAGGCGGCGTTGCGCAGCTGGCGCATCGAGCGGCTCATCTGGCGGGCGACCGCACCGGCCAGGATGAAGGCCAGGAGCAGGGCGACCACGACGGCGGCACCGGTGATGTAGGCGTCACGCTGGGCGTCGTCGGCGATGTCGGACGCCTCGCTCACGGCCTTGTCGGCCATGTCCGTCTCGATCTTCTCGTACGCGTTGAACTTGAGCGTGTTGACCGCCCACCAGTTCTCGGCGGTGACGCCCTTCTCGGCGAGCGCGGCACGGGCGCTCGGGTCCGTGCTCGGCAGCGTCGCCACGGCCGAGATCATCGTCGTCGGGTTGGCGGGCGGCGGCACGTAGTCCGGGTTCTTGCCCTTGGCCTCGCGGGCCATCGCGGCACCGTCGGCCTTGATCTTGGCCTCGGCGGCCTCGAGCTTGTCCGCGTCCTGCTGGGTGCCACCGCCGATGTACTCCTGCACGGCGATGCGCTCGAGGTAGGCGTACGAGGAGAGGGCGATGCGCTGGCTGGCGAGGTTGCCGGCGTCCGGGCCCGGCTTGACCAGGATGTGCATGCCGATGGACCGCTGCAGCGACAGGGCCGCCTTGGTCAGCTCCATGGCGTACACGGTCCGGCCGTAGCTGGTGATGTTGCCGGTGCCGAGGCCGAGCTCGTTGGCGAACTCCGTCAGCGGGTGAGCGACCTCGACGTAGCCCTCTTCGGTCTGTACGCCCTTGAGCTTGGAGGTGTAGGCGACCTGGCGCAGGGTGGCCAGCTTGGGCTCCGCCTTGCGGAAGAGGTCGAGCCGGCGCTCCAGGCCGGGCTTCGCCGGCATGTCCTGCGCGGCGGCGTCGAACTCGTCCTTGGCCTTGTCGGTGAGCTTGCGGGCGTCGACGACGGTCTTGTCGTCCTGGCCCTTGCCCTGCAGCAGCGGGGCGGCGGTGATGTCGCGTTCGTTGTAGAGGGCGTTGGCGTAGAGCAGCGACGCGCGGACCAGGCGCGCGGTGTTCTCCGCGTCCTCGGCCTCCTGCCAGGTGTCGATCGAGCTCTTCACCTGGAAGCCGCCCATGACGAGGCCGACCACCACGGGTATGAGCAGGATCGCGTTCAGCCTGGTCGCCACGCGCCAGTTGCGCGGGGAGAGACGGCCGCCGCTCTCGGCGGGCGCGGCCGTCGGTTCCGAACCGGGCACGGGGGCGGGCGCCGCTGTGCGCGGCGGCGGGGTGAAGTTGCCCCGGGCCGACGGCTCGGGACTGTTCTTGCTTCGCCTCACTCGACCAACAACCTCTCGGCGGTCGGCACCAACGTTGTGCCGCAGTGTTCAGAGCCCAAGTCGCCGGCGACGGACGAGTACGTCATTGACTATTGGGCAGTTCAGGCATTCCAGCACGACGACCTGCGCTCTTCCAAACAGTCGGAGGAGGGGAATCGACGTGATGTAAGCCCCAGATAAAACGGTCATAAAGAGCGAGCCCCGCCAAAAGGCGGGGCGATTGTGCGCGCAGCGAGACCGGATGTGCGCGACGCGTGGCCGTACCACCCGATTCCTCTGCCGAAACGTTATGAACACCTTGGCCGACCGTGTCAAAGGACACAGTCGGCTCCGGTGTATCTACGACAACTGCCGTATGACGCCTCAGAATTGGGTGCTACCTCAGCCGTGCCATCAAAGCGTGCTCGACCAGCGTGATCAGGGCACTCTTCGCATCGGCCCGGTGCCGCGCGTCCGTCGTGATGATCGGGGTGTCGGGACCGATCTGCAGCGCCTCGCGCACCTCTTCGGGCTGGTAGGGCTGCTGACCGTCGAAGCCGTTCAGCGCCACGACGAACGGCAGACCGCTGTTCTCGAAGTAGTCCACGGCCGGGAAGCAGTCGGCCAGGCGCCGGGTGTCCACGAGCACCACCGCGCCGATGGCGCCGCGCACCAGGTCGTCCCACATGAACCAGAAGCGGTCCTGACCGGGCGTACCGAACAGGTACAGGATCAGGTCCTGGTCCAGGGTGATACGGCCGAAGTCCATGGCCACCGTGGTGGTGGTCTTGTCCCCGGTGTGGGTGAGGTCGTCGATGCCGGCCGAAGCGGACGTCATGACGGCCTCGGTGCGCAGCGGGTTGATCTCCGAGACGGCACCCACGAACGTGGTCTTGCCCACGCCGAAGCCACCGGCCACGACTATCTTCGCGGAGGTGGTGGACCGCCCCGCGTCAGAGCTTGCGAAGTCCACTGAGCACCCTTTCGAGCAGAGTCACGTCCGGTGCGCCGGTGGCGTCGTCGCCGCCCGGCTGGTGGATCGCGACGAGACCGGCCTCGGCGAGGTCCGCGACCAGGATCCGGGCCACCCCCAGCGGCATGTTGAGCAGCGCCGACACCTCGGCCACCGACTTCACCTCACGGCACAGGTGGCAGATCCGCTGGTGCTCCGGGAGCAGCCCCATGAGCGCGGCGGGGTCCGCGGTCGTACTGATCAGTGCCTCGATGGCCAGCTGGTAGCGCGGCCGCGTCCGGCCACCGGTCATGGCGTACGGCCTTACCAGCGGCTGGTCGCCCTCGTCCTCGTACGGCTCCGCGTACGGATCATGAGAGGCGGTGGGCGGGGTCATGGGTCCTCCGGGCGGGACAGCAAGTCGGTCAGCAAGCCGTCTGACGGGGCCTGTGTGGGGTCTGTGGCGGCCGGACGGTGATGTGGTGAGACGGGTGGTGCCGGGGCCGATCAGTGAAGCAGACTGCCTTGGAGCTCAGCCCGCAGGTCGGGGGTGAGGACCGCGCCCGCGCGGTCGACCAGGAGGGCCATCTCGTAGCCGACGAGGCCGATGTCGCACTCCGGGTGGGCGAGGACGGCCAGCGACGAGCCGTCGGAGACGGACATGAGGAAGAGAAATCCCCGCTCCATCTCCACCACCGTCTGCGCCACCTCACCGCCCTCGAAGATCCGGGAAGCGCCTGCCGTCAGGGACGTCAGGCCCGAGGCGACGGCCGCGAGCTGGTCGGCGCGGTCGCGCGGGAAGCCCTCCGACAGCGCCAGGAGGAGACCGTCGGCGGACACGACGACGGTGTGGGACACCCCGGGGGTGTTGTCCACGAAGTTGGTGATCAACCAGTTGAGATTCTGTGCCGCCTGGCTCATCGGACTCAACTAACGCTCCTGCTGGTGAGTGGGCCGTGGGTGGCTGCCGGTCTGGGTGGAACCGGCCTGACGACCCTGTGCGATTCCCCGACGGAGATTGGTCAGCCGGCCGCGTACGTCATCGGGCGCACGCGAGACCTGCGGACCGCTCTGGTGGGTTTGCTGCTGCGCCGTGCCCGGGACGAGGTTGGCCCGGGGGACCCGGCGCGGCAGGCCGGAGGTGGTGATACCACCCGCGGCGGGCTGGCGGACGCGCTCGGCCTGGCGGACGAGGTCGTCGTTCGGCGAGGTGCGCCACCCGGCGGGGGCGGCGGACCGCTGAGGACCGGTGGGTCCCTGCGGTTGCTGCGGTTGCTGCGGAGCGGCCGGTGCGGAGCCGTTGTTCTGCGGCTGCTGCTGCTCCTGCTGGCCGTGGAACCAGTTGGTCTCCAGCGTGTCGTACAGCGGCGTACGACCGTCGCCCGGACCGGACGCCGGCGGCAGGGCCTCGGGCTCCTGCCGGACCGGACGGGCCTGCGGGGCGGGCGGACGCGGGGCGCCGAAGTCGGCCGGACCCCGGCCGCCGCCGTCCTGCGGCCGCTCGAACCGGCCCGCGCCCGCGGGATCGGCCGACGTGGCCGGACCCGGAAGACCGGGCCGCCCGGAGCCGTTGTCCTGACGGGGCGCCGGGTACTGGCCGGTGGAGCCGTTGTCCTGACGGGCCGCCGGGTACTGGCCGGTCGAGCCGTTGTCCTGGCGCTGGACCGGGTACTGGCTGCCGTTGTCCTGACGGGGCGCCGGGTACTGGCCGGTCGAGCCGTTGTCCTGGCGCTGGACCGGGTACTGGGTGCCGTTGTCCTGGCGGGGCGCCGGGTACTGGCCCGTCGAGCCGTTGTCGTAGGACTGCTGCGCGGGGTACTGGCCCGACGAGGACGCGTCGTGCTGGCCCGCGGGGGAGCCGAAGACGTCCGGGCGGACGAACGGACCCTGACCCTGGCCCTGCGACGCGTGCGCGCCGGGGCCGAACGGGTCCGCGTGCTGGGCGGCACCGAAGTCGGACGGAGAGCCGAGACCCTGCCGGTCGTCGTCACGCGGCACGGCCGGCATCTCCGCCGTCGCACCGGGACCCTGCCGGTCGTCCACACGCGGCAGCGACGACGTCCGGGAGAGGTCCGGCTCCTCGTGCCCGCGCGGGGTGTCCACAGAGGCACGCGGCGCCGGCGGCTGGGCGTTCTCGTCGCTCCAGCTCGGCACGCGCTGCTGGGCGTCACCGCCGGGCAGTTCGGCCCGGGGACCGCCACGCGGCGGCAGCTGCGGCCTGCGGCCCGTGCCCTGCTCGGAGGCACGGCCCTGCTTCTTGCGGCTACGGCCCCCGCCGAAGGCGTCCTGGCCCTGCGCGCCGTTGGTGCCCGCCGCCTGCAGACCCTGCGGGGCACCCGGCGCCTGCTGGCCGAACCCGGCACCGGAGGGAGCGGGACGGCCCTGCGAGGGACCACCCTGATCGAACGACGAGGTGCCGGGACCCTGCGGTCCGCGCGCACCACCGGGCGCTCCCGGACGGCCGCCGTCGGCGTCCCGCCCGGGCAGTGCGGCCCGCGGCCCCTGACCGGAGCCGAGCCGGCCGGCGCCGGACGCACCGCCGCCGAAGGCACCGCCGGACGCGCCCGCCCCGAGGGTACCGGCCCCCTGGCC